>NZ_LSJA01000084.1 GCF_001556515.1 Caulobacter sp. CCH9-E1 | reverse complement strand
ACCCGCGACCTCCGGCGTGACAGGCCGGCGCTCTAACCAACTGAGCTACATCCGCATATCCCTTCGCCGAAGCGAAAGTGCGACCCGCCGATCGGCGAGGCGCGTCTGATATGTCGCTCGAAGACTCGTGTCAACGGCCATATCGAAGAAGCGACAAATGGCGTGTGGAGAGGTTTGTGTTTCGCTGGTTTAAATAGAGGGCAGGGCGCTCGCGCCGGCCTTTGCGGGCAAGGAATGGGCGTCCAGACATTGGTGAACCACCGTTAGGTAAACCAGCTCTAGTTGCGATCGTTTCTCAATGTGTTCCGGGGTGTTTGAAGCGGTTGCGACAGTGGGCTACAACCCGCTCGATTCAAGCCAAGGCCCGTCATGACCGCCTTCCTTCTTCAGTACCTGCCGATCGTGATCTTCCTAGGGATCGCGGCGGCTATCGGGATCGTCTTCATCCTGGCCGCGGCCGTGCTCGCGCCAAAGGCGCCCGACCCGGAAAAGCTCTCCGCGTACGAATGCGGCTTCAACGCCTTCGACGACGCGCGCATGAAGTTCGATGTCCGGTTCTACCTGGTGTCGATCCTGTTCATCATCTTCGACCTGGAAGTCGCGTTCCTGTTCCCGTGGGCGGTCACGCTGATGAAGCTGCCGCATGACGTGGCCCAGTTCGCCTTTTGGTCGATGATGGCCTTCCTCGGCGTCCTGACCGTTGGCTTTATCTACGAATGGAAGAAGGGCGCCCTCGAATGGGAGTGATCGTTCCCGCCAACTCGGCTGGCCGCGCGGCGGTCGAGGGCTATGACCCGAAGCTGCACGACCCGTTCTTCGATGGCGTGTCGCAGCAACTGGCCGACAAGGGCTTCATCACGGCCGCCGCCGACGACCTGATCACCTGGGCCCGCACCGGCTCGCTGATGTGGATGACGTTCGGCCTGGCCTGCTGCGCCGTGGAGATGATGCAGGCGTCGATGCCGCGCTACGACCTGGAGCGCTACGGCTTCGCGCCGCGCGCCAGTCCGCGCCAGTCGGACGTGATGATCGTCGCCGGCACCCTGACCAACAAGATGGCTCCGGCCCTGCGCAAGGTCTACGACCAGATGCCCGAGCCGCGCTACGTCATCTCGATGGGCAGCTGCGCCAATGGCGGCGGCTACTACTATTACAGCTACAGCGTCGTGCGCGGTTGTGACCGCGTCGTGCCGGTGGACATCTATGTCCCGGGCTGCCCGCCCACGGCCGAGGCGCTGGTGTATGGCGTTCTGCAGCTGCAGAAGAAGATCCGCCGCACGGGGACGATCGAGCGATGACCGACGTGGTTGCGACCGAAACGGCGATCTCGCCGCTGGAAACGCTGGGCCAGGCCATCGTCGCCAACAGCGCCGGCGCGATCACCGCCTATCACGTGGCGTTCGGCGAGCTGACGGTGCTGGGCCCGGCCAATCGGGTCGTTCAGGCGCTGGAGTTCCTGCGCGACCATCCCGACTGCCGCTTCCATCAGCTGGTGGACCTGACGGCCGTCGACTATCCGCAGCGTGAGCGTCGCTTCGACGTCGTCTATCACCTGCTGTCGCTGGTGAAGAACCATCGCATCCGCTTCAAGGTGCAGACCGACGAGGACACCGCCGTTCCCAGCGTGACTCCGGTCTTCCCGGTGGCCGACTGGTTCGAACGCGAGGCCTTCGACATGTACGGCGTGTTCTTCGAAGGACACCCGGACCTGCGCCGCATCCTCACGGACTACGGCTTCCACGGCCACCCGCTGCGGAAGGACTTCCCCATGACGGGTTATGTGGAAGTGCGCTACGACGACGAGCTTAAGCGTGTCGTGTACGAACCCGTGAAGATCACCGAGTTCCGTGCGTTCGATTTCCTCTCCCCGTGGGAAGGCGCGAAATACGCGCTGCCCGGCGACGAGAAGGCCGAAAAGCGGGCGGGAGACGCGTAGGGCTGGGGCCGGCGCTTAAGCGCCAGGCTCCATGATCACTTGCCGGGAGAAGGCCGACGGCCTGGTCACGGCATGGAACAGTGTAACGAAGGTCCGTAGCCATGACCGGCACGAACTCGCCCGCCGCGGCGACCGACTACTTCCGAGACGAGGCGACGGCTCCGGCCATTCCGGAGACGCCTGTCCGCAAGTTCAACATCAACTTCGGCCCGCAGCACCCGGCCGCGCACGGCGTGCTGCGCCTGGTGCTGGAGCTGGACGGCGAAATCGTCGAACGCGTCGATCCGCACATCGGCCTGCTGCACCGCGGCACCGAAAAGCTGATGGAAGCGCGCACCTACCTGCAGAACGTGCCGTACTTCGACCGCCTCGACTACGTGGCGCCGATGAACCAGGAGCACGCCTTCTGCCTGGCCGTTGAAAAGCTGCTCGGCGTCGAGGTGCCGATCCGCGGCCAGATCATCCGCGTGCTTTACTCGGAAATCGGACGGATCCTGAACCACCTGCTGAACGTGACGACCCAGGCCATGGACGTCGGCGCCCTGACGCCGCCGCTCTGGGGCTTCGAGGAGCGCGAGAAGCTGATGGTGTTCTACGAGCGCGCTTGCGGCGCTCGCCTGCACTCGAACTACTTCCGTCCGGGCGGCGTCCACCAGGACCTGCCGCCGGAGCTGGTCGAGGACATCGACGCCTGGGCCAAGGCCTTCCCCAAGATCTGCGACGACATCGAGGGTCTGATCACCGACAACCGCATCTTCAAGCAGCGCAACGTCGACATCGGCGTCGTGACCAAGGAAGAGGCGATCCTCTGGGGCTTCTCGGGTGTGATGGTGCGCGGTTCGGGCATCGCCTGGGACCTGCGCCGCAGCCAGCCCTACGAGAACTACAACGACTTCGAGTTCGACATCCCGCTGGGCAAGAACGGCGATTGCTACGACCGCTATCTCTGCCGCATGCAGGAGATGCGCGAGTCCACCAAGATCATCCGCCAGGCCTGCGAGATGCTGCGCAAGACGCACGGTCCGGTGCTGTCGGAAGACAACAAGGTCTCGCCGCCGCGCCGCGCCGAGATGAAGCGCTCGATGGAAGCGCTGATCCACCACTTCAAGCTCTACACCGAAGGCTTCAAGACTCCGGAAGGCGAGGTCTACGCCTGCGTCGAGGCCCCGAAGGGCGAGTTCGGCGTGTTCGTGGTCTCGGACGGCACCAACAAGCCGTACCGCTGCAAGATCCGCGCGCCGGGCTTCCCGCACCTAGCGGCCATGGACTGGATGAACCGCGGCCACCAGCTGGCCGACGTCTCGGCCATCCTGGGCTCGCTGGACATCGTGTTCGGGGAGATCGACCGTTGAGCCTGGAAGCGATCGCCCAGGCGCAGCTCGACGCCTACAACGCTCAGGACCTGGACGCGCACTGCGCCCATTTCGCCGCCGACGTCGTCGTGGGCGGTCTGAACGGCGAAGTGGCGCGCACCGGGATCGAGGCCTATCGCGCCTGGTACGAAAAGGTTTTTTCGGACTTTCCGAACAATAAGGCCCACCTGCTGAACCGCATCGTGGTCGGCTCGAACGTGATCGATCACGAGCGCGTCGACCGCGGCAATGGCGATCCCGTCTTCGAGGTCGCCGCCATCTACACCTTCAAGGGCGACAAGATCGCCCGCGTGGATTTCGCCCGATGAGCGTACGTCGTCTCGCCAAGGAACAGCCCGCCAGCTTCGCCTTCTCGAAGGAAAGCCAGGCCAAGGCAGACTGGTGGAAAGCCAAGTATCCCGCCGCCCGCAAACAGTCGGCGGTGATCCCGATGCTGTGGCTGGCCCAGAAGCAGGAGGGCTGGGTGTCCGAGCCCGCGATCCAGGAGATCGCCAAGCAGCTCGAGATGCCGGTCATCCGCGTGCTGGAAGTCGCCACCTTCTACGTGATGTTCCAGCTGCAGCCGGTCGGCAAGGTCGCCTTCGTGCAGCTATGCGGCACCACGCCGTGCCAGCTGCGCGGCGCGCTGGACCTCAAGGCGGTGCTGAAGGACAAGATCGGCGAAGCCAACCACGTCTCGGCCGACGGCAAGTTCAGCTGGGAAGAGGTCGAGTGCCTGGGCGCGTGCTGCAACGCGCCGATGGCCGCCATCAACGACTACTACTACGAGGACCTGACGCCGGAGAGCCTGGCCCAGATCCTGGACGACTTTGCCGCCGGCAAGGCGCCGAAGCCCGGCAGTTACGACGGCCGCGGCGCGTCGGAGCCGAAGGGTAAGATCCAGACCCTGACGGACCCGAAGCTGTACGACGGCTCGGCCGCCAAGAAGATCAAGATCCCGAACCTGCCTGAGAAGCCCAAGGCTTCGAAGGCCAAGTCGGAGCCTGCCGCCTAAGATGACCGCTGACGCCGCCCTCCAGAAGAAGCGCCTGACCACGATGCTCGTCATCAACGTGGTCTGCTTCGTGCTGGCCGGCGTCTCGATCTATGGCGCGGTGTCGCTGCGGATCGACTGGCTGCGGCTTGTCTTCCTAGGCGCGATCGTCGCCGGCTTGGGCTCGCACGTCTGGTTCATTCTAGGCTGGATGCGCGGTTCGAAGGGCGAGGGGAGTTCGTCGTGACCGACAATGCTCTCGACGCCCGCCGCTCGGCTTACTTCAACACGGTCAAGAGCGTGGGCCGCCGCGAGCGCGGCCTGGGTCTCGTGGCCTGCCTCGTCGGCGCGCTGCTCCTGATCTGGGGCCGCGCCGGGCAAGGCGCTCCCGTTTGGGCGGTTTGGGCCGGCCTCGTCACGATTGGCGTGGGTTGGTCGCTTTTCGCCTATGTCATCCTCCGTCGGACGCGCTATGTGCGCGCCCATCCATTCGATCCGCAAAGCTGAGTCATGGTCGGTATCCTCGAAGACAAGGACCGCATCTTCACGAACCTCTACGGTCTCCAGGATTGGGGCCTCGAGGGCGCGAAGAAGCGCGGCTGCTGGAATGGCACCAAGGACATCCTGGACGCCGGGCGCGACTGGATCATCGACAACATGAAGAACTCCGGCCTGCGCGGCCGGGGCGGCGCCGGTTTCTCGACCGGCCTCAAGTGGTCGTTCATGCCCAAGGAAGTGAAGGAAGGTCGTCCTCACTACCTGGTCGTCAACGCCGATGAGTCCGAGCCGGGCACCTGCAAGGACCGGGAGATCATGCGGCATGACCCGCACCTCCTGATCGAGGGCTGCCTGATCGCCTCGCGCGCCATGCTGGCCCACGCCTGCTACATCTACATCCGCGGCGAATACGTCTTCGAGCGCGAGCGTCTGGAGGCGGCGATCAAGCAAGCCTACGAGGCCAAGCTGATCGGCAAGGACAACGTCCACGGCTGGGATTTCGATCTCTACGTCCACCACGGCGCCGGCGCCTATATCTGCGGCGAAGAGACGGCCCTGCTGGAAAGCCTGGAAGGCAAGAAGGGCCAGCCGCGCCTGAAGCCGCCGTTCCCGGCCGGCGCTGGGCTCTACGGCATGCCGACCACGGTCAATAACGTCGAGAGCATCGCCGTCGCCGGCACGATCCTGCGCCGGGGCGCGGCCTGGTTCGCGGGCTTTGGCCGTCCGAACAACGCCGGCACCAAGCTCTTCTGCGTCTCTGGCCATGTGAACCTGCCCTGTAACGTCGAAGAGGCGATGAGCATCCCGTTCCGCCAGCTGATCGAGGATCACTGCGGCGGCATCCGCGGCGGCTGGGGCAACCTGAAGGCCGTCATCCCGGGCGGCTCATCCGTGCCGATGATCCCGGCCGAGCAGTGCGAAGACCTGCCCATGGATTTCGACGCCCTGCGCAACCTGCGCTCGGGCCTTGGCACCGCCGCCGTCATCGTCATGGACAAGTCGACCGACCTCGTCCGCGCCATCGCCCGCCTGTCGTACTTCTACAAGCACGAGAGCTGCGGCCAGTGCACGCCGTGCCGCGAAGGCACCGGCTGGATGTGGCGCGTCATGGAGCGCATGGCGACCGGCGAGGCCGATCCGAAAGAGATCGACACCCTGCTGGACGTCACGACCCAGGTCGAGGGTCACACCATCTGCGCCCTGGGCGACGCGGCCGCCTGGCCGATCCAGGGCCTGTTCCGCCACTTCCGCCACGAGGTGGAGGAGCGGATCGCTTCCTATCGTAGCGGTCGCCTGCACGTGCAGGGCGCCAAGCTGATCGCGGCGGAGTAACGAGAATGGCAATCGCCAAGGTCAACGGCGTCGAAGTCGAGTTCGAACCCGGCATGACGGTTCTGCAGGTCGCGGAGCTGGCCGGCGAGGAGATCCCGCGCTTCTGCTACCACGAACGCCTGTCCATCGCCGGCAACTGCCGGATGTGCCTGGTCGAGGTGAAGCCCGGCCCGCCGAAGCCGCAGGCTTCGTGCGCCCTGCCGGCCGCCGAAGGCCAGGAGATCTTCACCAAGACCCCGATGGTCAAGAAGGCCCGCGAAGGGGTGATGGAGTTCCTGCTCATCAACCACCCGCTGGATTGCCCGATCTGCGACCAGGGCGGCGAGTGCGATCTGCAGGATCAGGCCATGGGCTATGGTCGCGACGACAGCCGCTACGAAGAGAACAAGCGCGCCGTCGAAGAGAAGTCGATGGGCCCGTTGATCAAGACCGTGATGACGCGCTGCATCCAGTGCACGCGCTGCGTCCGCTTCATCACCGAAGTCGCCGGTTCCCCGGAGATCGGCCTGATCTCGCGCGGCGAAGACGTTGAAATCACGACCTATCTGGGCGCGGCGGTGACGTCGGAGCTCAGCGCCAACGTGATCGACCTGTGCCCGGTCGGCGCCCTGACCTCGAAGCCCTACGCGTTCGAGGCGCGTCCGTGGGAGCTGAAGAAGACCGAAAGCGTCGACGTCATGGACGCCTTGGGCTCGGCCATTCGGGTCGACGCCCGCGGTAACGCTGTCCTTCGCGTGCTGCCGCGCGTCAATGACGACGTCAACGAAGAGTGGATCTCGGACAAGACCCGCTACGCGGTCGACGGCCTGCAGCGTCAGCGTCTGGATCGTCCGTATGTTCGCGGCGTCGACGGCAAGCTGAAGCCGGCCACCTGGGCCGAGGCCTTCGCGGCCGTCGCCGGCAAGATCAAGGCGGCCAAGCCGGAACGCATCGGCGTCATCGCCGGCGACCTGCAGGACGCTGAAAGCCTGAAGGCGACCAAGGACCTGTTCACCGCTCTGGGCGTGAAGAACCTCGACAGCCGCCAGGACGGTTCGGCCCTGGGCGTCGGTCCGCGCGAGGGCTGGCTGTTCAACTCGACCATCGCCGGCATCGAGAACGCCGACGTGGTGCTGTTCGTCGGCGCCAATCCGCGCCTTGAGGCTCCGGTCCTGAACGCCCGCTTCCGCAAGCAGTGGCTGGCTGGCAAGACCCGCTTCGGCGTGATTGGCGAGCAGACCGATCTGACCTTCGGCTACGACTACCTGGGCGCGGGCGCTCAGACGCTGTCGGGCCTGGCCAAGAGCAAGAGCGACTTCGTCGCCGCCCTGAAGGCCGCCGAGCGTCCCGCCATCATCATCGGCCAGGGCGCTCTGGCCCGCGCCGACGGCGCGGCGATCCTCAAGGCCGCCGCCGGTCTCGCCAAGACCATGAAGGTCGTCCGCGAGGGCTGGAACGGCTGGAACGTCCTGCACACCGCCGCCGCGCGCGTCGCCGGCCTCGACATGGGCTTCGTCCCGGCCGAGGGTGGTCTGTCGACGGCCGACATGCTGAAGCCGGGCGCTCTGGACGTCCTGTTCCTGCTGGGCGCCGACGAGTGCGAAACCTCGGCCACCGGCGCCTTCAAGATTTATCTCGGCACGCACGGCGACGCCGGCGCGCACAAGGCCGATGTGATCCTGCCGGGCGCGGCCTACACCGAGAAGAACGGCCTCTACGTGAACCTCGAAGGCCGCGTGCAGCAAGGCAAGCGCGCCGTGTTCCCGAAGGGCGAGGCCAAGGAAGACTGGTCGATCCTGCGAGCGCTGTCCGAAGTGCTCGGTCACAAGCTGCCCTATGACAGCCTTGACCAGCTGCGCGCCAAGCTGTTCGCCGACCATCCGACTTTCGGCCAGATCGACTATGCGCCGGGCAGCATTCCCACCGTCTTCGACGTGGGCGCTTTGGGCGGCGCGGGCGAAGCGTCTGACGCGCCGTTCGAGAGCCCGATCAAGGCCTTTCACCTGACCAACCCCATCGCGCGCGCCAGCGTGACCATGGCCGAATGCGCGGCCGTGGCTTCCGGCGCCGCCAAGATCGCCGCGGAGTAAATCGTGGACTCGACCAATCCGCTTCTCTGGTTTGGCCTGACGACCGGCGGGATCCTGCTGGTCGTGATCTGGGTTCTCTTGAGCCTGGCCTTCCTGCTGTTGGCTGACCGCAAGATCTGGGCCGGCGTCCAGATGCGCAAAGGCCCCAACGTCGTGGGTCCCTTCGGCCTGCTGCAGTCCTTCGCCGACTTCTTCAAGTTCGTGCTGAAGGAAATCGTGGTCCCGGCCGGCGCCGACAAGGTCGTCTTCCTGCTGGCGCCGCTGATCAGCCTGATCCTGGCCTTCGTCGGCTGGGCCGTCGTGCCGTTTGCGCCGGGCTGGGTCGTCTCGAACCTCAACGTCGGCATCCTGTACCTGCTGGCGATGAGCTCGCTGGGCGTCTACGGCATCATCATGGGCGGCTGGGCTTCGAACTCGAAGTACCCGTTTCTGGGCGCGCTGCGCTCGGCGGCGCAGATGGTGTCCTACGAAGTTTCGATCGGCCTGATCATCATCACGGTGATCCTGCTGGCCGGTTCGATGAACCTGTCGACCATCGTCGAGAAGCAGTCGGGCTGGATCTGGAACTGGAACGTGTTCGGCGGCGGCGGCCTCAAGAACATCATCCTGCTGCCGGTCATGGTCGTGGCCATGGGCATGTTCTACATCTCGGGCCTCGCCGAGACGAACCGCCCGCCGTTCGACCTTCCCGAAGCCGAATCCGAACTCGTGGCCGGTTACCAGGTCGAGTACAGCTCGACGCCGTACCTGCTGTTCATGGTGGCCGAGTATTCGAACATCGTCTTGATGTGCGCCATGATCAGCGTGCTGTTCTTCGGCGGCTGGAACCCGGGCTTCCCGATCGACTTCACGGCTGGCTGGCCGCCGTTCCTGGTCAACCTGCTGCTGGCCTTGGTGTTCTACGCCAAGATCGTCTTCTGGTTCTTCATGTTCGCCATGGCGAAGGCCATCGTCCCTCGCTACCGCTACGACCAGCTGATGCGCCTGGGGTGGAAGGTGTTCCTGCCGACCTCGCTGGTGCTGGTGGCCGCGGTCGCCGCCTGGCGCGTTTTCGGTCCGGGGGCCTGATGCGCCGGAGCGCGCTGATCGCCCTGGGCCTTAGCGGCCTGACCTTGGCGGCCTGCCAGGCCGTTTCGGCGCCGGACCGCTCATATTCCCTGGGCGACGGGGTCGTCAGCTATGACGACCTGCGGCGCGCGGGCGAGAAGTGCAAGGCTGACGGCGGGGTCATCCAGTCCAAGCAGGACGGCGGTGATCCGGCCCAGTTGTCGAACTACACCTGCGTCATTCCCCGGGCGGGGAAATGAGGCGGGGTCTCCTCGGGATCGCGATGGTTGGCCTTCTGGCCGGCTGTGCGACCTGGGGGCCGAATATTCCGCGACCGCCGCAGCGGACGCTGGAGGACAAGGTCGAGGCGCGCCGCAAGGAAGACGCCAAGACCAAGAAGTGCGTCCTCGAGCAGACCCTGCGACGGCAGCAGAAAGAGCAGGGCAGGGACGTCCGTCCCTTCCCCAAGGAAAAGTGTTAGGAGAGCTCTGGTGTTCCAGCGCATCACTCAGGCGGTCAAGGGCGCGGCCCTTCTGGACTTCGCGGGCGCTTTCGGCCTGGCCATGAAGTACATGGTCGCGCCGAAGAAGACCGTGATCTACCCGAACGAGCGCAACCCGCAGTCGCCCCGCTTCCGCGGCGAGCACGCCCTGCGTCGCTATCCGTCGGGCGAGGAGCGCTGCATCGCCTGCAAGCTGTGCGAAGCCGTTTGTCCGGCCCAGGCCATCACGATCGAGGCCGAGCCTCGCGAGGACGGCAGCCGCCGCACGACCCGCTACGACATCGACATGGTCAAGTGCATCTACTGCGGCCTGTGCCAGGAGGCCTGCCCGGTCGACGCCATCGTGGAAGGGCCGAACATCGAGTTCGCGACCGAAACCCGCGAAGAGCTCTACTACGACAAGGAACGTCTTCTCGATAACGGCGACCGCTGGGAGCGCCTGATCGCGAAGAATCTGGAGTTGGACGCGCCCTACCGCTAAAGACGGGGCGAATCCGGGGGAGCTTGATAGCCGAAAGTGGTTCGCGGTTTCGGCGGCCATCAAGCTCCAGCTAGACAAACCGGAATTTACCGGCTCCTAGAGCCGGAAAATTCCACGGGGCGTTGCGCCGTAAGGCGTCGCGCCATTGGACTTTAAGTTTTCAGGGGAGCACCTGGGCCAATGGCCTTGCAGGCGATCGCTTTCTATCTGCTGGCTTTCGTGACCATCGCGGCGGGTCTTCTCGTCGTGTCGGCTCGAAACCCGGTGCACTCGGTGCTCTTCCTGATCACCGCCTTCTTCTCGGCCGCCGGCCTCTTCGTCCTCCTGGGCGCGGAGTTCCTCGCGATGCTGCTGATCGTCGTCTATGTGGGCGCGGTCGCGGTGCTGTTCCTGTTCGTCGTCATGATGCTGGACGTGGACTTCGCCGAGCTTCGCCAGGGCTTCGCCCAGTACCTGCCGATTGGCGGGCTGGTCGGCGGGGTCCTGACGCTGGAGATGGTGTTCGTCGCCGCGACGGTGGCGACCAACGGCGCGGCCGCCAAGAACGGCCTGCCGAACGCCTCGCCGGGCGGCGTCCCGAACACCGAAGCGATCGGTCGCGTGCTCTACACCGACTACATCTTCTTCTTCCAACTGGCGGGCCTGGTGCTGCTGGTCGCCATGATCGGCGCCATCGTGCTGACCCTGCGCCACAAGCCGGGCGTCAAACGCCAGGACATCGGCAAGCAGGTCGCCCGCTCGCCCAAGACCGGCATGACGCTGGTCCAGATCAAGCCGGGTGAGGGGATCTCCGAATGATCGGCCTTCCGCACTATCTCGTCGTCGCCGCGATCCTGTTCACGATCGGCGTCTTCGGCATCTTCGTGAACCGCAAGAACATCATCGTCATCCTGATGTCGATCGAGCTGATCCTGCTGGCGGTGAACATCAATCTCGTGGCGTTCTCGGCCTATCTGCACGACGTGGCGGGCCAGATCTTCGCGATGTTCGTGCTGACCGTGGCCGCCGCCGAGGCGGCCGTGGGTCTGGCCATCCTTGTCACCTTCTTCCGCAACCGCGGCGATATCGCGGTTGACGACGCCAGCATGATGAAGGGCTAAGCGACGTCATGCAGACGCTTGTCACCATTCTCGTTTTCGCGCCGATCATCGCCGCGGCCATCGCGGGCCTGTTCGGCCGCCGCATCGGCGACGTGGCTTCGCAGTCGGTCACCACCGGCGCGCTGATCCTGTCCTGCGCGCTGTCCTGGTATACGTTCAGCCAGTGGACCTGGGGGCACATGGAGGCCTTCACGGTCAACCTGCTGCCGTTCATCCACATCGGCGACTTCCAGGCGAACTGGTCGATCCGCATCGACGCCCTGTCGGCGACCATGCTGATCGTGGTCACGACGGTCTCGGCCCTCGTGCACATCTATTCCTGGGGCTACATGGCCGAGGACGACAGCAAGCCGCGCTTCTTCGCGTACCTGTCGCTGTTCACCTTCGCCATGCTGTCGCTGGTCACCGCCGCCGACTTCATGCAGCTGTTCTTCGGCTGGGAAGGCGTGGGGCTGGCCTCGTACCTGCTGATCGGCTTCTGGTACAAGAAGCCCTCGGCCAGCGCCGCGGCCATCAAGGCCTTCGTCGTCAACCGCGTCGGCGACTTCGGTTTCGCCCTCGGCATCATGACGACCTACTGGGCGTTCGGCACGATCCAGTTCGCCGAGCTGTTCCCGATGATCCAGGCCAACGCCGGCAAGACCTGGGAGTTCGCCGGTCACGTCTGGCCGCTGATGGATATCGCCTGCTTCCTGCTGTTCATCGGCGCGATGGGTAAGTCGGCGCAGTTCTTCCTGCACACCTGGCTGCCGGACGCCATGGAAGGCCCGACCCCGGTGTCGGCCCTGATCCACGCGGCCACCATGGTGACCGCCGGCGTCTACATGCTGTGCCTGCTGTCGCCGATGTTCGAATACGCGCCCGTCGCCAAGAACATCGTGACGGTGATCGGCGCGGTGACGGCCCTGTTCGCCGCCACGGTCGGCCTGACCCAGAACGACATCAAGCGCGTGATCGCCTACTCGACCTGCTCGCAGCTGGGCTACATGTTCTTCGCGGCCGGCGTCGGCGCCTATCAGGCGGCCATGTTCCACCTGTTCACGCACGCCTTCTTCAAGGCGCTGCTGTTCCTGGGCGCCGGTTCGGTGATCCACGGCATGCACCATGAGCAGGACATGCGGAAGTACGGCGCCCTGGCCAAGCTGCTGCCGATCACCTTCATCGCCATGACGATCGGCACGATCGCGATTACGGGCCTGGGCTTCCCGCCGCTGCACCTGGGCTTCGCCGGCTTCTACTCGAAGGACACCATCATCGAGGCGGCGTTCGCCGCGGGGGGGCACAACTCCATCGCCATGTTCGCCTGGGTGATCGGCGTGCTGGTGGCCGGCTTGACCTCGTTCTACTCGTGGCGCCTGGCGTTCTTCACCTTCAACGGCAAGGCGCGCTGGGGTCATGACGACCATGCTCATGACGCCCACGGGCACGACGCTCATGCCCATGACGACCATGCGCACGACGATCACGGCCATGGCCACGATCACAAGCCGCACGAGAGCCCCGCTGTGATGCTGTTCCCGCTGATCGTGCTGTCGATCGGCGCCATCGCCGCCGGCTTCGTGTTCAACGGCTACTTCGTCGGCCACCACCAGGAAGAGTTCTGGCGCGGCGCGATCTTCACGGCTCCGAGCAACCAAGTGCTGCACCACGCGCACGAGGTGGCCGAGTGGGTGAAGTGGAGCCCGCTGATCGCTTCGCTGGTCGGCTTGCTGATCGCGGTCTATGTCTACCTGATCAAGGGGGACGAGCGCCTGGGCCTGAAGCTGGCCGAGCGCAAGGGCCCGCTGTACGTCTTCTTCTACAACAAGTGGTTCTTCGACGAACTGTACCAAGCCACCTTCGTGCGCGCGGCCAAGTTCCTCGGCGACCTGTTCTGGAAGGGCGGCGACCAGAAGATCATCGACGGCCTGGGCCCGGACGGCGTCAGCCACGTCTCGTATGAGGTGGGCAAGCGCACCGGCAAGCTGCAGACCGGCTATCTCTACCACTACGCGTTTGTCATGCTGCTCGGCGTCGCCGGCCTGCTGACCTTCGCCCTGTACGCCTTCCGTTGAGGGGGACGGAGTTCATGAGCGGCCTTCTCAGCCTTACGACCTTCGCGCCCATCGTCGGCGTCGCGGTGATCCTCGCCGCGCGCGCCCTGCACGGCGCGGGTGAAAAGACCGACACCCTGGCCAAGTGGATCGCGCTCGTGACCACCCTGGTCACGTTCGGCCTGTCGATCATCCTGACCGTCCAATTCGATCCGAAGAACCCTGGCTTCCAGTTCGTGGAAGACTTCGCCTGGTTCGCCGGCCTGCACTACCGCATGGGCGTCGACGGCATCTCGGTGCTGTTCGTCCTGCTGACGGCGTTCCTGCTGCCGATCTGCATCATCGCCAGCTGGAAGTCGGTCGAGAAGCGCGTCGTCGAGTACCTGATCGCCTTCCTGGTCCTCGAGACCCTGGTGATCGGCGTGTTCGCCGCGCTGGATCTCGTGCTGTTCTACCTGTTCTTCGAGTTCGGCCTGGTCCCGATGTTCCTGATCATCGGCATCTGGGGCGGCAAGCGTCGCGTCTACGCGGCCTACAAGTTCTTCCTCTACACGCTGCTCGGCTCGGTGCTGATGCTGGCCGCTATCCTGGCGATGATCAGCATCTCGGGCACCTCGTCGATCCCAGCGCTGATGACCTTCAAGTTCGCGCCGTGGTTGCAGACCTGGCTGTGGCTGGCCTTCTTCGCCTCGTTCGCGGTGAAGATGCCGATGTGGCCGGTGCACACCTGGCTGCCCGACGCCCACGTGGAAGCCCCGACGGCCGGTTCGGTCATCCTGGCGGGCATCCTGCTGAAGATGGGCGGCTACGGCTTCATGCGCTTCAGCCTGCCGATGTTCCCGAACGCCTCGGAGATGTTCCAGCCGCTGGTGTTCGCCATGTCGGCCATCGCCATCGTCTACACCTCGCTGGTGGCCTTCCGTCAGACCGACATCAAGAAGCTGATTGCCTATTCGTCGGTGGCCCACATGGGCTTCGTGACCATGGGCATCTTCTCGGGCAACGCGGCCGGCGAGCAGGGCGCCCTGTTCCAGATGCTGAGCCACGGCGTGATCTCCGGGGCGCTCTTCCTCTGCGTCGGCGTCGTCTATGACCGCATGCACACCCGCGAGATCGCCTTCTACGGCGGCCTGACCAACCGGATGCCGCACTACGCCTTCGTGTTCCTGCTGTTCACGATGGGCAATGTCGGCCTGCCGGGCACCTCGGGCTTCGTCGGTGAAATCCTGACCATGACCGGCGTCTACAAGGCCTCGACCTGGACGGCTGTGGTCGCCGCCACCGGCGTGATCCTGTCGGCCATGTACGCCCTGACGCTGTATCGCCGGGTCATGTACGGCGAGATCACCAATCCCGAGCTCAAGACCATCACGGATCTGGATGCTCGCGAGATCCTGCTGTTCGTTCCGCTCATCATCATGACCCTGGTGCTGGGCATCTATCCCAATCTTGTGTTCAACCTGACCGCGTCTTCCGTCGACGCGTTGGTCGGCGCCTGGCGCGCCGCCCTGGGCGGGTGAGGGGCCTATGACGTTTTTCGCCAACTTCTCGCTCGTGCTGCCTGAGATCGTCCTCGCGATCGCGGCGCTTGTCCTGCTGGTCGCCGGCGCCTTCCGGGGCAAGGTCGGCGCGATCTTCACCCTCGCGGCCGTGGCCGCGCTGGTTGCGGCCGCCGCCACGGCGGTCCTTGGGCCTCACGGCCGCGCCTTCGGCGGCGTCTATGCGGCCGACGCCGCGGCGACCTACGCCAAGGTGGCCATCTATCTGTCGAGCGCCGTGGCCGTCGTGCTCGGCGACCGCTGGCTGGCCCAGCGCGGCGACCAGAAGTTCGAATACGCCGTCCTCGTGATCCTGGCCGCCGTCGGCATGGGCGTCACCGCCTCGGCCGGCGACCTGATCAGCCTCTATGTCGGCGTCGAGCTGCAATCGCTGGCCCTGTACGTTCTGGCCGCCATGCGCCGCGACGACGCCAAGTCGTCGGAAGCGGGCTTGAAGTACTTCGTGCTGGGCGCGCTGTCGTCGGGCCTGCTGCTGTATGGCAGCTCGTTGATCTATGGCTTCACCGGCTCGACCCACTTCAGCCAGATCGCCCTGGCCGCCGCCCATGGTGGTTCGCACGGCGTCGGCCTGCTGTTCGGCCTGGTGTTCCTGATCTGCGGCCTGGCGTTCAAGGTTTCGGCCGCGCCGTTCCACATGTGGACGCCGGACGTCTACGAAGGCGCCCCGACCCCGGTTGTCGGCTTCTTCGCCGCCGCCCCGAAGCTGGCCGCCATGATGATGTTCGCCCGCGTACTGGGCGACGCCTTCCCGGGCGCGGTCGAGCAATGGCGCCAGATCCTGGTGATCGCGGCTCTGCTATCGGTCTTCGTCGGCGCCTTCGCGGGCCTGGCCCAGACCAACCTCAAGCGCCTGTGGGCCTATTCCTCGATCGCCAATGTCGGCTACGCCCTGCTGGGTGTCGCGACCGGCGGCGAGATCGGCCTTCAATCCATGCTGGTCTTCATGGTCCTCTACATGGTCGACGTCACCGGCTTCTTCGCCTGCCTGCAGGCTCTGAACCGTGACGGTAAGCCCATGGAGACGATCGAGGACATGGCCGGTCTGATCAAGGAACGTCCGGGCGTGGCCATCGCCATGACCGCGTTCTCGCTGTCGGCCCTGGGTCTGCCGCCGTTCTCGGGTTTCTGGTCGAAGTACTATGTCTTCAAGGCCGCCCTGGGCACGGGTGACGTGATGATGCAGTGGGCCGCCGTGCTTGGCCTGGTCGGCTCGGTCGTCGCGGCGTTCTATTACCTGCGCTTGATCAAGTCGATGTGGTTCGATGCGCCCGCCGGCGCGGTCGACGTCCCGTCGCCTTCGGCCCGCGCCGTGGGTTACGCCGCCGCGATCTTCTCGTTCCCGATCGTGCTTGTGGCCCTGGTGTGGCTGGATCCGGCCGCCAAGGCCGCCGCGGCCGCCTTTGGTCACGCGTGACGTGACGGGCGCCGCGCCCGTCATCGTTCTCGACGAGATCGACTCCACCAACGCCGAGGCCCGTCGGCGGGCCGAGGCGGGCGAGACCGGCCCCGTGTGGCTGGTCGGCCTCCGCCAGACCGCCGGCCGCGGACGTCGTGGCCGGGCCTGGGAAACCGGCGAGGGAAACCTCGCCGCAACTCTGCTTTTCCGCACCAACAAGCCGCCGGCCGAGGCCGCGCAAGTCTCGTTCGTCGCGGCGTTGGCGGTCGCGGACATGCTGGCCAAGTATGTGCCAGCTTCCCGCATCAGCCTCAAATGGCCCAATGATCCGCTTCTGGGCGGGCTGAAGGTCAGCGGCATCCTTATCGAGTCCGGCGCCTCGCCGCTGGGCGGCCTGTGGCTCGCCGTCGGGATCGGTGTGAACCTGAAGCGTAAGCCGATCGACTCCGAGCGTCCCGCGACCTCGATCGCCACCTACAGCGAGACCCTGCCGCCGGCCCCGACGGAAGCGATCGAGGTGCTGGCCGAGACGTTCGATCGCTGGTTCGGCGTCTGGAACACCCAGGGCTTTCCCGCCATCGCCGACGCCTGGACGGCCCGCGCCCACGGCCTGGGCGAGCCTTGCGTCGCTCGCCTTGGGGCTGAAACGGTCGAGGGCGTTGCCGAGGGACTGGACGGCGACGGCGCGCTGAGGCTCCGTCTGCCCGACGGCCAGTTGCGGCGGATCACCGCCGGTGACGTGTTTTTCGGAGGCGCTTGATGCTGCTCGCGATCGAACAGGGCAACACCAACACCATGTTCGCGATCCACGACGGGGAGACGTGGGTGGCTCAGTGGCGCTCGGCCACCGAGAGCACGCGCACCGCCGACGAGTATGTCGTGTGGCTGTCGCAGTTGCTGTCGATGCAGGGCCTGGGGTTCCGCGCCATCGACGCGGTGATCATCTCCAGCGTCGTGCCGCAGTCGATCTTCAATCTGCGCAACCTGTCGCGGCGCTATTTCAACGTCGAGCCCCTGGTCATCGGCGAGAACGCGAGGCTGGGCATCGACGTCCGGATCGAGAAGCCGTCCGAGGCCGGGGCAGACCGTCTGGTCAACGCCATTGGCGCGGCCATGATCTATCCGGGGCCGCTGATCGTGATCGACAGCGGCACGGCCACGACCTTCGACATCGTGGCGGCCGACGGGGCCTTCGAGGGCGGCATTATTTCGCCCGGCATCAATCTGTCGATGCAAGCGTTGCACGAAGCAGCGGCGAAGCTGCCTCGGATCGCCATCCAGCGTCCGGCCGGTAACAGGATCGTGGGCACCGACACCGTGTCCGCCATGCAATCGGGCGTGTTCTGGGGCTATATTTCGCTGATCGAGGGTCTTGTCTCGCGCATCAAGGCCGAGCGCGGCGAGCCCATGACCGTAATCGCCACCGGCGGCGTGGCCTCCCTGTTCGAGGGCGCCACCGACAGCATCGACCACTTCGACCCGGATCTGACCATCCGGGGCCTCCTAGAAATCTACCGACGAAACACCATTTCCGAGACCTGATGAAAAAATCCAAAGACGACGAACTCGTCTTCCTGCCGCTTGGCGGGTCGAACGAGATCGGCATGAATTTCAACCTGTACGGCTTCGGGCCGGCGCACGATCGCAAGTGGATCGTCGTCGACCTGGGCGTGACGTTCGGCGACCAGACGACGCCGGGCGTCGAGATCATCCTGCCGGACCCCGAGTTCATCGAGCCCTATGCCGACGACATCCTCGGCATCGTCCTCACCCACGCGCACGAAGACCATCTGGGCGCGGTGCACTGGCTGTGGCCGCGCCTGAAGGCGCCGGTGTTCGCCACGCCGTTCACCGCCTTCCTGCTTCGCGAGAAGCTGCGCGACGCCGGCCTGCTGGACGAGGTGCCGATCACCGAGATCCCGCTAGGCGGAACCTTCGAGCTGGGCCCGTTCTCGCTGGAGCTGATCACCCTGACGCACTCGATCCCCGAGCCGAACGGCCTGGCGATCAAGACCCCGCTGGGCACGATCCTGCACACGGGCGACTGGAAGATCGATCCCGAGCCTCAGCTGGGCGCGCCGACCGACGAGGCCGCCATCCGGCGCCTCGGCGACGAGGGCGTGCTGGCCATGGTCTGCGACAGCACCAATGTGTTCGTCGAAGGCACGGCGGGTTCGGAGGCCGATGTCCGCGAAGCGCTGGGCGGTCTGATCAAAAGCCTGAAAGGCAAGATCGCCGTCGCCTGCTTCGCCTCGAACGTCGCGCGCATGGACACGGTGATCCGCGCGGCCCAGGCTTGCGGCCGCAAGGTCTGTCTGGCCGGTCGATCGATGCACCGCATGGCCGCCGCCGCGCGATCGGTCGGGCTTCTGGAAGGCATCGAGCCCTTTATCAACGACGACCAGGCCAAGCATCTGCCGGAAGACCAGGTCCTCTTCCTCTGCACCGGCAGCCAGGGCGAAGCCCGCGCGGCGTTGTCGCGGATCGCGGACGGCAGCCACCCGCACGTGAAGCTGGGGCAGGGCGACCACGTGATCTTCAGTTCGCGGGTGATCCCGGGCAACGAGATCCCGATCCGCAACCTGCAGAACAAGCTGGCCGACCGCGGCGTGCGCCTGCACACCGAGCGCGACACGCCCGGCATTCACGTCTCGGGCCACCCGTGCCGCGAGGAGCTGCGCCAGATGTACCAGTGGGTGCGTCCGCAGATCGCCGTGCCGACCCACGGCGAACGCCGCCACCTGATCGAGCACGCCGCCTTCGCCAAGGACCTTCAGGTTCCGCAGGCCGTCAGCCCGCGTAACGGCGACATGGTGCGCCTGGCGCCCGGCAAGCCGGAGATCATCGACGAGGTGCCGGCTGGGCGTCTCTATGTCGATGGCGGGGTCGTCACGCCCGAGAACGGCGAGGCGCTGCGCGAGCGCCGCCACGCCGCCTTCAACGGCATGCTGGCCGTGTCGATCGTCCTGGATGGCCGCAACAAGATCGTCTCCGGGCCTCAAGTGCGTGGCATCGGCCTGACGGGCGACGACGAATATTCGCTGGACGACGCGCTCGACGACCTCTGCGAAGAGGCCGAGACCGCCTACAAGCGCCTGGACGGCGACGCTCGCGAGATCGACGAGACGATCGAGAGCGCCATCTCGCGGGCGGTCAAGAAGGCCGCGTTCCGCATTTGGGAGCGCAAGCCGGTCGTCGAGACGACCGTCCTGCGGATCTGAGCAAGAGCGCCGCCGCGAAAACGCCGCGGCGGCGCGCTCTTTTCGCGCTGCAGCACTGGTGCTAGGCCATTCGCCAACAACCAGAAAAGCAGCGGGAGTTCTCTACGATGATCGGCAAGCTCAATCACGTCGGCGTCGCCACGCCCTCCATCGACGAGTCGGTGAAGATGTATCGCGACCTGCTGGGCGCCACCTCGTTCACCGAGAAGTGGGCGATGCCGGAGCAGGGGGTCTGGGTTTGCTTCGTCAACCTGCCCAACAGCCAGATCGAACTGATCGAGCCTTATGGTGAGAAGTCGCCGATCCACGGCTTCCTCGCGAAGAATCCCAAGGGCGGCCAGCACCACATCTGCTTCGAGGTCGAGAACATCTACGAGGCGCGCGACGCCCTGGTCGCCAAGGGCGCCACCGTGCTGGGCGAGCCCCGCATCGGCGCGCACGGCACCCTGATCATCTTCGTTCACCCCAAGGACATGGGCGGCCTGCTGGTCGAGCTCATGGAGACACCCAAGGAGGCGCATCACTGATGAGCCCGATCACCTGGTTTGCGATCTACCTGACCATCTGGTGGACGGTGCTGTTCGCCGTTCTGCCGCTCGGTTCCCGCAGCTTCCACGAAGCGGGCGTCGCGCCGCCGCCCGGCGTCGATCCGGGCGCGCCGATCAATCCGAATCTGAAGCGCAAGTTCATCACCACCACCTGGGTGTCAGCGGTCGTCTTCGCCCTGTTTTTCCTCACCGTGCATTTCAAACTGGTGACGCTTCCGGACCTGCCGGCTGGCGCGTGACGTGCGATTGCACAAGCCTTGGGCGAGCTGCGATCGATTTGCCGTCAAACGCCCAAGCCTTGGGCGAATGGGCTCATTGTTAGCGCTTCCCATGGATGGCTGTGCCCCAACAGATGTTCGAGCGGTAAGGTGACTTCAGGAGATCGGCCTTGCCGGTCTCGCTCTGTGGCGTCTTCCCCGACGATGACTTCGACAGGCCGCGCGGCGATCCGCGCGGCCTCTCTTTTTTCCAGGGCGGAGCCATACTTTAGCCCGAAGCGCGACCGCAGAAAGTGGCGGCCGGTTTCTGCGATCGTCGCGCCTCCATCTTGGAAGGGCGGCTCGCCGATCCGGTTCGGATCAAAGATCTGAACCGGCCGGGCTCTATCGCGTTGCCAAGCTGTCGGGGGAGGGGCTATCTCAAGCCCCTCTCGAATTCCCGGAGTTTCCAAGCTGATGCGCTTGTCGCGCTATTTCCTGCCGGTGCTGAAGGAAGCGCCGTCCGACGCCCAGATCGTTTCGCACCAGCTGATGCTCCGCGCCGGCATGATCCGCCAGGAAGCGGCGGGCATCTATGCCTGGCTGCCGCTGGGCCTGCGCGTCCTGAACAAGATCGAGCAGATCGTCCGCGAGGAAATGGATCGCGCCGGCGCCATCGAGCTGCTGATGCCGACCATTCAGTTGGCCGATCTGTGGCGCGAAAGCGGTCGCTACGACGACTATGGCGACGAGATGCTGCGCATCACCGACCGCCACAAGCGCGAGCTGCTGTTCGGCCCCACGGCCGAGGAAGTCGTCACCGACATCTTCCGCGCCTCGATCAAGAGCTACAAGGACCTCCCGAAGAACCTCTACAACATCCAGTGGAAGTTCCGGGACGAGCGCCGTCCGCGCTTTGGCGTGATGCGCGGCCGCGAGTTCTTTATGAAGGACGCCTACAGCTTCGACCTCGACGCCGACGGCGCGCGCAAGTCCTACAACCGCATGTTCGTGGCTTATCTGAACCTGTTCGCGCGGATGGGCCTAAAGGCCGTACCCATGCGCGCCGACACCGGTCCGATCGGCGGCGACCTCAGCCACGAGTTCATCGTTCTGGCCGAGACCGGCGAAAGCGCCGTCTTCTGCCATAAGGATCTGGTCGAGATGCCGGCCCCCGGTCCGGACCTCGACTGGATCAACGGCGACCTGCATCCGATCGTGAACCAGCGCACGGCGCTTTACGCCGCGACCGAGGAAATGCACGACGAAGCCGCCTTCAATGCCCTGCCGGAAGGCGACCGCCTGTCGGCGCGCGGCATCGAGGTCGGCCACATCTTCTCGTTCGGCACGAAGTACTCCGAGCCGATGAAAGCCACGGTCCAAGGACCCGACGGGCAGCAGGTTCCGGTGCAGATGGGCAGCTACGGCGTCGGGGTTTCCCGTCTGCTGGGCGCGATCATCGAGGCCAGCCATGACGAAGGCGGCATCATCTGGCCGGAGAGCGTCGCGCCGTTCGACGTCGGTATCGTCAACATGCGCCAGGGCGACGCGGCCTGTGACGCGGCCTGCGAGACCGCCTATAACGCGCTCAAGGCCGCCGGCCGTGACGTGCTCTACGACGACACCGACGCCCGCGGCGGCGCCAAGTTCGCCACCATGGACCTGATCGGCCTGCCCTGGCAGCTGATCGTGGGCCCGAAGGGCATCGCCGAGGGCGTGGTCGAGATCAAGAATCGCAAGACCGGCGAGCGTCACACCGCCTCGCTGGACTCCGTCCTCGACGGCCTGACCAAGAGCAAGACCGCCTGATGCCGGACGCCCGCGCCGCCGGTCCCTTCAGCCGCTGGGAGCGCTCGGTCGCTCGCCGGTATCTGTTCGCCAAGCGCAAGAACGGCGGCGTGGCGCTGATCTCGATCATCTCGTTCTGCGCGGTGATGCTGGCGGTCTTCGCCCTCATCACCGTGATGAGCGTGATGAACGGTTTCCGGGCCGAACTGCTGGGCCGGATCCTGGGCTTCAACGGGCATCTCTACGCCCAGTCGCCGCTGATCAACGGACCTGACCGCGACACAATCATCCGCCGGATCAAGGCCGCGCCGGGCGTGATCCAGGCCGCGCCGATGGTCGAGGCCCAGGCCATGGTCATCGGCCCGACCCAGGTGACGGGCGCGATCGTGCGTGGCGTGACGACCTCGGACCTGCGGCACATGTCGCTGATCGCCGGCAACATCAAGCAGGGCTCGCTGGCGGGTTTCGGCCAGGGCGAGTACGGCGGCGACACCGTGCTGATCGGCGATCGCATGGCCCAGAGCCTGGGGGTGCGCCCCGGCGACGCCATCACCCTGATCTCTCCGTCGGGCCCCGCCACGGCGTTTGGCAGCTCGACACGCGAAAAGAACTACATCGTCGGCGGCGTCTTCAGCGTCGGCATGAGCCAGTTCGACGAGGCCTTCGTCTATATGCCGCTTGAGCAGGCCCAGCTGTTCTTCGGCCGCGACACCTCTGTCGACTATGTGGAGATCAAGGTCGACGATCCCGACAAGGCTATCGCGTACAAGCACGCCGTCGAGGTCGCCAGCGGTCCGGGCGCGCTTGTCAGTGACTGGCAGGAGAAGAACCAAAGCTACTTCAACGCCCTCCAAGTCGAGCGCAAGGTAATGCGGCTGATCCTGTTCTGCATCGTCGCCATCGCCACGCTGAACATCATCTCCAGCCTCGTCATGCTGGTGAAGAACAAGGGCAAGGACATCGCCATCCTGCGCACCATGGGCGCGGGGCAGGGCGCGATCCTGCGCATCTTCCTGATGGCCGGCGCCTCGATCGGCGTGGCGGGCACGCTTTGTGGCCTGGCCTTGGGCGCGCTGTTCTGCACCTACATCACGCCCATCCAGAATTTTGTCGAGTGGGCGACGGGCACGGCCGTGTTCAGCGCCGACGTCTATATGCTCTCGCACATCCCCGCGAAGATCGACTGGGTGGAGGTTGGCGGCATCGTCACGGCCTCGGCCCTGATGAGCCTGCTGGCGACGCTGCCGCCCGCCTGGCGGGCCTCGCGCCTCGATCCGGTGGAGGCGCTTCGCTATGAGTAGTCCGATCTTGTCCCTGCGCGGGGTCGAGCGCGTCTACAAGACCGAGGCGGGCTCGCTGCCGGTTCTGCGCGGTGTCGATCTCGACGTTTATCCGGGCGAGGTCGTCGGCCTGATCGGGCCCTCGGGCTCGGGCAAGTCGTCGCTGCTGCACTCGGCGGGCCTGCTGGAGCATCCGGACGCCGGCGCGGTGACGCTGGAAGGGCGTGACTGCACCAAGCTCTCGGAGCGGATCCGTACACGCATCCGCCTGGGCACGGTGGGCTTCGTCTACCAGTTTCACCACCTGCTGCCCGAGTTTACGGCTCTGGAGAATGTGGCCCTGCCGCTCTCGATCGCCGGCAAGGGGCAACGTGAAGCCGAGACGCGGGCGAAGGAGCTTCTGGAAGGGCTGGGCTTGGGTCATCGCCTCGACCACCAGCCGGCCCAAATGTCCGGCGGCGAGCAGCAGCGCGTCGCCATCGCCCGGGCGCTCGCCAATCGCCCGAAGCTGCTGCTGGCGGATGAGCCGACCGGCAATCTCGACCCGGCGACCTCGGCCGCCGTGTTCCAGTCGCTGTACGAGGTCGCGCGCCAAGAGGGTGTCGCCGCCCTGATCGCCACCCACAACATGGAACTGGCCCGCTATATGGATCGCGTCCTGGCGCTGAAGGACGGCCACCTCGAAGCGCGCAGTCGCCAAGAGGTCTAAAGCAGCGCCTGCTTCATCGCCGCGAAGAAGCCCGCCTGGTCGATGCGCTTGATGACGCGGGCGTTCGGCGGTCGGCGCTTCAGCGCCGGGTCGGCGACCTCGATGTCCGGCAGGATCGCGTGCGAGACGCTCAAATAGCCCCGCGTCAGCTCGCCCAGGGTTTCGACGTCGACCACGCAGTGCTCGCTTTCCAGGATCAGGCTTTCGTCCAGGGCGACGGCGCAGGTCAGGGCGTCGGGGTGCAGGCTGCCGTCCAGGCCTTCGGTCTCGCGCGCGAAGGCCAGCGAGGCGCGGTTCACGTCCGTGAAGAACCTAGCCCCCGGCGTACCCAGCGCCTCGAGCTCGGAGAGCTGCGCGCTGGTGAAGAGCCCGTCCTGTAGGGTCTCGGTCCAGGTCACGATCGACATCTCGAAGCCGGCGTTGACGACGATCTTGGCCGCCTCTGGGTCGACATAGAAATTGTACTCGGCCGCCGGCGTGACATTGCCGACGCCGTTGTCGGTCCCGCCCATGATCCAGAGATGCTTCAGCGCCTTGGCGATCCGCGGTTCGCGCAAAAACGCGAGGGCGATGTTGGTCAGCGGCGCCTGGGCGATCAGGGTGATCTCGCCGGGCGCGGCCATGATGCGGCGGACCAGCTCGTCGACCGCATGGCCGTCGGCCGGCCGCTGCGCGGTCTTGGCGAAGCCGCTGTCGCTCATGCCGTCGCGGCCGAAGACATAGGCTGCGTCGAGCGGGGCGCGGGTGAAGGGGCGCTCGGCGCCGAGATAGACGGGCACGCCCGCCTTGCCGCAACGCTCCAAGGTCACCAGGGCGTTCTCGGCGTGCTGCACGAAGCCGACATTGCCGTGGGCGATGGTGATCGCCTCGACCTCCACGCCGGGGCGGCTGAGGGCGAGCATCAGCGAGAAGACGTCGTCGCCGGCGGTGTCGGTGTCGATGATCAGGCGCATGGCGACGATTTGCCGTGATCCGCGCGGCTTGACCATAGGGCGACGTTCCATGCGCTCCGTTCGGCAGAAAATGCACGAACCGCTACAGGAACATCTTGTGAACAGAACAAAACCGGAATATGGAACAAAACAAGAAATCTGTGGAGGTTCCGATGATCCGTGTGGCGCGTGAGTCTTTGGCCCTTGTTTCCGTCGCCGGCTTCGTCTGGATGATGTGCTCGGTCGCCCAACTGGTGGCCTGAGTCGTGTAGGCGGAGGATCGGTCATGGCGGACGGGGAGGCAGACGGTTTTGTCCACCTGCGGGTCCGCTCGGCCTATTCGCTGCTTGAAGGCGCGATCAAGGCCGATCAGATCGGCAAGTTGGCGGCGGCGGCGGGGATGCCCGCGGCGGGTCTGGCCGACCGGGCCAATCTGTTCGGGGCGCTCGAATACTCGTCCTACGCCAAGGACGCCGGCGTTCAGCCGATCATCGGCTGCGCCATCCCCGTGACGGGTATTGGCGGCGGCCCGACCGAGCGTTGGGCGCGGGCGCCGACCGTAATGCTTTTGGCCCAGAACGAGCAGGGCTACCTCAATCTCTCCGAGCTCTCGTCGATCGCCTATCTCGACAGCGCGGAATTGCCCGAGCCTGTCGTGCCCTGGGCCAAGGTGGCGGAGTACAGCGACGGTCTGATCCTGCTGTCGGGCGGCACGGATGGGCCCGTCGACGCGCTTTTCGCGGCGGGCAAAGCGGCTGAAGCGTCGGCCGCCTTGGCCGAGATGCACCGCGTCTTCGGCGATCGCTTCTATGTCGAACTGCAACGTCATGGCCTGCCCAAGCAGGCGGCCGCCGAACCAGGCCTGGTCAACTGGGCCTACGAGAACGACGTGCCGCTGGTCGCCACCAACGACGTCTACTTCGCCAAGCCGCAATTCTACGAGGCGCACGACGCGCTGCTCTGCATCGCCGATGGCGCCTTCGTCGGCCAGGACGAGCGGCGGCGGGTCACGCCCGAGCACTGGTTCAAGCCGCCGGCCGACATGCGCAAGCTGTTCGCCGACCTGCCGGAAGCCTGCGATAACACCCTCGACATCGCCCGCCGCTGCGCCTTCATGGTGCACAAGCGCGCGCCGATCCTGCCCAGCTTCCCGACCGGCGACGGTCGCAACGAGGCCGAGGAGCTTCGTCACCAGGCGCGCGAGGGTCTCAAGATGCGCCTCGACGGGCTGACGCTGTCAGCGCCCGAGGAGGATTATTGGAAGCGCCTCGAGTTCGAGCTCGACATCATCGAGAAGATGGGCTTCCCCGGCTACTTCCTGATCGTGTCGGACTTCATCAAGTGGGGTAAGGCGCACGGCATTCCGGTGGGGCCGGGACGGGGATCGGGCGCCGGTTCGCTGGTCGCCTGGGTGTTGACCATCACCGACCTCGACCCTCTGCGCTTTGGCCTGCTGTTCGAGCGCTTCCTCAATCCCGAGCGTGTCTCCATGCCCGACTTCGACGTCGACTTCTGTCAGGAGCGACGCGAAGAGGTGATCTCCTATGTGCAGGAGAAGTATGGCCGCGACCGCGTGGCCCAGATCATCACTTTCGGCTCGCTGCAGGCTCGCGCCGTGCTGCGCGACGTCGGCCGCGTGATGCAGCTGCCGCTGGGTCTGGTCGACCGCCTCTGCAAGATGGTGCCGAACAACCCGGCCGCGCCGGTCACCCTGGCCCAGGCGATCGACATCGAGCCGCGCCTGAAACAGGCCCGCGACGAAGACCCGAACGTCGCCAACTGCTTGAACGTCGCCCTGCAGCTGGAAGGCCTGTTCCGCAACGCCTCGACGCACGCCGCCGGCGTGGTGATCGGCGACCGGCCGCTGACCCAGCTGACTCCACTCTACAAGGATCCGCGCTCGGACCTGCCCGCCACCCAGTTCAACATGAAATGGGTCGAGAGCGCGGGCCTGGTGAAGTTCGACTTCCTGGGCCTGAAGACCCTGACGGTGCTGGATCGGGCGGTAAAGCACCTGAAGAAGCGCGGCTTCGAGATCGATCTCGGCAAGCTGCCCTTCGATGACGCCAAGACCTACGAGTTGCTCGCCTCCGGCCAGACGGTCGGCGTGTTCCAGCTCGAAAGTCAGGGCATGCGCGACACCCTGCGCAAGATGCGCTGCGGCTCGATCGAGGAGATCACCGCGCTGATCTCGCTGTATCGCCCGGGCCCGATGGACAACATCGACACCTTCGTCGACTGCAAGTTCGGCCGCAAACCCGTCGACACCCTACACCCGTCGCTGGAGACGGTGCTGAAGGAGACCTACGGCGTCATCGTCTATCAGGAACAGGTGATGCAGATCGCCCAGATCCTGGCGGGTTACAGCCTGGGCGAAGCCGACCTTCTGCGCCGGGCCATGGGTAAGAAGAAGAAGGAGGAGATGGATCTCCAGAAGATCCGTTTCGTCTCCGGCGCCAAGGAGAAGAACGTTCCCGAGGAACAGTCGGGCTCGATCTTCGAACTGGTGGCCAAGTTCGCCGGCTATGGCTTCAACAAGTCGCACGCCGCCGCCTACGCCTTCATTTCGTATCAGACAGCCTGGCTGAAGGCGAACACGCCGGTCGAGTTCTTCGCCGCGTCGATGAGCCTTGATCTGTCGAACACCGACAAGCTGGCCGTCTTCCACCAGGACGCCCGTCGCTTTGGGATCACGGTGCGCGCGCCGGACGTGAACCGCTCGGGCGCCGACTTCGAGGTCGAGAACGGCGAAGTGCTGTACGCCCTGGGCGCGATCCGCAACGTCGGTCTCGACGCCATGAAGCATCTGGTGGCCGTGCGCGAGGAAGGCGGGCCCTTCCGCGACATCTTCGACTTTGTCGAGCGGATCGATCCGCGTCAGGTCAACAAGCGGGCGATCGAAAACCTAGCCCGCGCGGGGGCCTTCGACTCGATCCACAAGAACCGGGCCCAGATCGTCGCCTCGGCCGATGTTCTGATCGCCCACGCGCAGAGCTGCCATGCCGACCGTCAGGGCGGGCAGGGTGGCCTGTTCGGTTCGGATTCGGGAGCTAACCGCCCGCGCCTCGCCAAGACCGAGAACTGGAATCAGGTCGACCTGCTGGACGAAGAGCTGTCGGCGGTCGGCTTCTACCTGACCGGCCATCCGCTAGAGGACATGGTCGGCATGCTACGCCGTCGGCGCACCGCCATGCTGGCCGAGGCCATGGTCCAGGCGGAAGCCGGCATGGAAGCCTTCCGGATGTGCGGCATGGTCCGCCGCCGACAGGAGCGCGCTTCGCAGAGCGGTGAGAAGTTCGCCTTCGTCTCCCTGTCGGATCCGACCGGCGAATACGAGGTGCTGTTCCCGCCGGAGTCCCTGCGCAAGTGTCGTGATGTGCTGGAGCCAGGCAAGGCCGTGGCGATCAAGGTCCGCGCCAAGGCTCGGGATGGTGAGGTTCGTTTCTTCGGCGACGACGCCGAGCCGATCGAGAAGGCCATCGAGAATGTGGTGGCGGGGCTGCGCGTACACCTGTCGCCCTCCGCCGCCGAGATCGATGCGCTCAAGCGCCGGCTGGAGGCCGCCCAGTCCCAGAAAGGCGGCGAGGTCACCTTCGTGGCGGCGATCAGCGGCGGTCGTGAGATCGAGCTTCGGTTGCCCGGGCGCTACAGCCTCGACGCCGCCCTGCGCGGAGCCTTGAAGACCGCGCCGGGCGTGGCGCTGCTGGAGGATGTTTAGGAAAATATTCCTATTTCTCACGGTTGGCGATGGCGGCCGTGGGATCGGAAAAACAGGGTTATGGCGATGAGCTGGGCGCTTGAGATTCTTGTCAGCGACTCGGGCCAAGAAAGTCCGGCTTTGGATCGCGCGGGTGACCGCGCCGATGTGTTTGTCTGATCATGAAGCCGCCCGCCAGCCCTGCGGAGCAAGTGGTCGGTTATGACGACGCGACCTTGCTGTTCTATGCCGAGCAGGCTCAGATCTACGCCGCCACCGCGCGCGATGGTCCAAGTCGGCTCCTGGAAGGGTTTCTGAAGCGACTTCACCCTGGCGCGCGCATTCTGGAGCTCGGTTGCGGGGACGGTCGCGACAGTGAGGCCATGCTGGCGCTCGGCTTCCGCGTGGACCCCACAGACGGCGTAGAGGCCATGGCCAGACAGGCCGAGGCCAGGCTCGGGCGTCCCGTGCGCGTGATGCGCTTCGATCAGTTGGTTGATCTGGGCGCCTATGATGGTGTGTGGGCCAATGCGAGCCTGCTGCATGTGCCCGGATCGGCGCTTCCCGATATCCTGTCGCGAATCTTCCGGGCCCTGAAACCGGGCGGACTTCACGTTGGGACCTATAAGGCCGGCGATACGGACGGGCGTGACGGCTTGGGCCGCTACTTCAACTATCCATCGGCCGAGGCGCTCGAGGCCGCCTACAGCGCCTCGGCGGATTGGGAGATCTTGTCCATTCGGCGCTATGCTGGCGGCGACTACCTGGGCGGACAGCGGCCGTGGCTGGCTGTCACGGCGCGTCGGCCTGGCTGAGGACCAGCGATTACCACGCCGCGGCGCGTCCGTTCATCAGCCCAGCCCGGAACAGCCGCCGCTCGGCCGCCTTGCCGCCCTTGACGATCACGGGCTTGTCGGCGGCGCGCAGGATGGGCAGGTCGTCCAGGCTGTCGGTATAGGCATAGGCCCAGCGGGCGCCATGGCCGGCCTCGGCCAAAGCCTGGCACTTGCGTTGGTTGCGGCAGTGAATGTTGGCGATCCAGCCCCCGAGACCGGGTTTCAGCGAAGTGCCCAGCACGTCCACGCGTTGATCCAGCGTGCGCAGCAGCGCGTTGGCGAGACAGGTCGGCGCGGCCGTGACGACGACCACCCGGTCGCCGGCCGCCACGTGGCCATCCAGCGCCGCCAGGGCCTGCGGCTTCCAGGCCAGGCTGCAGCGTTTTTCAACGAAGGCGCGGGCGAAATCGTCGCAAGAGGCCAGCAGTTGTTGTTCCGACAGGCCCGCCGTGGCGATCCAGAGCAGGATCGAAGCGCCGGCGCGGCGGGTGAAGGGTAGCGCCACCATCGGAACCGCCACCGGAGCGACGGCGAGCGTCGCGATCAGGCGCAGCGGCGATCGCTTGGCGCGCTCCCATAGCCACAGGGCCGTGGAGTCGCCGTTCAGCAGCGTGCCGTCCATGTCGAACACCGCGAGCATCGCCATCCCCGTCTCACCTCCGTCAGTGAGCCACGGCGACGTGGAAGATTTGCGACAGCGTCCTAGGTCCCTGTGGACAAGAACGCCCGCGCCGTGGGCTCCTTGTCCTTAGGACGACGTCACCGTGCGACCGCCTCAAGCGCTAGGCGATCATATTTCACCTGGACCGAGGTGATGCGCGGGCTTGCTTTTTCGCTCCGTAGCGACTATTTGCGCGGCCATTCCACACGTGGACGTTCGGCTGCATCGGGGAGACATCCCGACGACGCCGTTCCGGTCCCGCCTTCAGAATGGTCTGAAGCGGGGGTGTCCACGGAGGTTCAACCGGAAGAAGGATTAAAGGCCCGATGGCTCTTCCCGAATTCTCCATGCGTCAGCTCCTGGAAGCCGGCGCTCACTTTGGTCACCAGACGCACCGCTGGAACCCGAAGATGGACCGCTACATCTTCGGTTCGCGCTCGAACATCCACATCATCGACCTGTCGCAGACGATCCCGCTGCTGCACCAAGCCCTGGTGAAGGTCCGTGAAGTCGCCGCCGCCGGCGGCCGCGTGCTGTTCGTCGGCACCAAGCGCCAGGCCAGCGACCCGGTCGCCACGGCCGCCAAGCGCTGCGCCCAGTACTACGTGAACCACCGCTGGCTCGGCGGCACCCTGACCAACTGGCGCACCGTCTCGGGCTCGATCGCTCGTCTGCGCGAGCTGGAAGGCGTCCTGGCCGGCGAAGCCCAAGGTCGTTCCAAGAAGGAGCTGCTGCAGCTGACCCGCGAGCGCGACAAGCTGGAGCTGTCGCTGGGCGGCATCAAGGACATGGGCGGCATCCCCGACATCATGTTCGTGATCGACACCAACAAGGAAGCGATCGCGATCCTGGAAGCCCGTAAGCTGAACATCCCGGTCGTCGCCATCCTCGACACCAACTGCGATCCGGACGGCATCACCTACCCGATCCCGGGGAACGACGACGCCGCCCGCGCTCTGCAACTGTACTGCGACCTGATCGCCGACGCCGTCCTGGACGGTCTGGCCGCTGGTCAAGCCGCCGCTGGCGTGGACCTGGGCGCCTCCGTCGCTCCGGTCGAGCCGGCCCTGGCCCGCGAACTGGCTCCGGAAGCTCCGGCCGCCGAAGCGGCTCCGGAATCGGCCGAAGGCTGATTTCCAACGTGTTCCCGGCCGGGCGATCGTCCGGCGCGGGGACCGTCGCGACCCTGACATGGGACCGGGCTAAATAGCCCGGTCCCAACTCTTTATCGATTTGGCGGGCTAACAAGCCCAGTCGCCAACCGTTTGAATCTGGAGATTTTCGATGGCTGAGATCACCGCCGCCCTCGTCAAGGAACTGCGCGAAAAGTCCGGCGTCGGCATGATGGACTGCAAGAAGGCGCTGGCTGAGAACAACGGCGACATCGAAGCTTCCATCGACTGGCTGCGCGCCAAGGGCCTGTCCAAGGCCGCCAAGAAGGCCGACCGCGCCGCCGCTGAAGGTCTGGTGGCCATCGCGACCGCCGAGCAAGGCGCTGGCGAAACCGCCACGGCCGTCGAAGTGAACGCCGAAACCGACTTCGTGTCGCGTAACGACCTGTTCCAAGGCGCGGCGCGTCAGATCGCCGGCGCGGCCATTGGCACCGACGGTTCGGTCGACGCGATCACCGCCGCCAAGCTGGCCGGCGGCGAGACCGTGCAGGACCACCTGACCAACCTGATCGCCACGATCGGCGAGAACATGATGGTGCGTCGCGCCGCCAAGTGGACCGTCGAGAGCGGCGTCGTCGCCTCGTACATCCACAACGCCACCGCGCCGGACCTCGGCCGCATCGGCGTGCTGGTCGCCATCGAGTCGACCGGCGACAAGGCCGCCCTGCGCGAGCTGGGCCGCAAGATCGCGATGCACGTCGCTGCGACCTCGCCGCTGTCGCTGTCGCCGGACGACCTGGACCCGGCCGCCATCGAGCGTGAAAAGGCCGTGTTCACCGAGCAGGCGCTCGAGTCGGGCAAGCCGCCGGCGGTCGTTGAGAAGATGATCGAAGGCCGCATCCGCAAGTTCCTGGAAGAAGTCGTGCTGCTGAAGCAGGCCTTCGTCATGAACCCGGACCAGACGGTCGAGCAGCTGGTCGCCGAAACCGGCAAGACCCTCGGCGCGCCGATCACCGTGAAGGGCTTCACGCGCCTCGCCCTGGGCGAAGGCGTCGAAAAGAAGCAAGACGACTTCGCCGCCGAAGTCGCTTCGATGACCGGCCAAGGCTAAGGCCCGCCGTCGGACGCCGCTCGGCGCCCGACAGACATTCAGGGCGCGGCGCGTGTAGACGCGCGCCGCGCCCTTTTTGCGCCCGCCGATCTGGCTCGCCAGGCCGGTTGGCAAAACACATCTCAGTTCTGTACAACGCACGTAATGTGCGTGCCGACGACTCAGGAATAGCGGTCCATGTCCGATACCAGCGCGCCCCAGAAATATCGCCGCATCCTGCTGAAAGTGTCGGGCGAGGTCCTGATGGGCGAGACGCCGTACGGCATCGACACCAAGACCGTGCAGTCCGTGGCCGATGATGTCGCCGAGATCGTTAAGTCGGGCGTCGAGCTGTGCCTGGTGATTGGCGGCGGCAACATTTTCCGCGGCATGGCCGGCGCGGCCAAGGGCATGGAGCGCTCCAGCGCCGACTACATGGGCATGCTGGCCACGGTGATGAACGCCCTGGCCATGCAGGACGCTCTTGAGCGGATCGGCGTCCAGACCCGGGTCCAGTCGGCTATTCCGATGGCTACCGTCTGCGAGCCCTATATTCGCCGCCGCGCCCAGCGCCACCTTGAGAAGGGCCGCGTGGTGATCTTCGCCGCCGGCACCGGCAACCCGTTCTTCACCACCGACACCGCCGCGGCCCTCCGCGCGGCCGAGATGCAGTGCGACGCCCTGTTCAAGGGCACCAGCGTCGACGGCGTCTATACGGCCGATCCCAAGAAGGATCCGAAGGCCGAACGCTATGACCGCCTGACCTATATGGACGTCCTGGCCAAGGACCTGCGGGTCATGGACGCCTCGGCCGTGGCGCTCATGCGCGACAGCAACATTCCGATCGTGGTCTTCTCGATCAAGGGACGCGGCAACTTGCTGAACGTCCTGCGAGGCGAGGGCACCCACACCGTGGTCGCCAGCGACCGCGCCGCCGCCTAGATTTCGAAAAAGCGAGGAGAGCCTCATGGCCGCCGCCGAAAAACCCGTCCTGTCGCGCTATCGCGATCGCATGGACAAGGCCGTCGCCGCTCTGAAGGAAGAGTTCGGCAGCCTGCGCACCGGCCGCGCCTCGGCCAGCATTCTGGACCAGGTGATGGTCGAGGCCTATGGCTCGACGACGCCGCTGAACGCCGTGGCTTCGGTCAGCGTGCCCGAGCCGCGCCAGATCAATGTCAGCGTCTGGGATCGCGGCGTCGTGGTCTCGGTGGAGAAGGCGATCCGCGCCTCGGGTCTGGGCCTGAACCCGGTCGTCGAAGGTCAGAACCTACGCATCCCGATCCCGCCGCTGACCGAGGAGCGTCGCAAGGATCTCCAGAAGATCGCCGGCAAGTACGCCGAGCAGCAGAAGATCGCCGTCCGCAACGTCCGCCGCGACGCCAACGACGACCTGAAGAAGGCCGAGAAGGACGGCGCGATCGCCGAGGACGAGCGCAAGAAGATGGAAACCGAGGTCCAGAAGCTGACTGACGAGGCCATCAAGCGCATCGACGAGGCCTTGAAAATCAAAGAACAAGAGATCATGCAGGTCTGATCGCCCTTCCCATCGCGTAGGGAGAGGACGAGGGAAGGTTGAAGCGGATGTCGCCGACCACCGGCTTGCAGGACGTTTCGGCGCGCGCCGGGGGCGGCGCGCCCGAGGAACGCCTGCACGTGGCCATTATCATGGATGGCAATGGCCGCTGGGCGAAGCAGCGGGGCATGCCGCGCGTCCTCGGCCATCGGGCCGGGGTCAACGCCCTGAAGCGCACCGTTGAGGGCGCTCAGGAGCAGAACGTCGGCGTGCTGACGGTTTTTGGCTTCTCGACCGAGAACTGGCGTCGCCCCGCCCAGGAAGTGTCCGAGCTGATGGGCCTGCTGAAGGCCTATGTGGAATCGGACCTCGAACGGCTCGCGCGCGCGGGGGTCCGGGTCCGCATCATCGGTCGTCGGGCCGGTCTGTCCGCCGACATCGCCGAGGTTATCGAGCGAGCCGAGAAGCGCACCGCGAACAACACCGAGTTCGTGCTCCAGGTCGCCTTCAACTATGGCGGCCAGGCCGACATCACCGACGCGGCGCGCGCCTTCGCCGAGAAGGTGGCGCGTGGCGAGGCCAAGCCCGAGGACCTGACCGAGGAAACCTTTGGTCACCTGTTGTCGACGGCGGCCGCCCCCCCGCCGGATCTGATCGTTCGCACTAGCGGCGAACGCCGCATCTCCAACTTCCTGCTCTGGGACTGCGCCTACGCCGAACTCGTGTTCCAGGACGTGCTGTGGCCCGACTACGGGCCTGAAGCCCTGGCGGCCGCCATCGCTGAGTATCGCCGTCGGGATCGACGCTATGGAGGGATCGCGGCCGATGACGTCGCCGTCGCCGGCTAAGCGCTTCAACTGGGGCAATCTTCGAATGCGCGTGGTCTCGGCCACCGTGCTCGTGCCTACGGTCGTGGCGGCCGTATGGCTGGGCGGCCCGTGGATCCTGGCCTTGGCCCTGATCTGCGTGGCGCTGTTGGCCCGGGAATGGGGCAAGATCAGCGCACCCAAGGCGCCCCGCGCGGTGGGAGCCGTGGTCGGCGTCTTCTGCGCCGTCGCGGTGATCGCCGCTTTCCTGCATCAGTTCTTCATCGCCTGGGCGGTCGTGGCGGTCGGCGCGTTTCTGGCCGGACTGATCGCGCGAGGCGCTGTCGAGCGTCGCGCGGACGCGGCTTACGGCGTGGTCTACATCGCGCCCGCCGTCATCGCCCTGGTCTGGGTGCGCTCGCTGCCGGACGGCCTGTGGTGGACGCTGCTGCTGTTCGTGGTCACCTGGTTCGCCGACATCTTCGCCTATGTGGCCGGCAGCATCCTGAAGGGGCCCAAGCTGTGGCCTCAGATTTCGCCCAACAAGACCTGGTCGGGTTTCGTCGGCGGGCTGGTGGCGGCGACGATCGGCGCCGTATTGGTCGCCTATTTCGCCCAGCTGAAGCTCATCTGGCCGGCGGCGGCGTTAGTGGGTTTTCTGGGAGGCCTGGCGACCATGGCCGGCGACCTCTGGGAGTCGATGCTGAAGCGCCGTTTCGGCGTGAAGGACAGCGGCGACATCATTCCGGGCCACGGCGGTCTGCTGGACCGCGTCGATGGCCTGATGTTCGCGGCCATCGTCATCGCCGCCGTGCGTCTCGTCGATCACTGGGGATGGGCGCATTGACCTCGCCACGCAAGGTGGTGGTTTTAGGCTCGACCGGATCGATCGGCCTTTCGACCTTGAGCCTTTTCGAAGAATCCGGCGCGCCGGTCGAAATCCTGGCGCTGACGGCCGGGGGCAATGTCGATCGCCTGATCAAGCAGGCGCTGCGCTGGCGACCGCAGGTCGCGGTGATCCAGGACGAAGCCAAGCTTGAAGCGCTTCGAGCGGGCCTTGCCGGAAGCGGCGTCCGCGCCGCCGCCGGTTCGGCCGCGATCATCGAAGCCGCGGCCATGGGCGCGGACTGGGTGATGTCGGCGATCGTCGGGGCCGCCGGCCTGGCGCCGACCCTGGCCGCCGCGCGGACCGGGGCGGTCATCGCCTTGGCGAACAAGGAGAGCCTCGTCTGCGCCGGACCGGCGCTTCTCGCCATCGCCAAGGCGGCCGGCGGCTCCGTCATCCCGGTTGATTCGGAGCATTCGGCGATCTTCCAGGTGCTTCAGCCGGATTGCGCCCACCGCGTCGCCAGGCTGATCCTTACCGCCTCGGGCGGCCCGTTCCGCACCTGGGACAAGGCCGCCATGGCGGTCGCGACGCCCGAGCAGGCCGTGGCCCATCCCAACTGGTCGATGGGCGCCAAGATTTCGGTCGATTCCGCCACGATGATGAACAAGGGGCTCGAGATGATCGAAGCCTCCTACCTGTTCGGAACCCCGGAAGACCGCGTCGACGTCGTGATCCACCCGCAGTCCGTGATCCACAGCCTGGTCGAGTATGCCGACGGCTCCACCTTGGCCCAATTGGGGCCGCCGGACATGCGCAGCCCGATCGCCTGCGCCTTTTCCTGGCCCGACCGGCTGCCGTGGCCGGCGCCGCGCCTGGATCTGGCCGCCTACGGCCAGCTGACCTTCGAATCGCCCGACCTCGACCGCTTCCCGTCGATCGGCATCGCCCGTGAGGCGCTGCGCCTCGGCGGCGGCGCGCCGACAGCCATGAACGCGGCCAATGAGATCGCGGTCGCCGCTTTCCTTGACCGGAAGATTGGCTTTCTCGATATTGCCGCCGCGGTGGCGGGAACCCTTGAGCGTATGAACAGTCTGGGTGGGCTCTCCGTGGCGGAAGGTGACGCCGTCGATAATGCGATGATGATCGACGCCAGCGCTCGCCGCATTGCGGCCGAGGTTGTCGCGCAAAAGCATCGGCGCTGATCGGGAGACCCGGCCATTTCATGACCGACGTGCTGTTCTACATCGTTCCCACGATCTTCGTGCTGTCCATCGTGGTGACGATCCACGAGCTGGGCCATTTCTGGGTGGCGCGCGCCTGTGGGGTCGCGATCGACTGCTTCTCGATCGGTTTCGGTCGAGCTCTGTTCTCTTGGCGCGACAAGCAGGGCGTCGAGTGGCGTATCGCCGCCATTCCGCTGGGCGGCTACGTCCGCTTCTCGGGCGACGAGAACGCCGCCAGCGTGCCCGACCAGAACGACCTCGCGGCGATGAAGCGCGCCATTGTCGTCCGCGAGGGCGAGGCGGCGGTCAAGCGCTACTTCCATTTCAAGCCGGTCTGGCAACGAGCGCTGATCGCCGTCGCCGGTCCCATGGCCAATTTCATCCTGGCCATCCTGATCATGGCCGCCTTCCTGGTCGTCATCGGCAATCCGCGCGGCCAAGCGACCGTGCGCGAGGTGCAGCCGAACTCTCCGGCCGCCCAGGCGGGCCTGCTGCCGGGCGACATTCTGCTGAAGGCGGACAAGACGCCGATCCGCGGCGCGGGCGACGTCAGCGCTTACATCTCCTTGCGCGCCAAGATGCCGGTCGACCTGACGATCGAGCGGGCAGGGCGCGTGCAGCACGTCACGGTCGTTCCCGCCCTGGCTGAAAGCCGCGACGACATCCGCGGCCGGATCAAGGAAGGCCGTATGGGCGTGGTGCTGGGCAGCGTCTCGCGCCTTGAGAAGTCCAGTGTCCTGACCGCCATTCCCGACGCCACGGTCGAGGTCTGGGGCATGATCAAGACGATCGGCTTCTATCTCGGCCGCCTGGTGACCGGGCAGCTGCCCGCCGACCAGATCAGCGGCATCATCGGCATCGGCCACACCGCCGGCGCGGTGACCAAGGCCAGCGCCGCCGGCGCGCCGGACATGGCGACCATGGCGCTGCGCGTCTTCGTCTCGTCCATGCTGCTGATCGCCAGCCTGTCGGTCAGCATCGGCTTCATGAACCTGTTGCCGATCCCCGTCCTGGATGGCGGCCACCTGCTGATGTACGCCTATGAAGCCGTGGCCCGGCGGCCGCTGCGAGCGGACTTTCAGGCGGCCGGTTTCCGTGCGGGGCTTGCCTTGATCCTGGGTTTCATGCTGTTCGCGGCGTGGAACGACCTCAACCGCTACGACGTGTTCAAATTCATCGGCGGCCTGTTCACGTGAACGCCCGCCCTCCGTCCATGATTGGTCACATGAACAGATTCCGCGCCCAAAGCGCCGCGTTCGCCACGGGTATGGCGCTGCTCCTCGGTTCGACGGCCTTGGTGGCTCCGCATCAAGCCTTCGCACAGGCCGCCCAGACCGGGGTGGTGCAGCGCATCGTCGTGCAGGGCAACGAGCGGATCGAGCAGGGCACCGTCCTGTCCTACCTACCGATCCAACCGGGCGATACGGTCGACTCCCAGCGCCTCGACTTGGCGCTGAAGACCCTGGCGCGCACCGACCTGTTTGCGGACGTGAAGATCGAGATGCAGGGCGGCGACCTCGTCGTGAAGGTCGTCGAGAACCCGATCATCAACCAGGTCGTCTTCGAAGGGAATTCGTCCCTCAAGGAAGACAAGCTGAAGGACGAAGTGCAGATCCGCCCGCGCGGCATCTTCACCCGCGCCAAGGTGCAGGCCGACGTCCAGCGCATCATCGAGCTCTATCGCCGTTCGGGCCGCATTTCGGCGACCGTGACGCCGAAGGTCGTCGAGCTGCCGCAGAAGCGGGTCGACCTGGTGTTCGAGATCAGCGAAGGCCCCAAGAGCGGGGTTCTTGGCATCAACTTCCTGGGCAATTCCGAGTTCTCGGACAACGACCTGCGCGATGTCATCGTGACCAAGGAAAGCCGCTGGTACAAGTTCCTCACCAGCAACGACAACTACGATCCCGACCGGATCGAGTACGACCGCGAGCAACTGCGGAAGTTCTACCGTAACCGCGGCTATTTTGATTTCCGCGTCATCTCGTCGGTGGCCGAACTGGCGCCGGACAAGAACGGCTTTGCCGTCACCTACACGCTGGACGAAGGTCCGAAGTACAAGTTCGGCAAGGTCACGGTCGAGACTGAGCTCAAGAAGCTGGACGGCAATCTGCTGGCCCAGATCCTGCCGATCCGCGCCGGTCAGCTCTACGAGGACGAGCGCATCGAGCAGGCGACCGACGCCCTGACCTTCGCGGCGGGCGCGGCCGGCTTCGCCTTCGTGGACGTGCGCCCGCGCTACGTGCCGAACCGCGAGACCAGGACCGTGGACGTCGTGTTCTCGGTTCGCGAAGGGCCGCGCGTCTATGTCGATCGCATCGACATCGTGGGCAACACGCGCACGCTCGACTATGTCTTGCGCCGCGAGCTGGAGGTCGCCGAGGGCGACGCCTACAACCGCGTGCTGGTCGATCGGTCGAAGAACAACATCCGCCGCCTGGGCTTCTTCAAGGAAGTCGATATCGACGACACCCCCGGATCTGCGCCGGACCGCACGAGCCTGCGGGTCAAGGTCGAGGAGCAGCCCACCGGCGAGCTGTCGTTCAGCGCCGGCTATAGCTCGGTCGACAAGCTGGTTCTGGACGTCGGCATTACAGAGCGGAACTTCCGCGGCCGTGGCCAGAACTTCCGCGCCCGCGCGTCGGTCGGCTCGCTGCGCCAGCAGATCGATTTCGGCTTCTCCGAGCCGCGCTTCCTGGGCCGCAACCTCGTGGCGGGCGTGAACCTCTATACGTTCCGCTACAACCTGTCGGACTACGCCGCGTACGACACCAAGTCGGTCGGCGGCGACGTGCGCTTCGGCTTCCCGTTGACCAACGACGCGTCGATGAGCCTGCGCTACACGGTTCGCCAGGACGACGTCAGCGTCGCCGACAGCCTCTGCACCAGCGGCTCGGTCTCGCAGATCCTCTGCCTGCAGCGCGGCGCCTACATCACCTCGATGATTGGCTATGGCCTGCGGATCGATAAGCGTAACGACCCGATCAACCCGACCCGCGGTTGGTTCGCGGACCTGAACCAGGACCTGGCCGGCCTGGGCGGCGACGTGAAGTACCTGAAGACCGAAGCCGACGCCGGCTGGTACTGGGGCTTCACCAAGGACCTCGTGTTCAGCGCCACGGGCTCGTTCGGCTACATCCAGGGCTGGGGCGGCGATAACGTCCGGATCAACGACCGCTTCTATCGCGGCGGCACCTCTTTCCGCGGCTTCGAGATCGCCGGTATCGGTCCGCGCGACATCTCGAGCACGAACAACTCGATGGGCGCGAAGCTTTACGCCATCAGCACCTTCGAGCTCACCGTTCCGACCTTCCTGCCCGAACAGTACGGCATCAAGGCCGCCCTGTTCAGCGACGTGGGTACGGCCGGTCTGCTGGACGATGTGGATCGTCAGAAGTCGCCTGGCGTCTTCGATCCGAACATCAAGGATAACCTCGGCCTGCGTGCCTCGGCGGGTATCTCGATCGACTGGAAATCCCCCATGGGCCCCATTCGGTTCGATATCAGCCGCATTTTGGCCAAGGAAAGCTACGACCGAACCGAAACGTTCCGGTTCTCCACCTCCACAAGGTTCCAATAAACATGTCCAAGTTCCTGTCCGCGGCCGCTTCCAGCGTTGTCGCTCTCGCTATCGCGACCAGCGCTTCGGCCCAGACGGCTCCGGCCGCGCCGGCCGCCGCTCCCGCGGCTCCGACCGTCACGCATGGTCCGGCCCTGCCGGGCGTCTGCATCTTCTCCGACAAGCGCGCGGTCGGTCAGTCTCTGGTTGGCAAGGCCGTCGACGCCCGTCTGAAGACCATCGCCCAGCAGGTGAACGCCGAGCTGACCAGCGAGCGCACGGCGCTTGAGAACGAAGCCAAGGGTCTCGACGCCAAGAAGGCCACCCTGGCTCAGGACGCCCAGGAGCAGCAAGCCGCCGCCCTGCAGGTCAAGGCCAATGCCTGGCAGCGTAAGGCGCAGCTGCGTCAGCGCGAAGTCGAGGCGACCGAGCAAAAGGCGCTGTCGCGCGTCTACCAAGAGCTGGATACGCCGATCCGCCAAGTCTACCAGGCTCAGAAGTGCAGCATCCTGTTCGACCGCGATTCCGTGATGCTGGCCAACCCGGCGATGGACATCACCGACGCCGTGGTCGCCGCTCTGGACGCTCGCATCAAGACGCTGACCTTCGATCGCGAACGTCTGGACCAGCAGGTCCCGGGCGCTCAAGCTCTGCAGCCGACCAATAAGTAAGCGAATCGGCTCCTTTGGGGTTACCTAAGGGAATTGTATTCGCCGTGAGGAGCCATGCCGGACCCGCGTTTCTTCGATAGCCTGGGTCCGGCATCGCTTTCCGAGTTGGCCCGGGCCGGCGCCGCCGAATTGGCGGACGCGGCCTTGGGCGACCGCCAGATCGCCCATGTCGCGCCGCTGGACGCCGCCGACGTCGAGGCGATCACCTTCTTCTCGGACGTCAAGCGCAAGGACGCCGCCGCCGCCACGCGCGCCGGCGCATGCTTTGTGCGCCCGGAACACCGTGACTTTCTGCCGCCGACCTGCGCCGCCCTGATCACCAGGCACCCTCAGGCGGCCTGGGCCGCCGCCGCCGCACGTCTCCACGCGCCGCGTCGCCACGAGCCGGCGTCCAGCGCCGTCCACGCCGATGCGGGTCTCGAGGAGGGCGTCCTGCTGTCCCCATCCGCGGCGATCGGGCCGGGCGCTCGGGTCGGCCGCGGGACGCGGATCGGGCCAGGCGCCGTGATTGGTCCCGGCGTCATCATCGGCCGCGATTGCCTGATCGGACCCAACGCCGTGATCGGCTTCGCGCTGATTGGCGACCGCGTTTCCATCTCGGCGGGCGCGGTGATCGGCGAGGCCGGCTTTGGCGCCGCCGCGGGGCCGCGCGGCATGGTCGACCTGCCGCAGCTGGGGCGGGTGGTGATCCAGGACAACGTGACGATCGGCGCCAACAGCTGCGTGGATCGCGGCGCCTTCGCCGACACCACGATCGGCGAGAACACCAAGATCGACAATCTTGTGCACGTCGCCCACAACGTCCGTATCGGGCGTAATTGCGTATTGGCTGCGTTTACCGGCATTTCCGGCAGCACGACGGTGGGCGACGGCGTCGCCTTCGGCGGCAAGGCCGGGGTGGCCGACCATTTGAATATCGGTTCGGGCGCGAGCATCGGGGCGGCCGCCTCCGTGTTCAAGGACGTTCCGAAAGGTGAAACATGGACGGGATTCCCGGCGAGGCCGCTGAAGCGGTGGCTCCGGGAGACCGCCTGGCTGTCGCGAAGAGCGGGCGGCCGAGTGACGAGGGGCGACGAATGAGCCAAACCACCGAACAAGCGGCGTCGACCGATATCGACATCGCCGAGATCCTGGCGCGCATTCCGCACCGCTATCCGTTCCTGCTGGTCGACCGCGCCGAGGACTACAACGCGCACAAGTCGATCGTCGGCATCAAGTGCGTGACGGTCAACGAGCCCTTCTTCCAGGGGCACTTCCCGGGCAACCCGGTGATGCCCGGCGTGCTGATCATCGAGGCCTTGGCCCAGACCGGCGCGGTGCTGATGAGCAAGTCGCTGGAGGTCGACACCGAGGGCAAGACCATCTTCTTCATGTCGGTCGACAACGCCCGCTTCCGCACGCCCGTCCGTCCCGGCGACGTGCTGCGCATGGAGGTCGAGGTGCTGCGGGCGCGTTCGTCGATCTTCAAGTTCAAAGGCGTCGCCAAGGTCGGCGACAAGGTCGCCGCCGAGGTCGAGTTCGCCGCCATGGTGGTCGAGACGGGGCCCAAGGCATGACGATCCATCCCACCGCCCTGGTCGCGCCCGAGGCCAAGATCGCCTCGGACGTCGAGATCGGTCCCTACAGCATCGTCGGCCCCGATGTGACGCTGAGCGCCGGCGTGCGGCTGCTGTCGCACGTGGTCGTGGAAGGCGCCACGACGATCGGCGAGGGCTGCGTCGTCCACCCGTTCGCCAATCTCGGCGGACCGCCTCAGCACCTGGGGCACAAGGGCGAGCGCACCGAGCTGATCATCGGTCCCCGCAACATCATCCGCGAGCACGTGACGATGCATACCGGCACGGCCTCGGGGAAGGGCGTGACCACCATCGGTTCGGACGGCCTCTACATGGTCGGATCGCACGTCGCCCACGACTGCACGGTCGGCGACTTCGTGGTGCTGGCCAAGGGCGCGACCCTGGGCGGCCATGTCGCGATCGGCGACTATGTCTTCATGGGCGGTCTGGCGGCCGCGCACCAGTTCTCGCGCATCGGCCGCTACAGCTTCATCGGCGGTCTCGCGGCCGTGACCAAGGACGTCATCCCCTATGGCTCGGTCTGGGGCAACCACGCCCACCTCGAGGGCCTGAACCTGGTCGGCCTCAAGCGCCGAGGCTTCTCGCGCGAGACGATCAACGCCCTGCGCGCGGCCTACCGCCTGATGTTCGCCGACGAAGGCACGTTCCAGGAGCGTCTCGACGACGTGGCCGAGATCCACGCGGGCAATCCCGAGGTCATGGAAATCGTCGACTTCATCCGCGCCGACGCCAACCGCCCCCTGTGCCTGCCCGAGCGGGAAGTCTAGGCTCTAGACATGCGTAAGCTGGGTCTGATCGCTGGCGGCGGGGCGTTGCCCGTCGAACTCGCCGCCCGTTGCGAGGCGGCGGGACGGTCGTTCGCGGTCATGCGGCTGAAGAGCTTCGCCGACCCCGCCTTGGCGCGCTATCCGGGCGTCGACGTGGGGCTTGGCGAGTTCGGCAAGGTGTTCAAGGCGCTGAAGGCCGAGGGCTGTGAGGTGGTCTGCTTCGCCGGCAATGTGAAGCGTCCGGACTTCGCCGCCCTGATGCCCGACGCGCGGGGGCTGAAGGTCGTGCCAGGCCTGATCATGGCCGCGCGCCAGGGCGACGACGCCTTGCTGCGCCGCGTGCTGGACGAGTTCGAGAAGGAAGGCTTCGAGATCGAGGGCGCCCATGAGGTCGTCGGCGAGATGACCCTGCCTCTGGGCCGCCTGGGCCGCTTCTATCCGGCCGCCGAGCACATGGCCGACATCGACAAGGCGCTGATGGTGGCGCGCGAGATCGGCCGGCTGGACGTGGGGCAGGGCGCCGTGGTCTGCGATGGCTTGGTGCTGGCCGTGGAGGCCCAGGAGGGCACCGACGCCATGCTCCGTCGGGTCGCGGACCTGCCACAGGCTATCCGAGGCTCGGCCGAACGCCCGCGCGGCGTGCTGGCCAAGGCGCCCAAGCCGATCCAGGAAACCAAGGTGGACCTGCCGACCATCGGCGTCGCCACCCTGCATCGCGCCGCGCGCGCCGGTCTGGCCGGTGTCGTCGGCGAGGCTGGTCGACTGCTGGTGGTCGACCGCGAGGCGGTGATCGCGGCCGCCGACGAACTAGGTCTCTTCGTGCTGGGGGTCGATCCGCGAGGCGACGGTTGAGCGCGCCCCTGAAGGTCATGTTGGTCGCCGCCGAGGCCTCGGGCGACGCGCTTGGCGCGTCCCTGGCCAAGGCGTTGCGAGTCAGGCTCGGCGATCGCGTGACCTTCGTGGGCGTTGGCGGTGTGAAGATGGCCGAGCAGGGCGTCCAGAGCCCCTTCGACATCGCCCAGCTGTCCATTCTGGGCATCTGGGAGGGGCTGAAAGCCTATCCCACGGTCAAGGCGCGCTTGGCCGACACCGTGGCGCTGGCGGTTCGCGAGAAGCCGGACGTCGCCGTGCTGATCGACAGCTGGGGCTTCAACATCCGACTGGCCAAGGCCCTGCGGAAGGCCAATCCCGACATCGCGCTGGTGAAGTACGTGGCCCCTCAGGTGTGGGCTTATCATCCGGCCCGCGCCCAAACCCTGGCCAAGGCGGTCGATCTGCTGCTGTCGATCCAGCCCATGGACAAGGCCTATTTCGACGCCGCCGGGCTGGAGAACGTCTTCGTTGGCAATTCGGCCTTGGCCAAGCGGTTCGATCGAGCCGACTCCCAGCGCCTCCGCGCCGCCATCGGTGTAAGCGCCGACGAGCCGATGCTGCTGGTCCTGCCCGGCAGCCGTCCCTCGGAGATCGAGCGGGTGATGCCGGCCTTCGAAGATGCGGTGCTCCGACTGAAGGCCGATCGTCCGGAATTGGTGGTGGTTGTGCCCGCCGCCTACACCGTCGTCGAAGCCGTCAAAGCCAGGGTCGCTGGCTGGCCCTTCCGGGCGCATGTCATCGAGGACGAACAGCTCAAGGACGACGCCTTCGTCGCCGGCGATGTGGCCCTGGCCTGCAGCGGCACCGTGACGACCGAGCTGGCCCTGGCGGGGCGTCCGATGGTGGTTGGCTACAAGACCGGCGCCATCACCTACGCCATCCTCAAGCGCCTGATGAAACCGCGCTGGATCACCCTGTTCAACATCGCCGCCGGCCGCGCTGTCGCGCCCGAGTTCATTCAGCATGCGTGCGAGGGTGAGGCCCTCGCGCGGGCGGTCGGCGAACTGCTCGACGATCCCGAACGCCGAGCGCGGCAGACGGCCGACCAGTACGCGGCGCTCGACAAGATGGGCCGGGGCATGCCCGACCCGTCCGAGGCGGCGGCGACCGCGATGATCGATTTCCTGACGGCGCGCGGCGCACTTCAAGGTTAACTGGCGGTTTACATCCGAGTCTTAATCTCTGGATAACGTCCCTCGCGGAGCCGTCGTCGTGGCCATAGACCCGACCGCGCCCCTGACTCCGATCAATCCCGCCGCGCCGGCCGGGAGCCAGCCGAATTCGGTCGTTCTGCAAGCCATGGCGCGCGCCGCCTTGGCCAATGTCACGAATACGCTGGGCGAGCTCGTCGGAAAGCCATCGGCCGACGCGGCCAAGCCGCACCACAATGTGGAGCAGGCCGACAAGGCCTCGACCCAGGACGCCGGACGCGCGGCGGTGTCCTCATCGGGCGGCGGGGCGTCCAGCGCGCCGGCGCCGCGCCCGCCGCCGCAGGAAACCCGGCTGATGCGCGCGGTGCGTCTCGCCGCTGCGGACGCGGTCCCGCGTCAGGCGGGGCTTGCGCCGCTGATGGCGGACGTCGCCGCGGTCCTGGAGCGCCTGGACACGCCGCCGGAGGTGCGAAGCGCGGCCGAGGCCCTGATGGCCCGCCTGCCGCGCGTCTTCGAGATGTCCACGCCCCGGGGCTTGAGAAAGGCGGTCGCGCAGTCCGGCGTCTTTCTGGAGGCTCGGCTGGCTCGGAGCGGGGCGTCCACGACGGGAGGCGCGGCTCCCCTTGCATTCCCCGACACCGATTTGAAGGCGGCCTTGCTGGTCTTCAAGGGCGCTCTGAGCGCCTGGCTCGCGCGGACGACGCCCGCTCAGATGGAGGAGCTGGAACACCGGCTGGACACGGACAGCACGGCCCATGAGTCGCCGGAGGCGGCCGAGGTCGATTATCGCGTCAGGACACCAGCGTCCGGGGCGCCGTCCTTGCCGGAACAGGAAGCGGTCGCGGAAGCGCCGTTCTCGCCGCCACAGGGTTTGGACGCCCAAGAGGATGGGCCGCAGCACGCAGCGCTTGCGCCGGGTGCGTCGAAGCCGCAACCGCCCGTGGCGACGGATGAGGAGGCCGCGTCCTCGGCTCCGGCCGCAGCCGGCCGGTCGCAGGAGTCTCCGGACGACGCCGTCGAGCCGCGTTTCGCCGCCTTCCTTGCGCCCTCGAAGGCGACGCCTCCGGCGCAGTCGGCCAAGCCCACGCCGACGGTTCTTGGGCTGCTGGACCTGGCCGACGCTTCGATCGCGACGAAGGAAGGTCATCCTCCGCCGCCGACGGCGGCCGCGCCGCTCGCCGCGCGGGGCTATGGCGGGTTGGTCGCCGACTCCAGAAAGCCGGGAACGCCTCCGCCGCCGTTCGCGGACGGGCCGATGGCCGGACAGCGCCCTGCGGTCTCCGCCTTGCCTTCCCAGGCCGCGCCTGACGAGATCGTTCGCCGCCTGCTGAAAGGCGCCGCCGCCGCCCTGGCGCGGCAGGACCTGATGCAGATCGCGTCGCTGCGAGAGGTCCACCACGATCCGGAGACCGGCGAGACTCGCCCGCAGCCTGCGCGTCTGAACCTGGACGCGCCGTTCGTGACGCCGCAGGGCGTGGCGGTGGCGCAGTTCGAGATCACCCGTGACGGCGGCGGAGGCGGCGCCATGGTCGGACCGGTCGAACGGACCTATCGCGTGCGCTTCTCGATCGATGTCGAGCCGCTGGGGGCCGTGCACGCCTTGATCACCCTGACCGGCGCCCGGGCGCGGGTCTCGCTGTGGGCCGAGCGCGCCGAGACCATCGCGCGTCTGCGCGCCGGCGAAGAGGCGCTGAGCGCGGCGCTACGCCAGGCCGAGCTGACGCCGGAGGTCGCCGTCCACTCCGGCCCGCCGCCGGTCAAGGATGCGCGGGCGCTGGGCCATTTCGTGGACCAGGCCTCATGAGCGGGATCTCGGGCCCCACGGCGCGGCCGCGCATCGCGGTTGCTCTGCTGCACGACGAGACCAGCGCGCCCCGCGTCGTCGCCTCCGGCCAGGGCTGGGTGGGCGACAAGATCATCGAGACCGCGCGCGAGCATGGGGTGCCGATCGAGGAAGATCCGGTGCTGGCTCAGGCGCTCTCGACGATCGAGATCGACGAGGAAATCCCGGAGAACCTTTATCGCGCCGTCGCCGAGGTTCTGGGTTTCCTGCTCAAGCCCTGAAACGAAAAAGGCCCCGCCGAAGCGGGGCCTGATCCTTGGTCCTCGCCGTGGCGCTTAGCGCTTTTCGACCGGAACGTAATCGCGCTGCGTGGCGCCGGTGTAGAGCTGACGCGGACGACCGATCTTGCGGGTCGGATCCTCGAACATTTCCTTCCACTGGCTGATCCAGCCCACGGTGCGGGCCAGGGCGAACAGTACGGTGAACATGTTGGTCGGGAAGCCCATCGCGCGCAGGGTGATGCCCGAATAGAAGTCGATGTTCGGGTACAGCTTGCGATCGACGAAGTACGGGTCGTTCAGGGCGACCTTTTCCAGCTCCTGGGCGACGTTCAACAGCGGGTCGTTGTTGTGGCCCAGCTGGCCCAGGACTTCGTGCGCGGTCTTCTGCATGACCTTCGCGCGCGGGTCGAAGTTCTTGTACACGCGGTGGCCGAAGCCCATCAGCTTGTACTTCCGGTCCTTCACGCCCTGGACGTAGTCCTTGATGTTGTCGACCGAACCGATGGTCTCCAGCATTTCCAGGGCTTCCTGGTTCGCGCCGCCGTGCGACGGGCCCCACAGGCAGGCGATGCCGGCGGCGATGCAGGCGAACGGGTGCGCGCCCGACGAACCGGCCAGGCGGACGGTCGAGGTCGAGGCGTTCTGCTCGTGGTCGGCGTGCAGAATGAAGATCCGATCCATGGCGCGGGTCAGCACCGGGTTCGGCTTCCAGTCCTCGGCCGGCACGGCGAAGCACATGCGCAGGAAGTTTTCCGAGTACGACAGGTCGTTGCGCGGCGACACGAACGGCTGGCCGACCGTGTACTTGTAAGCGCGGGCGGCGATCGTCGGCATCTTGGCGATCAGGCGGTGAGCGCTGATCTCGCGCTCACGGGCGTCGTCGACGTTCATGCTGTCGGCGTAGAAGGCCGACAGGGCGCCGACGGCGCCGGTCATGACGGCCATCGGGTGGGCGTCGCGGCGGAAGCCCTCGAAGAACCGGTCGAACTGCGCGTGCAGCATCGTATGATAGGTGATGTTGTGCTCGAACTTGGCGAACTCGTCGGCCTTGGGCAGTTCGCCGTTCAGCAGCAGATAGCAGACCTCGAGGAACGACGAGTTCTCGGCCAGCTGGTCGATCGGATAGCCGCGGTGCAGCAAAACACCGGCGTCGCCGTCGATATAGGTGATCTTGCTCTCGCAAGACGCCGTCGAGGTGAAGCCAGGATCGAAGGTGAAGTGGTCGCTTTCGCCGTAGATCTTGCGGACGTCGAGGACGTCCGGACCCGTGCTGCCCTTGAGGATCGGCAGGTCGTAGCTCTTGTCGCCGATCGTCAGCGTGGCTTTATCGGTCATACTTAGACCCCTTCATAAATTGGAACGAGCAGTCCAACTTTCGTTTTCGCGGGTGCGTTATAGCGCCTCATGCGCGCGGCGCCAGGGCGTCGTCAAGTCGCCCCAAACTCTCTTCGCGAGAGAGAGCGGCCATCGTCTTGTTCAGATCCGGCGCCGGCGCGCCCCCGGTCAGGACGCCACGCAGGGCTGGGCCGAACTTGCCGAAACCGACGCCTTCCGATTCCGCGAATGATTTCAATACGGTCTCCAGCGTGCCAGCGTCGAAGGCCGGGGCGGCGGCCAGCTGTTCACGCAAGCGCTTGAGGCGCTCGACGGTTTCATCCGTCAGCTGCTTCTGCGTCTTTTCGTCCAGGGTCAGTGGGCGGGTCTTCAGTGCGAACGCACAGTGATCCACCAGCTCCAGGATGGTCTTGGCGCCTTCCTTCACTTCCGGGACGGTGCGGGCGATGCGCTCGCGGGCGTCGGCGGGCAGGGGCTCGTCGCGCTTCTCGGCGGCAGCCAGGGCCAGCGCCGTCAGACGCGCGTCGTCGGCCTTGCGCAGGTGCTGGGCGTTGATGTGGTTCAGCTTGGCCCAGTCCAGGCGCGCGGGCGCCTTGACCACGTCGGCTACGTCAAACCAGCTGATCGCCTGCTCGTCGTTGAACACCTCGTCGTCGCCGTGGCCCCAGCCCAGGCGCGCCAGGTAGTTGCGCATGCCTTCCGGGATGTAGCCCAGATCCGCGAACTCGCCGACGGCCTGAGCGCCGTGGCGCTTTGAGAGCTTGGCGCCATCCGGACCGTGGATCAGCGGGATATGGGCGAAGGCCGGCACGGCCCAATCCATGGCCTGATAGATCAGGGTCTGCCGGGCGGCGTTGTTCAGGTGGTCGTCGCCCCGGATCACGTGGGTGACGCCCATGTCGTGGTCGTCCACGACGACGGCGAGGTTATAGGTCGGAGCGCCATCGGCGCGCAGCAGCACCAGATCGTCCAGCTCGATGTTGCGGAAGGTCACCGGACCCTTGACCATGTCGTCGACCAGGGTCTCGCCGTCCAGCGGGCCCTTGAAGCGGATCACGTGCGGGACGGACAGGTCGCCTTCCGGCGCGTCGCGCCACGGCGAGCGGATCGCCTTGCCCTCGGCGCGGGCCTTCTCGCGGGCGACTTCCAGCTCTTCGACCGTCATCCAGCAGCGATAGGCTCGGCCCTTGGCCAGCAGCTCGTGCACCACCTCGACGTGGCGCGGCGCGCGGGTGTGCTGGAAGATCACGTCCTCGTCGGACTTCAGGCCCAGCCAGTCGAGGCCTTCGAAGATCGCCGCCACGGCGGCTTCGGTCGAGCGCTCGCGATCGGTGTCCTCGACGCGAATAAGAAACTTCCCTCTCGTATGGCGTGCATATAACCAGTTGAACAGCGCCGTGCGAGCGCCGCCGATATGCAGGAAACCGGTGGGCGAGGGGGCGAAGCGCGTGACGACGCCCGTGGGATTTGGGCCAGTAGGTGAGGGGTTCGACATGGACTTCAAGGCTGCAAGGCTGGACGCCAGGGCGGCGTCGAAAAACGCGAGCCGCGACGCGGCTTGGGCGGGGCGTCTTAGCATGGCGGTTCCCGCGAGGCCTAGCGGTTTCGCGCGCTGCGGCGAAGTTGGCCAAGCTGTCAAAAATCCCGTGGTTTCCGCGTGTTAGGGGCGGAAGCTGTCGATCTTCCGCCTCGGGTCGCGGTCAAGCGGCTCTCCTTTGGCGCGTTGGCGGTCCTCGCGCTCGCGGAACTGCGGGCCAATGAGGTCCGAGCCTTTCTCTGGGCCCCGGTCGCCTTTGGGCTGGGCGCGGCCGCCTATCTGGAGGCTGGTCGCGAGCCCTCCTTGATACTGCTGGCCGCCATCGCCGCGGCGCTCACCGGCGCCTGGTGGACGCTCCGCGCGCGAGGCGCGACGGCTTTGATCGTCGCCTTGGCGAGCCTGACAGCCTTTGGCGCGGCGGGCGCCTTCGCCGCGAAGGTGCGGAGTGACCGCGTGGCGGCGCCGATCATGACGGGCGAGCGCACGGTGCGGCGCATCGACGGCTTTGTCGTCGATGTGGTCAGTCCGGGCGCGGGCGGGCCGCGCCTGCTGATCGCGCCGGTCTCGATCTCGGGATTGCCGTTCGAGGGGACGCCAAGACGCATTCGCGTGACGATCGGCGAGAATGAGACGCCGGCGCCGGGCGACGCGATCAGCTTCAAGGCCATGCTGGGCCAGCCTCCGCCGCCGGCCGCGCCGGGGTCTTACGACTTCGCCCGTGACGCGTGGTTCGACTCGATCGGCGGCGTCGGCTTCACGATCGGAGATCTGAATGCCGACCGTCTCGACCCGCCGCCGCTTCGACTCCGCATCGTCATGGCGATCAACGCCTTTCGGTGGAGCCTCGCGCAGCGGATCCTAGCGCGGATGGGACCGACCAGCGGCGGGATCGGCGCGGCCATGGTGACCGGCCACGAGGCCTGGATCACGCAGGAGCAGACCGACGCCATGCGCGCCTCGGGCCTGGCGCATATCCTGTCGATCTCCGGACTGCACATGGCGATCGTCGGCGGCTTCGTGTTCGGCGCGGTGCGTTTGGGCGTGGCTGCGTGGCCCTGGCTCGCGCTCAGGGCGCCGGGCAAGAAGATCGCCGCCGTCGCCGGGCTCGTCGCCGTGCTGGGCTATCTCGTAATTTCCGGCGCGCCGCCGCCCGCCGAGCGAGCCGCGATCACGGCCAGCGTCGCCTTCCTGGCCATCCTGTTCGATCGACGCGCTATCACCCTGCACGGCTTGGCGGTGGCGGCGCTGCTGATCCTGGCCTTGAAGCCGGAGACGGCGGGCGAGCCGGGCTTCCAGATGTCGTTCGCCGCCACCGCGGCCCTGGTCGCCCTGGCCGAGAGCTGGCCACGACCGGTCAAGGAGATTTCGACGCCCTGGTGGATCCGCTGGCCGCAGGCGGGGATCACATGGCTGGCCGCCAGCGTCGCCGCCAGCCTCGTGGCGGGACTCGCCACAGCGCCGTTCGCCATGCAGCACTTCAACCGCGTGGCCGTCTGGGGCCTGCCGGCCAATCTGGCGGTCGCGCCGCTGTCCTCGTTCGTGATCATGCCGTTTCTGGCGATCGGGACGCTTCTGGAGGCGTTCGGCCTGGGCGCGCCGTTCCTGGCGGTGGCCGGCTGGGGCGTCGACGCCATGGTCGCGATTGCGAGCGGCTTCGCCGACGCCCATGGCGCGCAGCAGATCGTCGCCAGCGCGCCGCCCCAGGTGCTGGTCATCGCCTTCCTGGGGTTGATGCTGCTGTGCCTGTGGAAGGGGCGTTTGCGCTGGATCGGCGTCCCAATGGCTCTGGCCATCGCGCTATGGCCACGACCCGCGCCTCCGGATGCCTGGATCGCCGCCGACGGAGCGACAGCCGCCGTGCGCTCTGGCGACGCGGCGGTTCTGCTGCGCACCGACGCCAAGCGGTTCGGGGCGGAGCTGTGGGCCCGCCGACGGGGCCTGACGCCGGCGACCTGGAACCTCTACGCCTGCGACAAGCGCGTCTGCGCGCCGGCCTTGGGCGCGCCAGTGCGGCTGTCTCTGGCTTGGAGCCGCAAGACTCCCGACGCCGAGACCCTGTCGGGCCTGTGCGTCAACAGCGAGGTCGTGGTGATCCGCGCCACGGCGCCAGACCGCATTCCGCCGCTCTGCGCCGACACCGTCCTGTTGACGGCGGAGGACTTCGCCCGTGGCGGGGCCGCCGAACTCTATCATCGGGCCGATGGCTGGCGGATCGTCTGGGCGCAGCCCTTGCGCGGCGAGCGTCCATGGAGCCGACTGCTGACAGCGGATGACGTCGAAGGCCGCTAGGTGTCGGCGGAAAGTCTGGAGGTCTCGCCATGTCCAACCTGTTCGCCGCCCGTCGCGCCGCCTTTCGCGCCCTTCACGCCGCGGGCTGCTTCGCCCTGCCCAATCCTTGGGACGCGGGCAGCGCGCGTCGGCTGGAGAAACTGGGCTTCAAGGCCCTGGCCTCGACCAGCGCCGGCGCGGCCTGGTCCCTGGGCAAGGACGACGGACAGATCACTCGCGATGAGGTCATCCGCCACCTTCGCATGCTGTGCGCCGCGACCGACCTGCCCGTAAACGCCGACTTCGAGAACGGCTTTTCCGACTCCGTTGAAGGCGTCGCCCAGAGCGTGACCCTTGCGATCGACGCTGGCGTCGCGGGTCTGTCGATCGAGGACTGGTCGGGTTCGGCCCTCTACGACCTGCCGACGGCCGTGGAGCGGCTCAAGGCGGCGCGACGGGCGATCGACGCCTCGGAGCAGGACGTGATGCTCGTGGGGCGCGCCGAAGGCTATCTGCGCGGCGTGCGCGACTTGGGCCAGATCCTCGAGCGCCTGAAGGCCTACGCCGAGGCGGGCGCGGATTGCCTCTATGCGCCCGCTGTGACCGATCCGGAGGAGATCAAGGCTGTCGTCCAAGCCGTGGCGCCCAAGCCGGTGAACGTCCTGCTGTGGGGGCCGGAGATGACGGTCGAGAGCCTGGCCGCAATGGGCGTTCGCCGGGTCAGCACGGGCGGCGCTCTCGCCGCGGCCGCCTGGAAGGGCTTCGACGCCGCCGCCAAACGGCTGGCGGAGGAGGGGCGTCTCCAGCCTGCGCGTTGATACGAAAAGGCCCCGATCCTCGCTTGAGGTCTGGGCCAAATTCCGGAGGTCTCGGCGACCCAGCTCTCGCTGGCCCTAGTGGTACCGGCGGATCAGACCCACCAGCTTGCCCTGCACCTCGACCTGGTCCGGGCCGAAGATTCGGGTCTCATATTTCGGGTTGGCTGCCTCCAGGGCGATCGAGCCGCCCTTCTTGCGCAGGCGCTTGAGGGTGGCTTCCTCGCCGACCAGGGCGACGACGATTTCGCCGGAGGTGGCGGTGTCGCCCTTCTTGATGATCACATAGTCGCCGTCGAGGATGCCGGCCTCGATCATCGAGTCCCCTTGGACCTCGAGGACATAGTGCTCGCCATTGCCCAGCATGGCTTCGGGCACCGGCAGGCGCTCGCGCTCATGCTGGATGGCGTCGATCGGCGTACCGGCGGCGATACGGCCCAGGATCGGAAGTTCGCGGCTGTCGTTGGCGGCCGGAGCGGGCGCAGCGGCGGGCGGGGCGCCGCCGCCTTCGAACACTTGCGGACGGAAAGCGCTCCGGCCCTTGGGCGGGGCGGCGGTCGTGGCCTGTTGCGGCAGCTTCACCACTTCCAGCGCCCGGGCCCGGTGGGCCAGGCGGCGAATGAAGCCGCGTTCCTCCAGCGCCGTGATCAGGCGGTGGATGCCGGACTTGGACGCCAGGTCGAGCGCCTCCTTCATCTCGTCGAAGGACGGGGAGACGCCAGTCTCCTTGATCCGCTCGTGGATGAACATCAGCAGTTCGTGCTGCTTGCGGGTGAGCATGTCGACCTCGGCTGGAGCGCGGAACAAACCGCAAACCTTGGAAGATGTTCTCTAGGCGTTCTTCCTTAATGTCAAGTTGACGCTGTTCCCCCTGTGTTCAGGCCAGGAATTGCGGGGTTTCTCAGCGGTCTTGAGGCGGCGTCGCGGCCGAATCAACCAGGTCTTCGAAGCGCGTCGCAAGCTCTGGGAACTTGGGCGTGCAGTTCTCGTAGAAGCTCATGATCCGCCGCATGTCGCCGTGGTAGTCCCCCGTCGGATAGATCGCCGGACCCAAGCCCACGACCTTGCGGCGATAGTCCATCATGCCCAGCACCATCGGCACGCCCGCGCCCTGGGCGATGTGGTAGAAGCCGGTCTTCCACTCGCGCGCCTTGCCGCGCGTGCCCTCGGGCGCGATCGTCAGCATGAATTCGTCGCGGCGCGCGAACTCCTCGACCATGGCCTTGACCATGTCCTTGGAGCGCTCGCGATCCAGCGGGATGCCGCCCAGATCGCGCATCATCTGGTCGAACGGCGGCTTGAACAGCGTCGCCTTGCCGATGAAGCTCAGCTTCAGATTCAGCGCGTCCGCCGCGCCGACGAAGTAGACGAAGTCCCAGTTGCTGGTGTGCGGGGCGGCGATGATGACGAACTTCCGCGTCTCCGGCGGCGCGCCTTCGATACGCCAGCCGCGGAGCTTGAAATGCGCCGAGAGAGCCCATTTCACCACGCGGGCGAGCCAGTTCATGCGGTCTTTTCCGGGCCGAGCCGAGGTTGAGCTCAAGCTCAGCCTATCAGGGTTCGCGTGGCGGCCGTAACGTCAGGGTGTCGCATGAGGCTTTCGCCGACCAGCATGGCCTTGGCGCCGGTGGCCTCCATCCGCACGACGTCGGCATGGGTGAAGACGCCGCTCTCGGTGACCAGCAGCGCGTCTTTCGGCGCCTGGGCCGACAGGCGTTCGGTGACGGCCAAGTCGACGACGAAGCTCTTCAAGTCGCGGTTGTTGATCCCGACCAGATCCGAGCCCAGCGCGCCGGCGCGGGCCATCTCGGCCTCGTCGTGGACCTCGACCAGGGCGTCCATGCCCAGGCGCTTGGCTTCCGACATCAGCTCGCCCGCCAGGACGTTGTCGATCATCGCCAGGATCACCAGGATCGCGTCGGCGCCGAGGGCGCGGCTTTCGGCGACCTGCCAGGGGTCCACCAGGAAATCCTTGCGGATGCAGGGCAGGCCGGTCGCCGCGTGGGCGGCCACCAGGTATTCGTCCGCGCCCTGGAAGCTGGGACCATCGGTCAGCACCGACAGACAGGCCGCGCCGCCAGACTCATAGGCCGTGGCCAGGAGCGGCGGATCGAAATCCTCGCGGATCAGGCCCTTGGACGGCGAGGCCTTCTTGATCTCGGCGATCAGCGACAGCTTGCCGGGCGCGTGCTTGGCTTCCAGCGCCGCCTTGAAGCCGCGCGGCGCGGAAGCGGCCTTGGCGGCGGCGTCGACATCGGCTTGCGAGCGCGCCGCCTTGCGGCCGGCGACGTCCTCGCGCTTGTAGGCGGCGATCTTGGCCAGGATATCGGTCACGCGGGGACTTCCGTGTTTGTAGCGGCCACCAGGCCGTCCAGGGCGGCGCGGGCGCGGCCCTCGTCGATGACGTCGGCGGCCAGCTCGATGCCCTCGACCAGGGTCTCGACCTTGTCGGCGACCAGGAAGGCGGCCGCGGCGTTCAGCAGCACGATGTCGCGGTAAGGGCCCTTCTCGCCGTCGAATAGCCGGGTCAGGGCGGCGGCGTTGAAGGCCGGATCGCCGCCGGTGATGTCCGACAGCGCCGCGCGCGGCAGGCCGACGGCTTCCGGCGTGATCGTGAAGAGATGCATGCGACCATCGCGCCACTCGGCGACCTCGGTCTCGCCCGTGGTCGTCAGCTCGTCCAGGCCCGAGCCATGCACCGACCAGGCGCGCTCGGCCCCCAGGGCGCCCAGCGCCTTGGCGATCGGTTCGACGAAGCGCGGCGCCGAGACGCCGACCACCTGCCGCTTGGCGCCGGCCGGATTGGTCAGCGGGCCCAAGAGGTTGAAGATGGTGCGGAAGCCCAGCTCCTGGCGGATCGGCGAAACGTGCCGCATGGCGCCGTGGTGGGCCTGGGCGAACAGGAAGCAGATGCCCGCCTCGTCCAGCGCCCGGCGCTGCTGCGCGCGCGTGGCGTCGATGTTGACGCCCAGGGCGGTCAGCACGTCGGCGGTGCCGGACTTGGAGGTGATGGCGCGGTTGCCGTGCTTGGCGACCTTCAGGCCGCCGCCGGCGGCGACGAAACCCACGGCCGTCGAGATGTTCAAGGTGTGGAGGCCGTCTCCGCCGGTGCCGCAGACGTCGATCACCTCGTACGGGTGATCAAGGTGCACGGCCGCGCGGCGCATGGCGCGGGCGCAAGCCGCGATTTCTCCAACAGTCTCGCCGCGCAGGCGCATGGCGGTCACGGCGGCGGCGACCTGGGCCGGGGTCGGCTCGCCGCGCAGGCAGGCGGCGAAGAACACCTCGGCGTCCTCGTCGCCCAGCGTCTGACCATCGGCCAGCTTGGCCAGCAGGGGCTTGAAAGCGTCGGACATGGCGGCGGCCCTAGACCCAGACCGCCGTGTCGCGCTTCACGCCCGCCAGGTCCATGAAGTTGGCCAGCATCTGATGGCCGCCTTCGGTGGCGATGGATTCGGGGTGGAATTGGACGCCGAACACCGGCCGCGTCTTGTGTTGCACGCCCATGATCTCGCCGTCGTCGGTCCAGGCGGTGACCTCCAGCTCGGGCGGCAGGTCTTCCTTGCGGACCGCCAGGCTGTGATAGCGCGTGGCGGTGAACGGGTTGGGCAGGCCCTTGAAGATGCCCTTGTCGTTGTGGCGGACCTTGCTGACCTTGCCGTGCATGACCTGCTTGGCGCGGATCACCTCGCCGCCGTACGCCTGACCAATGGCCTGGTGGCCGAGGCAAACCCCGAGGATCGGCAGGTCCTCCGGCGCGCCGCGCAGCAGCGGCAGGCAGATGCCGGCCTGATCCGGCGCCTTGGGCCCCGGCGACAGCAGCACGGCGGCGGGCTTCAGGCCCAGGGCCTCCTGCACCGTCAGGGCGTCGTTGCGGAAAACCTCGGTCTCCGCGCCCAGCTCGTTCAGATAGTGGACGAGGTTGTAGGTGAAGCTGTCGTAGTTATCGATGACGAGGATCATGACGCCGCCTTTCGGAGGTCGGTTCTAGCCTGAGCGAAGCCATTGTGTAGCGCCAATTTCGCCTGCGGCTTTCAGTTACGGTTACAGCGGACGCGGTCTTGAGCATCATATGAGGATGAACCCGCGTGATTCCGCCCTGGACCCTGTCGCTGTCGCCTATGTCCGCGCTCTGCTGCGGCCCAAAACGCGCGTCCAGAAGCTGGCGCCGGTGCTGGCCGCGGCGGCCTTCGCCGCGTTCTGCGCGATCAGCTTCGCCACGGTGATGGTGCTGGCGCCGCCGGTGGTCACTCAGCACCTTCCCGAGGATCGGCTAGGCGGTCCCTAGGTCCGGGGTTCGAGCAGCCCTAAGGCTCAGCTGAATCGCCAGGCTTCCTCGGCCGCGCGCTTGAGGGCGCGGGACTTGTGCAGGGTCTCGTCGTATTCGCCGTCGGGATCGCTGTCGGCGACGATGCCGCCACCGGCCTGGACGTACATCATGCCGTCCTTGACCAGCGCCGTGCGCAGCACGATGCAGGTGTCGACCGAGCCGTCCGCGCCGAAATAGCCAACGGCGCCGGCATAGCCGATGCCGCGCTTTTCGACTTCCAGTTCGTCGATGATCTCCATGGCCCGCACCTTGGGCGCGCCCGAGAGCGTGCCGGCGGGCAGGGCGGCCATCAGCACGTCGACGGGATCGACGCCTTCGGGCGCCGTGCCCTCGACGTTCGAGACGATATGCATCACGTGGCTGTAGCGCTCGATCTTGAAGCTCTCGGTCACGCGGACGTTCGGGCCCTTGGCGCGTTCGGCAGGAGCGTTGCGACCGTGGTGGTTCAGCATCGCCACCCGGCCGACGTCGTTACGGCCCAGGTCCAGCAGCATCAGGTGCTCGGCGCGCTCCTTGGGATCGGCCAGCAGCTCGGCCTCCAGGGCGGCGTCCTGCTCTGGCGTGGCGCCACGCGGACGGGTGCCGGCGATGGGACGGATGGTGATCTTGCCGTCGCGCAGGCGGACCAGGATCTCGGGGCTGGAGCCAACGAGATTGAAACCGTCCAGGTTCAGGAAGAACAGGAACGGCGAGGGATTGGTCCGCCGCAGCGAGCGATAGAGGGCGAACGGCGGCAGGTCGAAGGGCGCGCGGAAGCGATGGCTGGCCACGACCTGGAAGATGTCGCCGGCGGCGATGTAGTCCTTCGCCTTGGCCACCACCTGGTGATAGTCGGCGCGGCTGACCGGCGTGGTGAACTCCATCGGACCGCGCGGCGCGCGCGGCGCGTCGTGGGCGAGCGGACGTTGAAGATCGGCCATCACGGTCTCGATCCGCGAGCGGGCCGCCTCGTAGGCCTCCTTGGCCGAGACGCCGCTCTTGGGGCGCACGGCCGTGGTCAGGATGATCTCCTGAGCGATGGCGTCGAAGATCGCCACGATCTGCGGGCGGGTCATGATCCCGTCCGGCAGGCCCAGCGTGTCCTCATTGATGTCCGGCAGGCGCTCGACCAGGCGCACCAGATCATAGCCTAGCGCGCCGAACACGCCGGCGGCCATGGGCGGCAGACCCTTGGGCAGCTCCATGCGCGATTGGGCGACCAGGTCGCGCAGGCTGTCCAGCGCGCCGCCCGGCTGGAGCGTGTAGCGGCCCGCGGCGATGTCGGCGCCCTCGGCGATCTCGGCCTGGTCGCCGCGGCAGCGCCAGACGAGGTCCGGGTTCATGGTCACGATCGAATAGCGACCGCGCCAGGCGCCGCCCTCGACGCTTTCGAACAGGAAGCTGTAGGGACGCGTCTGGGCGATCTTCAGATAGGCCGAGACCGGCGTCTCCAGATCGTCGATCAGACGCGTCCAGACAACCTGCCGCCGCCCGGAGTCATAAGCTTCCGAAAAGGCGTCGAAGGCGGGTTCCAGGCTCATTACTCGGCTTTCTTTCCGCCCTTTGCGGCTTCCGCCTTGGCCAGGGCGTCGGTGTCGACGCCGATGGCCTGGCGCGCCAGGGTCAGGTTGGTCTTGGTCTTCAGCTGCGCCTTGGCGGCCGCGCGCGAGGCTTCGCCAAGGTCGCGCATCAGGCCGTTGGCGGCCTGGGCCTGGGCGAGCACGGCGTAGCGGGCGACGTCGTTGGTCGGCGCGGCGCGAACGGCTTCCAGCTTGGCGACGACATAGGCCTCGCCCTGCTGGCCGGCGCGCGCGGTGAACACCGCGTTCGGCTTGGCGTCGAAAGCGGCGCCGAGGAACGCGGGACCAAGGCTCATGAATTGCTGAGCGTTCTGGCGCGACAGGCCCGGAACGCGCTGGATGGCGGACTGCGCGGCGGCGGCGACGGCCTCGAACGACTCGCCCTTCTTGACGCGCGCGGCCAGCTCGTCGGCCTTGGCCTTCAGGCGCTTGCCCATCTCCTGACCCATCCAGACGGCGGTCAGTTGCGGCTTGATCTCGGCCAGGGGCGGCATGGCGGCCGGCACGACCTTCTCGACCTTCACGGCGTAGTATTCGCCCTTGCCAAGCTCGATCAGGTCGCTTTCGCCGCCTTGCGACAGGCTAAAGGCGGTCTTGATCATGTCGGGCGTGAGGCCCGCCACGGGCTGACCCATCTGGTCGGCGCCCTGGGCGTTGATCGGCGCGGTCGTCACGACCATCGCGCCGGCCTTGCTGGCGGCGGCGACGAGATCGGCGCCGGCGTCATGAGCATCCTGGTAGGCCTGGGTCTGGTCGTAGGCCTTGGCCTGAGCGGCTTGCGCGCGGACCTCGGCCTCGATCTGCGGGCGGACGCCGTCCAGCGTGGCGACCACGCCCGGCGTGACCTTGGTGACCTTCACGACCGAAACGCCCAGCTCGCCATTGATCGGACCGCTGACCTGGCCGGCGGTCAGGCTGAAGGCCGCGTCGGCGACCTTGCGGTCGGGCAGGGCGGACTTGGGCTTGTCGATCAGGGCGACCGGCGACTTGCCATAGGCCTTGGCGACCGTGGCGGGGTCTTCGCCCTTGGCCAGGCGCTGCGAGATCGTCGCGGCGGCCTTGGCGTCCGGCGCGACGATCTGGATCAGCGAGCGGGTTTCGGGCTTCGCCAGGCTGTCCTTGCGGAAGTCGAAGGCCTTCTGGACCGCGGCCGGATCGATGGCCACGGTCGGCTCCAACGCTTGGGCGCTGACGCGCATGATCGACAGGACGCGGGTTTCCGGACGCGTCAGACGATCGGCGTTTTCCTTCATGAAGGCGATCAGCTGCGCGTCGGTCGGCGGCGCGGGCTTTTCGACCGAGGCTGGATTGACCGCGAAGGCGGCGATGTCGCGGGTCTCCAGGCCATAGGCGGCTTGCAGGGCGGCGTAGATGCGCGGGGCCTTGAGGCCATCGGCGATCGCCGAGAAGAAGTGGCCTTGCGCGATTTCATCGCGCAGCGAGGCCTCGTAGGACTGCGGCGTCAGATTGTTCTGCGCCAGGAGGGCGGCGTACAGCTTCGGGTCGAACTTGCCGGTGATCGGGTCGAACGGGCGCTGGCCCGGCGCCAGCTGGCTCATCTGCTCGTGAACGGTCTTGGCGATCAGCTTGTCCGAGGGAACGACGCCCATCTTGGCGATGGCGGCGGCGATCGATTCCTGCAGCGCCAGCTCCTGCACGATCTGCTTGTCCAAGCCGCGCTCGACAGCCTGGTCAGGGGTCAGGGCTTCGCCGTTCCGACGCTCGATCTCCTTGCGGTAGTTGTCGAAGCGCAGCTTGAAGTCCTGGGCGGACATCTCGCGCGAGCCGGCGTCGATGACGCCCGAGCCGCGGGGCCCCTTGAAGACGTCGCTGATGCCAAAGATGGCGAAGCTGACGATCAGCAGGCCAAATAGCACGACCGCGAAGGGCGATTTGGCGAAGGAGCGGAAACCGGCGAGCATGAGGGCGAGAACCTTCCAGTCGGACCGCTGAAGCAACGAGCAAAGCGGTCGAGAGCAGCGGGTATAGTAGAGCCACATGCGCGGGGGCAAGCGGTGCGGGCTTGACTTCCCAAGGGAGCGTGTCCCCAAGAAGGCGCTCATGACCCTTTCAAGCACGACGCCCCGGCCGTTGATCGCCGGAAACTGGAAAATGAACGGCCTTTCGGCCGCGCTCGACGAGGCCCGCGCCGTCGCGGCGGCGCTGGACCAGCGTCCCGCCGCCGCGCGCGTGGCGATCTTCCCGCCAGCCACCCTGTTGCATCGTCTGGCTGAGGCCGTGGCCGGCTCGTCCGTCCTGGTCGGCGGTCAGGACTGCCACGCCAAGGCCAGCGGCGCCCACACGGGCGACATCTCGGCCGAGATGATCGGCGACGCCGGTGGGACAATGGTCATCCTCGGCCACTCCGAGCGGCGCACGGATCATGGCGAAGCCTGTCAGCAGGTGGCCGCCAAGGCCGAGGCGGCGCTCGCCGCCGGCCTCGAGCCCATCATTTGCGTTGGCGAGAGCCTGGCGCAGCGGCAAGCGGGCGAGGCGGTGAGCTTCGTCATTGGCCAACTCCGAAACTCCCTGCCGTCGAGCCTGCGGGGAAAAGCCTTCAGCGTGGCCTACGAGCCGATCTGGGCGATCGGCACCGGTCACGTCGCCTCCGTGGACAACATCGTCGAGATGCACGCGGCCATTCGCGCCGAGCTGGTGGCGCTGTTTGGGGAGCAGGGCGCTAGCGTCCCGATCCTCTACGGCGGCTCGGTGAAGCCGGAGAACGCCCGCGAAATCCTGGCCGCGGCCGAGGTGGGTGGGGCCCTGGTCGGCGGGGCTTCGCTCAAGGCCAAGGATTTTCTGGCGATCATCGAAGCCGCCTGAGGGCTTGGCCATGCCGGGACGAGCCGCGTAAGCGCGCGGTTCGTCCCGCGCCTTGGGCCAGAATCCTTGACATCGCGGCGCCCACGTGCGCCTTACCGCGCCTTGCAAATCACCGCGTATTCAAGACTTTCATGACCTCGATGCACGCCTATCGCACCCATAACTGCGGCGCTCTTCGCGCTTCCGACACCGGCGCGGCCGTGCGTCTGTCGGGCTGGATCCATCGCAAGCGCGACCACGGCGGTCTGGTCTTCATCGACCTGCGCGACCACTACGGTCTGACCCAGCTGGTCCTGCACCCGGAAACCCCGGGCTTCAACGTGGTCGAGCGCCTGCGCGCCGAGAGCGTGATCCGCGTGGACGGCGAAGTCATCGCCCGCGACGACAGCGTGGTGAACCCGAACCTCCCGACCGGCGAGATCGAGATCCGCGTTTCCGCCGTCGAGGTGCTGTCCGAGGCCGCCGAGCTGCCGCTGCCGGTCTTCGGCGAGCCGGACTATCCGGAAGAGATCCGCCTCAAGCACCGTTATCTCGACCTGCGTCGCGAGACGCTGCACAAGAACATCGTCCTGCGCTCGCGCGTGATCCAGTCGATCCGCAACCGCATGTTCGCCCAGGGCTTCAACGAGTTCCAGACGCCGATCCTGACGGCCAGCTCGCCCGAAGGCGCGCGCGACTTCCTGGTGCCCTCGCGGATGCATCCGGAGAAGTTCTACGCCCTGCCGCAGGCGCCCCAGCAGTTCAAGCAACTGCTGATGGTCTCGGGTTTCGACCGCTACTTCCAGATCGCCCCGTGCTTCCGCGACGAGGACCTGCGCGCCGACCGCAGCCTCGAGTTCTACCAGCTCGACGTCGAGATGAGCTTCGTCACCCAGGAAGACGTGTTCGCCGCGATCGAGCCGGTGATGCACGGCGTGTTCGAAGAGTTCGGCAATGGCCGCCGCGTTTCGCCGATCAGCGAGACCCACACCTTCACCAACGACTTCGGCGCGACGTTCGAGCACAAGGGCTTCGAGCGCCTGACCTACGCCCAGTCGATGGCCTGGTACGGCAGCGACAAGCCGGACCTGCGCAACCCGATCAAGATGCAGAACGTCTCGGAGCACTTCCGTGACGGGGGCTTTGGCTTGTTCGCCAAGATCCTGGGCGCCGACGCCAAGAACCAGGTGTGGGCGATCCCGGCGCCGACCGGCGGCAGCCGCGCCTTCTGCGACCGCATGAACAGCTGGGCCCAAGGCGAAGGCCAGCCGGGCCTGGGCTACGTCTTCTGGTCGGAAGACCAGGGCGGCTGGGGCGGCCCGATCGCCAAGAACCTGGGCGAGCCGACCCAGGCCTTGATGGAGTCGCTGGGTCTGGGCGCAGGCGACGCGGCCTTCTTCGTGGCCGGCGACCCGGCCGTGTTCGCCAAGTTCGCGGGCCTGGCCCGCACGCGCGTCGGCACGGAGCTGAAGCTGGTCGACGAGAACCAGTTCAAGTTCTGCTGGATCGTCGACTTCCCGATGTTCGAGTGGAACGAGGACGAGAAGAAGGTCGACTTCTCGCACAACCCGTTCTCGATGCCGCAGGGTGGTCTGGAGGCCCTGGAGACCCAGGATCCGCTGACCATCCGCGCCTTCCAGTACGACATCGTCTGCAACGGCTATGAGCTGTGCTCGGGCGCGATCCGGAACCACAAGCCCGAGATCATGCTCAAGGCCTTCGAGATCGCCGGCTACGGCCCCGAGGTGGTGGAGGAGCAGTTCGGCGGCATGCTGAACGCGTTCCGCTACGGCGCGCCGCCGCACGGTGGTCTGGCGCCCGGCATCGACCGCATCGTCATGCTGTTGGCCGACCAGGTGGCCATCCGCGAGGTCATCGCCTTCCCGCTGAACCAGCAGGGCCAGGACCTCTTGATGAACGCCCCGGCCAACGTGCTGGACAAGCAGCTGAAGGAGCTGCACATCCGCACCGCACCCCCCATCAAGGTGTAGGCGATCAAGGTCTAAGGCCCGACGCCAAGCGCAAAAAGAAAAGCCCTCCGGTCTTGCGATCGGAGGGCTTTTTCTTGGTCGGAGGCTCTTCCGCCTCAGCCGGTCACCACTTCGGCGGTTTCGGCGGCTTGGGCGCAGCGGGGGGAGCCGGCGGGGCCGGCGGCGTCTTGGGCATCTCCCGCCACAGCATGAACTGGTGGCCGCCGCGAACGCCGCTGCACGGCCGCACGCTCAGGCCAGAGGGCAGGCGGGTGGCGCTGTCGCCGCAGGCTTCGTCCAGCTGATCCTGGTCCAGGCCCTTGGCGCCGGAAAGGTCCGCCCCGCTCAGCACCACCAGCGAGAGGTCGGCGTTGCGGAAGTCCGCGCCGGCGAAGGCGCCGCCGCGCAGGTTCGAGCCGGTCATGTCCGCGTTGCGGAAATTTGCGCCTTCGAAGCGACCGCCCTGGAAGTTGGCGTGGTTGATGTCGGCGTTCGAGAAGTCGGCGTCGCGGGCGTTGACGCCCGAAAGGTTGGCCGCGATCAGCTCGCCATTCGAGAAGCGGGCCTTCTGCAGGTTGGCGCCGTTCATCTGGACGCCGTGCAGCTCGGCCGACGACAGGTCGACCCGCACGAGCACCGCCAGTTGGAAATTGGCGCCGCTGCTTTCCACGCCCGACATGCGGGCGTCGGTGAAGTTGGCGTTGTTGAAGTTCGCGCCGCGCATCTCGGCGCCGCGCAGGTCGGCGCGGCTGAGATCGGCCGAGAAGAAGTTGCTGCCGTAGAACATCGCGCCGCGCAGGTCGGCGCCGATCAGCACGGCCTTGGCGAAATTGGCGCCGGCGAACTTGGCGTTCATCAGCTTGCGCCCGGCCAGGTCGCAGCTGGCGCACATGCCGCCGAAGGAGGTCAGCTTGGCGACGTCGCGGTCCTCGCTCGCGGCATGGGCCTGGCCGGCGAGGGCCAGCAGGCTCAGCGACAGGGCGGCGATGGGAGCGCCAAGACGGAACATCAATTTCTCCGTGCAGTCCATAACGCGACTGTGTGAGTTACGGTTTGAACCGGGCAGGCGCCAGAAGCCACTTAAATCGCGGTAATGACGGGGATTTAACGGCGCGCGGGTAGAGCCGCGCGCCCTGCTCAACGATCGGTCGTTGGAGCGGTCGGGCGTCAGGAGGACGCCAACGGCCCCGTCTGGTCGGACTGAGCGCCGCAGGTGTCGCAGACCGTGATCGCGCCCCGGCGGACCAGCGAGAGGTCGCCGCAGGATGGGCACATCTCGCCCTCCACGCCGGGACGCTCGACGCCTTCCACCCGGCGACGGCCAAAGGCGGCGAAGACCAGATTGTCGGGGGTGGCGCCGCGCGAGAAGCCCTTCGAGATGAAGCGGCTTGCGGGCACGGGATCGAGCTCGCCGTTCTCGTCGGCGTCGATGAGGCGCTTGCCCGCGCCCAGACCGTCGGCGTTGAACTCGCTGGGATCGGCGTTGGCCAGGTCGTCGCGGCCCAGGTACGAGACGCCCAGCTCGCGGAACACGTAGTCCAGGATCGAGGTCGCCGACTTGATCGAGTCGTTACCCGTCACCGGGCCCGCCGGCTCGAACTTGGTGTAGACGAAGGCGTCGACGAATTCGTCCAGCGGCACGCCGTGCTGCAGGCCCAGGGACACCGCGATCGCGAAGTTGTTCATCAGGCTGCGGAAGGCCGCGCCTTCCTTGTGCATGTCGATGAACAGCTCGCCCAGCTCGCCGTCCTCGTACTCGCCGGTGTGCAGATAGACCTTGTGGCCGCCCACGGCCGCCTTCTGGATATAGCCCTTGCGGCGATCAGGCAGGCGCCGGCGCGAGCGGTCGCGCTCGACGATCTTCTCGACCACGCGCTCGGTGACGATCGGTTCGCGCGCCATCTGCTCGCGAAGGGGCGCGGGGCGCGGCGCCTCGGCGGCCGGCTCCTCTGGCAGCTCGAGCTTGAACTCGGCCGGCGGCGCGGCCCGCTGCAGCCGCAGGGCGCGGACCCCGGCGCGGGCGGCGGCGGCCTGGGCCCGAACCGCGTCGGCGGGGCGGGCGTCGAAGGGAATGGGCAACGGCACGGTCGTGGGCAGGCAGGCGAAGCCCTCGACGGCCGTCAGCATGGCCAGGCGGTCGGCGAAGCTCGGAGCCTCCACCGACTGGAAAGCCTCGCGGAGATCCAGATTGAGGGCGGCGCAGTCGCCCAGCCGCCCCGCGCCCAGCGCATGGCGTTCGGCGGCCTCGATTTCGTCCTCGGTGAAGTCGGCGAAGGCCAGGGTGTCGAAGTCTCGGCGCGCGACGTCCTCGGCGGACGCGCCCAGCACGTCGCGCAGGAAGCCCGGCCCCATGACCGCGGGGGCGAAGGCGGCGCGCAGGCCGCGGCATTCGCGCAAGGCGTTCTCGGCCTTCTCGATCTCGTGGGCGGTAAAGCCGCGCGCTTGCAGCACCATGTGGTCGATCGCCGGGCTTTCCAGCAGCGTGCCGTGACCCAGGGCGTGGCGGCGGGCGGCGTCCAGATCCGCGCCTTCGGCCGACAGCGCCTCCATGGCGGCGGGGCTGAAGGTCGGCAGCAGCAGGCCATCGGCGGTCTGGGCCACCGACACTGGCGACATGGCGCCGGCCGGCCCGACAGGCGCGCCGCCCAGGCGCAGGGTGGCCTCGGCGTCCTCGAACGGTCCGACCAGAGCGATCGAACGCAGGCCATGCTTCTTCGCAAGCCCGTGCGCGGTGGCCAGGGCCGTGGCGGCCTCGGTGGCGAGTTCGGAGCGGAGGGCGGCGGCGCGCACCCGGCGCTCGGCCAGGGTCTTCAGCGCGCCTTGGCGATCCTGGGCGTAGGCGGGATCCTGGCCGAGGGCCGAAGCGGCCTCGGCGCTGGCCGACAGGGCGGCGCCGACGGCCAGCGCCCAGAGCGCGGCGGCGGCGTCGCGGCCTTCCGGGCTGGTCTGGGCCAGACCCTGGCTGAGCAGGCAGTCGCCGACACCGGCGAGAGACAGACGGGCTTGCTGGTCGCCACGGTCCAGTTCCAGCGCCGTGCCCCAGAGATGGCAAACCTCGGTGAAGCGTTCGACGTCGAAGCCTTCGTCGTCGAGGAAGGCGCTGGCGTCGATCGCCGCGCCGACGCCCACGCCGCGCGCCAGGATCTCGGCGTCCTGCGGCGAGAAGGCGAGGGTGAGGGCGCCCGTTTCCCAGGCCACGTGGGCGGCCAGGGCCGCGCTCTCGTCGCCGGCGGCGACGCCCTGGCGCGAGGCCGCCGCGATCATGTCGGTCTCGGGCGGCGGGCTCAGGTCCGTCATTGGCGAACGCGGCGTGTCGGCCGTGGCGATCGCCTCAAGGATCGTGCGGTCGTCGGCGCCCAGTTCGCGAGCCTTGCGCGCGGCGCGGGCCAAGGCGGGGTTCTTGCGGACGTCGGCGCAGGCGCGCGCATCGCCCTGGCAGCGACGAACGGCGTCGGTGACCTGGGCCAGGGCCGCGTCCAGCCGGCTGGCGGCCTGGGCCGCCAGGGTGGCGGCGCGGCGGCGAGCCAGGTTTTCCCGCGCCAGCGTCTCGAACTCGATCTCGCCCACGTCGGGCAACTGCAGCTGTCCGGCCTGGCCGCCCGCCGGCGTGGCGTAGCCGCCTAACATGGTCGCCAGCAGCGCATCCTTGAACCCGGCCGCGTCGGCCTTGTCGCCAAAGAGGCCGCGCGCCAGGCCGATCTTGGCGATGCGTTCGGCGTAGCGGGCCGGGCCGCCGCCCAGCGGCGCCTTGGGCTCGATGGTTCCGGCCCAGTCGAGCCAGGCTTCCACGCGGGCGTCCGTCCAGGCGGCCGGCGCGGCGACCACGATGATGCTGTCGGCGCGCTCGAGGTCGCGCCATTCCATCGCGGGGACCGTTCCGGCGGCTTTGGCGGGCGTGCGCATGGGACGTTTCCTGGTTCCGTCTGCCAGCTTATAGGCTTACCAAATCCTTAACGCGTGATTCCACGCGGTCGGGATGCGCGTAAGGTCGCACCTACGCTAGAGCCTCAATCGATTGCCCTCAATAGATGTTGAGGGTCTTGGGGCTCTAATCCACAAGATGTTGAAATTCGCGGGTGCGGCGCCCCGCTGGACGCTGGCGCCCCGGGGCCCTATAGTCGCCGCCGCTTCGCCGCGCTGGTCGCGGCCTGTCCTCTTAAGTTTCGGGTGCGAACCTAGTGCTGAAAGCGATCTTCACCTGGTGGAACGGCGCGACCCTGGGTCAGCGTTTCCATATCGGCCGCCGCGGCGTCTTCGTGGGCCAGGACGAGCAGGGCAACCGCTACTTCGAAGCGCGCGACAACAGCGACAGCTACGATGAGCGCAAGCGCCGCTGGGTGATCTATAACGGTTACGCCGAGGCCTCGAAGGTTCCGCCGGACTGGTTCGGCTGGCTGCACTACACGCTCGACGAACCGCCGACCCAAGCGCCGCTGAAGCGCCGCGAGTGGGAGAAGGATCACCTTCCGAACCTCAGCGGCACGGTTCACGCCTGGCGTCCGAAGGGCTCGCTGGCCCGCGGCGGCGAGCGCGCGGCCGCCACCAGCGACTACCAAGCCTGGTCGCCGGAATAGGACGGATGTCCCGCCGGACGTCCTGGATCGCCGCCGCCGCGGTGCTGGCCGGTCTGGCCGGGAGCGCGGCGTTCGCGCGTCAGGCCGCTCCGCAACAGGCTCAGACTCCACAGGCCGCGCCTCAGGCGCCGATCGCGCCGGCGGCTAAGCCCGCCACGACCCCGACGCCTGAGCTTCGGCCGTCCCCGCAGCCTATGCAAGGCGCGCCGGTCGCCGTGACGCCGTCGCCCCAGGCCGCGCCGCCCGAGGCGCGAGCCAAGCCCGAAACGCCCGCCGCGCCGGTCAAGCCGCCGGAGCCGACCAAGCGCCAGCGCTACGCCATCGCCATCATGCAGGCGCTGGACAAGGTCACGACCGAGACCATGCGCTTTGAGGTCCCGGTTGGTCAGCCGATCCGTTACAAGACCCTGGTCTTCACGGTCCGCGCCTGCGAGACCGCCGCGGCTGACGAGGTCGCGCCGGAAACCGCCGCCTACGTCATCGTCGACACCCAGCCTAAGGCCCAGGCCGGTCGCCCCGCGCCCGCCGGACGCCAGATCTACAAGGGGTGGATGTACGCCAGCTCGCCGGGCCTGAACCCGCTGCAGCACCCGGTCTATGACGCCTGGCTGATCGCCTGCAAGCAGTCGATCCCGGTCGCGCCGCCCGCCAAGCCGTAGAAGTCGCCCTCGACCGCCAGGGCCTTGGCCAGGCGCTTGCGGTAGTCGGCGCGGCTGATCTCGATCGTCCCGAACTGCGTCAGGTGATCGGTCAGGAACTGGGTGTCCAAAAGTTGGTAGCCGCCGGCGATCAGGCGCGCGACCAGATGCACCAGCGCCACCTTGCTGGCGTCGCGCGCGGTGGAGAACATGCTCTCACCGAAGAACGCGCCGCCCAGCGACACGCCGTAGAGCCCGCCGACAAGCTCGCCCTCCAGCCAGGTCTCGACGCTGTGGGCCAGGCCCCGGGCGTAGAGCTGCCCGTAGAGCCGTTGGATGGGGTGATTGATCCAGGTGTCCTGGCGGCCTGGCCGCGACGCCGCGCAGCCCTCGATCACCGCGTCGAAGGCGGTGTCGATACGGACCTCGTAGCGTCCATTGCGGACCGTGCGGGCCAGGCGCTTTGGGATATGGAAGGTCCCGAGCGGCAGGACGCCCCGCCGCTCGGGATCGATCAGGAAGAGGCTTTCGTCCTCGCGGGCGTCGGCCATGGGGAAGACGCCACGCGCGTAGCAGGCGATCAGGTCATCGACCGTGAAGGCGTCTTCCATATCTCAGCCTGAACTAGGCTTCCTGGGCTTTGATCCAGCGCTCCAGCCAGTGGATGTCGTAGTCGCCGGCCAGGATGTCGGGCTGCACCAGGAGGTCCTGGAACAGCGGGATCGTCGTTTCGACGCCGCCGACCACCATCTCGCCCAGGCAGCGCTTCAGGCGCGCGATGCACTCGGCGCGGTCGCGGCCGTGGACGATCAGCTTGCCGATCAGGCTGTCGTAGTAGGGCGGGATCGCATAGCCGGTGTAGATCGCCGAATCCAAGCGGACGCCCAGGCCGCCAGGGGCGTGGAAATCGGTGATGGTGCCTGGCGAGGGCGTGAAGGTCCGCGCGTTCTCGGCGTTGATCCGGCACTCGATGGCGTGGCCCTCGAAGACGACGTCTTCCTGGGTGAACGACAGGGGCAGGCCGGCGGCGATGCGGATCTGCTCGCGCACCAGGTCGATGCCGGTGATGGCTTCGGTGACCGGATGCTCGACCTGCAGGCGCGTGTTCATCTCGATGAAGAAGAACTCGTCGTTCTCCCACAGGAACTCGATGGTCCCGACGCCGAGATAACCGATGGCCTTGACCGCATCGACGACGACCTTGCCGATCTTGGCGCGGCCTTCCGCCGACAGGGCGGGCGAGGGGGCCTCTTCCAGCACCTTCTGGTGACGGCGCTGCAGCGAGCAGTCGCGTTCGCCCAGGTGCACCACATTGCCGTGGCTGTCGGCGATGACCTGCAGCTCGATGTGACGCGGCTTCTGGAGGTAGCGCTCCATATAGACCGTATCGTCGCCGAAGGCGGCGCGGGCCTCGGCGCGGGCGGTCGAGACCGCTTCGGCCAGGTCTTCACGCGTCTGAGCGACCTTCATGCCGCGACCACCACCGCCGGCGGCGGCCTTGATCAGCACGGGGAAGCCGATCTTCTCGGCGGCCTCGAAGGCCTCTTCCTCGGTCGAGACGCCGCCGTCCGAGCCGGGAACGACCGGGATGCCGGCGTCCTTCACGGCCTGCTTGGCGGTGATCTTGTCGCCCATCATCCGGATGTGCTCGGGCTTCGGACCGATGAAGGTGAAGCCGTGCGCGCCGACGATCTCGGCGAAGCGGGCGTTCTCGGACAGGAAGCCATAGCCCGGGTGGATCGCCTGGGCGCCGGTGATCTCGGCGGCCGCGATGATCGACGGGATATTCAGGTAGCTCTTGGCGGCCGGAGCCGGGCCGATGCAGACGCTTTCGTCGGCCAGGCGCACCCACATGGAGTTGCGGTCGGCCTCGGAATGTACGGCCACCGTCGAGATGCCCATTTCCTTGCAGGCGCGGTGAACCCGGAGCGCGATCTCGCCCCGGTTCGCGATGAGGATCTTGTCGAACATGAGCGTTACTCGATGACGACGAGCGGCTCGCCGAACTCGACGGGCTGGGCGTCGGCGACCAGGATCTCGACGATCTTGCCGGCCTTGGGGGCGGCGATCGGGTTCATGGTCTTCATGGCTTCGACGATCAGCAGGGTCTGGCCGGCCGAAACGGTGTCGCCGACCTTCACGAACGGATCGGCGCCGGGCTGCGGCGACAGATAGGCGGTGCCCACCATCGGCGACTTCACCGCGTCGCCGCGCGCGGCGACCGGGGCCGGAGCGGCTTCAGCGGCGGGTGCGGCGGCCGCAGCCGGCGCGGCGGCGGGCGCCGGAGCGTAGGCCGGCGCGGCGGCCTGGACGTAATTGACAGGCGCGGCGGTCAGTTCGCGCGCCACGCGGATCTTCAGGCCGGCGTGCTCGACCTCGATCTCCGAGAGGCCCGTGTCCTTCAGGATGTCCGCGATCTTGCGGACCAGACGGGCGTCGATCGCCGGAGCTTCGACCGGATCGGCGGGGGCCTTGGGGTTCGACATGGAAGCTTACCTTGTTGTTCTGAAACGCCGCGCGCCGCGGAAAAGCGCTGGGGCGAGGTCCTCGTTAAACGCCGATCAGGCCGAAAGCGGCCTCGATCGCCAATTCGTAGCTGGCCGCGCCAAACCCGGAGACGATCCCCGTGGCCGCCAGCGACACATAGGTGTGACGGCGGAAGTCCTCTCTCGCCGCCGGGTTGGACAGATGGCACTCGATCACCGGGATGCTCAAGGTCTTGAGCGCGTCCAGCAACGCGATCGAGGTGTGGCCGTAGCCAGCCGGATTGAGAATGAGCGCCGAGGCCGACAAACGCGCCTCCTGCACCCAATCGATCAGCACGCCCTCGTGGTTGGACTGGCGGAAGACCACCGAAACGCCGCGCGAAGCCGCCCGCGCCTCGCAGCGCGTCCGGACATCCTCGAGCGTGTCCTTGCCGTAAATCTCGGGCTCGCGGGTTCCCAACAGGTTGAGATTGGGGCCGCTCAGCACGTGGATCGGTTTTACCATGCGGCTCCGCCGTCGATTCCGGGAGGTCTTGTATAGCCGGTTCCCTCGGGTCACAAGCACGGCTCGCTTCGGAGGCGATATGAGACTTCTATTGAACGGCGAAGAACGGGACGTGGGCGAGGTGCGCACGATCGCGGATCTGGTGGCGTCGCTGGGCCTGGACGCTCGCAAGGTGGCCGTCGAGCGCAACCTCGAGATCGCGCCGCGCTCGACCTATGCCGACACGGCCCTGGCCGACGGCGACCGCATCGAGATCGTCACTTTTATCGGCGGCGGTTGATGCTGCGTATTTGAAACGCCGGCTGACGGGGCGTAAACCAGCCGCATGAACGCGCATGTTTCCCCCGACACCGTCGCCACGCCGGATACAGAAGAAACCTGGACCGTCGCCGGCCGCACCTTCCGCTCGCGCCTGATCGTCGGCACGGGCAAGTACAAGGACTATGCGACCAACGCCGCCGCCGCCCGCGCGGCCGGGGCCGAAATCGTCACGGTGGCCGTGCGCCGCGTGAACCTGACCGATCCGAGCCAGCCGCTGCTGGTCGACTACGTCAAACCCAGCGAGTTCACCTATCTGCCCAACACCGCCGGTTGTTTCACCGGCGAGGACGCCGTGCGCACCCTGCGTCTGGCCCGCGAGGCCGGCGGCTGGGACCTCGTCAAGCTCGAGGTCCTCAGCGATCCCAAGACCCTGTTCCCCGACATGGAAGAGACCCTGCGCTCGCTGAAGCTGCTCGTCGCCGACGGCTTCCAGGTGATGGTCTACTGCTCGGACGACCCGGTCTACGCCAAGAAGCTGGAAGAGGCCGGCGCGGTGGCGATCATGCCGCTGGGCGCGCCGATCGGCTCGGGCCTGGGCATCCAGAATCGCGTGAACCTGCGGATCATCGTCGAGAACGCCAAGGTGCCGGTGCTGGTCGACGCCGGCGTCGGCACGGCCTCGGACGCGGCGATCGGCATGGAGCTGGGCTGCGACGCCATCCTGATGAACACCGCCATCGCCGAGGCCAAGGATCCGATCCGCATGGCCAAGGCCATGAAGCACGCCGTCATCGCCGGCCGCGAGGCCTATCTCGCCGGCCGGATGCAGAAGCGGCTCTACGCCGATCCCAGCTCGCCGCTGGCGGGGCTGATCTAGCAAAGAACCTTCTTCCCCCTCCGGGGGAGGAGCGCCTTAGGCGCGGAGGGGGCGAGTCAGTGAGAAGTCACCTTACTTGCCCCCACCTGACCGCGCGATGCGCGGTCGTCCGCCCCCAGAGGGGGCGGAAGGTGATCGTCACCCCGCCTTCGCCTTGCTGGCCCGGGTCTGCTCGATCGCCAGCTTCAGGGCGTTGATGTCGGCGCCGGGGATCAAGGTGTCGCCGACGACGAAGGCCGGGGTGCCTTGCAGGGCCAGGGTCTTGGCCAGGGCTTCGGTGTCGGCCAGATGCTGGCTCACGGCCTCGCTTTCGCCGGCGGCCTTGGCCTTGGCGAGGTCGATCCCCAGGCCCTTGGCGATGCGCAGGGCGCTCGAGGCGTCGAGGGCGTTCTCGGCCATCAGGGCCTTGTAGAGCTCCAGGCTCTTGCCCTGATCCTTGGCGCCCAGCATCAGGCGCGCGGCGGCCTCGCTGTCGCGGCCGAAGATCACGAAGTCCTTCAGCACCAGGCGGATGTCCGGGTTCTTCTGGACCAGATCGACGATCTCGGGCGCGGCGTGCCGACAATAGCCGCAGCGATAGTCGAAGAACTCGGTGACGGTGATCGTCCCCGCCGGATTGATCACCACGTCGCGCGGATCGCGCTCGATCGCCTGGCGATACTGGCCGATCGCCTTCTGGGCCGAGGCGGCCTGCTGGCCGGCCTGCTTTTCCTGCAGCTTCTGGCTGACCTCCATCAACACCTCGGGGTGCTCGAGCAGATAGGCCCGGACCTTCTCGCCGAACCGTTGGCTCGGCTTGGCGTCGGGCCGCTCGCAGCTGGCGAGGGTCAGGCCGGCGATGGCCAGCGGGATAGCGAGGGTCGCGGCGCGACGAAGGAGGGTCATCGAAGTCTCTGACAGGGAAGGGGGCTCTAGCGGCCCAGGTTAGACTGCATGGCCCCGTCCTTGGCCAGATCCTTCAGGTCCTGGTTGGAGGGACGAGAGGCCAGGACGATGTCGGTGGCGCGGCGCCAGTCCGGGGTGTCCTTGGGCAGCAGCTCACGGGCCCGCATGGCGAACACGCGGGCTTCTCGGACGGCGCCGAGCGAGAAGTACTGCTCAGCGGTGGCCAGGCGGGCCTCGCCGTCCTTCTTCTGCTTGTCGTAGGCCTGGGCCAGCAGACGCCAGGCGACGGTGTTGTCGGGCTCGTTCAGCAGGCTGCGCTTCAGCTCCTTGACGCCTTCCTCGACCTTGGCGGGGTCGTTCAGGTTGATCAGGGTCTGGCCCAGGTTGACCCGCAGGAGGGCGGCGTCGGGCTTGAGCTGCACGGATTTGCGCTGCGGCTCCTCGGCCTGGGCGATGCGGTTGAACTCGAACAGCACCTGGCCCTTCAGCTCCCACAAGTAGGGATTGTCCGGGTTATCGGCGATCAGGCCGTCGATCAGCTTCAGGGACCGGTCGGGGTCCTTCATCTGATAGTAGGCGATGGCGCGCGCGTAGCGGGCCGGGAAGCTGGCGTCGGTCTCCTTGTACTTCATCAAGGCGACCTGCGGATTGATGAAGCCCTCCAGCTTGGCCTTCATCACCTCGTGCTGGGCGATGTCCTCGGGCGTGTCGACGGCGCTATAGTGCGGCTGGCGCTCGACGCGGCTGCGCAGCACCTCGATGCGTTCCGACGACAGCGGGTGGCTGCGGAAATAGGCGAAGCGGCGGGCTTGGTCGAAGACTTCCTGGTAGCGGAAGTTGTCGAAGAACTCGACGAGGCCGCGGCCGGACTGGCCCGTCGCCTCCAGGAAACCGGCGCCGGCCTGGTCGGCGCGGGACTCTTGTTCACGGCTATAGCCAAGCGCGCCCAGCGCGCCGGCGTATTGCGAATTGGCGATCAAGGCCGCGCCGCCGTCGGGCGAGCCGGCCAGCGCCGCCAGAATCCCCAGGCCCATGGTCAGGATCATGGGCTTGAGCCCGGCGCGCATCATCTCGTCGGAGCGGATCGGGTGGCCGCCGGCCAAGTGTCCGGTCTCGTGAGCGATGACGCCGCGCAGCTGGTTCGGATTCTCGGTCTGCAGGATCAGGCCGGTGTTCAGGCCCATCTGCAGGCCTTGGGTGGCGAAGGCGTTCAGGCTCTTGTCACCGACGATCAGAATCCGCACGTTCCTCGGATCCAGACCCGCCGCCGCGAAAATCGGATCGGCGTCGTGATGCAGGATTTCCTCGATTTCGGTGTCGCGGATCAGGGACGGACCACCGTCCTGGGCCAGGGCGACCTGGGGAACCGAGGCGCCAGACGCGATGATCGACAGCGCCGACAGCGCCGCGCTGACCCTTCGCCCCAACTGGCGTTTTCCGGCATGCCCTCGACGCGAGGTCATCGAATGATCTCCAGATCGCGCCCCCGCGAACCCAATCAGTCTAACTTGGATGGTCCGCGCGAGGGAACAAGGGATGCGCGTCTGTCCCAAGACGATTTCGGCCCGCGCCTCGGTCAAGAAGCGCGGGCCGTGATCGGTCGATTACCGGCGCCACCAGCCGCGGCGCGGCTTTTCCGGGGGCGTGGTGATCTCGGCCGGATCGGGCTCGGCCGGAGCGGCCGGCTCGACGTCAGCCACGACCTCGGGTTCCGGAGCCGGCGCGGGGGCGGCTTCGACCACCGGCGCGGCTTCCGGCTCGGGCGGGGCGACCGCCACCGATTCGGTGACGACTTCAGCCACGGCTTCGGCCGCCTCGGCGACCTCGGCGGTCGCCTTCTTGCTGCGCGAGCGGGTGCGCTTGGGCTTCTTCGGCGCTTCCTCGGTTTCCGGCAACTCGACCCAGACGTCGGCCGGCGGGGCGGAGATCACCGGCGGGGCCAGGATCGGCGCTTCGAACGGCTCGGCGGGCTCGACGGCGGACACCGACTCGACGGGCGAGGCGGCTTCGGCCACGGCGGCCTCGGCGACCGGCGCCTCGTCGCGGCTGCGACGACCGCGGTCGCGACCGCGGCGGCCGCGTTCACGAGCGGGACGCTCTTCGCGCTCGGCGCGCTCGGGGCGCTCCGGACGCTCGGCCGGAGCCTCGGCGCGCGCTTCCTGAGCGGGGCGTCGGCTTTCCCCGCCATTGCCGCCGACCAGGGCGGCCGGGTCGTGCCAGGTGAAGACGTTTTCGCCGAACGGGACGCGCGGACGGATCCAGACATAGGCGTCGGTCTGACGATCGCCGTCCTCGCGACCGCCGCGACGGCCGCCACGGCGACCGCGACGGCGACGGCGACGACGGGCGTCCTCGTCCTCGTCGCCGAATTCGGCGCGCTCGTCGGCGTCGGCGTCGGCGTCTTCCTCGTCGCCTTCAGCCTCGGCGTCGACTTCGGTCTCGCGGTCGTCGCGACGACCGCGGCGACGGTCGCGACGGCGGCGGCCCTTGCGGTCGCCGCGCTCGTCGTCGCGGGCCTGCTTGCGGGCCGAGGCCTCGTCGTCGTCGGTGTCCTCGCGCTCGATATCCTCCTCGTCCTCGAGGATTTCCTCGTCTTCCTCTTCGGCCTCGTCGTCATAGGCCGCGTCGTCGAAGTCGTCCTCGTCGACATAGGGGGCTGGGGCGACGGCGATGCGCTCGCCGAGTTCGGTGCGCTCGATCTCCTGGTCGCCGGCGTGCAGGCTGTCGTCGACCACCACGGTCACGAACAGGCCGTGCGTCTCCAGCAGTCGCTGCAGGTAGGCGCGCTTTTCGTTCAGGATGTAGAGGCCAACCGAGCGCGAGACCTTCAGGATCACGCTGCCCGAACCCTTCAGGGCCTCGACCTCGACCGCGCGCAGGGCGGCCAGGGCGCTGGACTCGACCGAGCGGACGCGGCCGGTGCCTTCGCAGTGTTCGCAGACGTGGGTGGTGCCTTCCAGCACGCCGGTGCGGCGGCGCTGGCGGCTGATCTCCATCAGGCCGAAGCCCGAGATCTTGCCCATCTGGATGCGCGCGCGGTCGTCCTTCAGAGCGTCCTTCAGGACCTTCTCGACCGTGCGGTTGTTCTTGGCTTCATCCATGTCGATGAAGTCGATGACGATCAGACCGGCCAGGTCGCGCAGGCGCAGTTGGCGCGCGGCTTCCTCGGCGGCTTCGCAGTTGGTCTTGAGGGCGGTGGCCTCGATGTTGCGCTCGCGCGTGGCCTTGCCCGAGTTGACGTCGATGGCGACGAGAGCCTCGGTCTGGTTGATCACCAGATAGCCGCCGGACTTCAGCGGCACGACCGGCGAATAGATCTGGGCCAGATGGTCCTCGATCTTGTTCTTGACGAACAGCGGGGTCGGGTCGCGGTAGTTGAAGACCTTCTTGGCCTGGCTCGGCATCAGCATGCGCATGAAGTCGCGCGCTTCCTTGTAGCCGGCGTCGCCCTCGACCCAGATGCCGTCCAGGTCCTTGTCGTACATGTCGCGAATGGCGCGCTTGACGAGGTCTTCCTCCTCGTAGATCAGCGCAGGCGCGACCGAGTGCAGCGTGTTGTCGCGGATGTTTTCCCAGAGACGCAGCAGATATTCGTAGTCGCGCTTGATCTCGGCCTTGGTGCGCTTGGCGCCGGCCGTGCGAACGATCAGGCCCATGCCCTGCGGCACGTCCAGGCTCTGGACGACGCTCTTCAGGCGCTTGCGGTCGGTGACCGCCGTGATCTTGCGGCTGATGCCGCCGCCGCGCGCGGTGTTGGGCATCAGGACGCCGTAGCGGCCGGCCAGCGAGAGGTAGGTGGTCAGGGCCGCGCCCTTGTTGCCGCGCTCTTCCTTGACGACCTGAACCAGCATGATCTGCCGGCGGCGGATCACTTCCTGGATCTTGTACTTGCGCATCAGCCGGCGCTTGCGGCGCGCCAGCTCTTCCTCGACGTCGTCTTCATCGTCGTCGATCGCGGTGTCTTCACCGTTGACGTCGTCTTCATCGTCGCCGCCGGTGGCGCGACGCGAGATCGGGGTGTCGTCCTCGTCATCGCCGGAATCGTCGCGCATCAGCGCTTCGCGGTCGGCGACCGGGATCTGGTAGTAGTCGGGGTGGATTTCGTTGAACGCCAGGAAGCCGTGACGATTGCCGCCGTACTCGATGAACGCAGCCTGGAGGCTGGGTTCGACGCGGGTCACCTTGGCGAGATAGATATTTCCGCGAAGCTGTTTGCGGGTCTGGCTCTCGAAATCGAACTCTTCAACCCGGGTTCCGTCCACGACGACCACACGCGTCTCTTCGGCGTGTGCTGCGTCGATCAGCATCTTCTTCGACATTAAGGAAGTCTCCACGGCGCGCGGCGGGCGCGAGGCCCGGTCGCCGATATGAATGAAGGACGCGCGCGTCGCCGACCGTCGCCCCGCCAGCGCGGTTGCGAAGGGTCAGGTGCCAAAGGCGGTCGGGTGCGGCGCAGCCCATTGGGGTTTCGTTTTGTCCCTACCGCGCGAGGCGCGGATTGGATGTTTCGTATGTCGCGCCAGATGGCGCGGATCGGATGGCGCGTCGTCGCCAGGACGGCGTTTGAGCCCGACGCGGGCCCCGCGATACGGCGTCTCGGTAGGCGTCTTGCCCGCTCCGTCGGTCGTATCGCGAACTATCTAGTCTGCCGCCTCGGCGTCGGAAGGGGTTCAGGACCTCTTTCGTCACCAAGGACAGCCCGCACGCAGTCGTGACGATCACGGAACTTCGCACGCGGCGGGACTGTAGCCACATCGGCGCGGAAAAGAAAAGCTTTCCACGCCGATCAGGACTTAACCCTTTGGCTACCCCCTCGGGCGGATATTGACGAACGGTTCACCAAATCCGGCTAGCGCGGACGGGTATGCGTAAGGTTCTCATCAGTTTGGCTCGCATGGGCTGGTTCCGGGCGGCTCTGATCGTCGGCGGCATGACCGTCGCCGGCGTCGCCGTCGCGACCGCCCAAGGTCCCGCCGCGCCCTCGGGCGTGCAGAAAGTCCGCTTCGGCGGCGACCGGACCGAGACCCGCGTCGTGATCGACCTGGACCGCGCCGCGGCTGGCAAGCTGATTTCCGATGGCGCGAGCGATCAGCGCCTGGTGTTCGCGCTCCCGAACGTCACCATTTCCGGCGACCTGCAGGGCTCCGGCCAAGGTCTGGTCAAGCATTGGCTGATCGACGAGGCCGCCGGCGGCGCGCGTCTGCGCCTGGAACTGGCGGGCAAGGTCGAGGTCCGCCGCCGCTTCCTCCTGCCGCCCGGCGACGGGGCCACCGCGTATCGCTATGTCATCGACCTCAAGGCCGTGGACGGCGCCGCCATGCCGGCCGCGACCCAGACCGCACCGCGTCTCACGTTCGCCAGCGCGCCGGTCAAGGCCGCGCCGCTTCGCCTGAAGAAGGTCATCGTCATCGACGCCGGCCACGGCGGCAAGGATTCCGGCGCCGTGGGCGCCAACGCCTTCGAGAAGGACGTCACCCTGGCCGCGGCCAAGGCCCTGAAGACGCGGCTGGAGAAGACGGGCCGCTATCAGGTTGTCCTGACCCGCGAGACCGACACCTTCGTGCCGCTGGAAGGCCGCGTGCAGATCGCCCGCCGCGCGGACGCCGACCTCTTCATCTCGCTGCACGCCGATTCCGGACCGGACACCGCCACGCGCGGCGCCTCCGTCTACACCGTGTCCGAAAAGGGCGCGGAACGCGTGGGCCTGGTGCTCGACAAGAACGACTGGCTGATGAAGGCCAACCTGCCGGGCCGCGATCGCGCGGTCAGCCAGATCCTGCTCGACCTGTCGCAGCGCGCGACCAAGAATCGCTCGGCCACCTTCGCCCAGCTGCTGTTGGCCAATGTCGGTGAGGAGACGGCTCTGCTGCGCCGCAGCCACCGCGACGCCGGTTTCTTCGTGCTGCTGGCGCCGGACGTGCCCGCTGTTCTGCTCGAGATGGGCTTCATCACCAATCCCGAGGACGAGGCGTTCCTGACCAACAAGGCCAGCCGCGCCCGCCTGGTCGACGCCGTCGGCGACTCCATCGAGGCCTATTTCTCGGCGGACGTCCGCAAGTCCTGACCGAAAGGTCCGCTTCCCCTTTCGCGCGCCGCGCTCTAATCACTGGAGCGATCGTTCGCGCCGTGCGCCGGACGATCTGGTGAAGGTGTGCGGCGGGCGAGGGCGTCCGCCTCGACGGAGGTCGCGTGGATCTGAAACCCAGCGAACGATGGATGGCCATCGCGGGCGTGGCGGTGCTGTCGCTCATCGCCGTCGCGGGATTCGCGATCGCGATCTACGCCGCCTGGCTGTTCCACGATATGCCCGACGCTGGCGAGCTGCAGGACTATCGGCCGCCCACGGCCACGCGCGTCTACGCCTGGGACGGCACCCTGATCGGCGAGTACTCCAAGGAGCGCCGGATCTTCATTCCCTACGACCAGATTCCGCCTCAACTGGCCCAGGCCTTCCTGGCGGCCGAGGATCGGAACTTCTTCACCCACGGCGGGGTGGACGTCGGCGGCCTCTCGCGCGCGATGATCAACAATGTCGGCAACGCCATCCGCGGCAAGCGGCTCGAGGGCGGCTCGACGATCACCCAGCAGGTGGCCAAGAACGTTCTGCTGACCAGCGACGCCACGGTCGGCCGCAAGTTCAAGGAAGCGATCCTCGCCAGCCGGCTCGAACAATCGCTGACCAAGCAGCAGATCCTTGAGCTCTATCTCAATGAAATCTGGCTGGGCTATCGCTCGTTCGGCGTCGGCGCGGCGGCCTACAACTATTTCGGCAAGTCGCTGCCCGACCTGACCTTGGCCCAGTGCGCTTATCTGGCGTCGCTGCCGAAGGGGCCGGACAACTACCACCCAATCCGGAACAAGGCCAAGGCGATGGCCCGCCGCAACTGGGTGCTGGGCCAGATGGCCGAGCAGGGCTGGATCACCAAGGCGCAAGCCCAACAGGCAATGGCCGAAGACCTCGTGGTGCAGGCCGCGCCCAAGCGCGCCGCCTATCGCGACGCCGACTACTTCGTCGAGGAAGTGCGCCAGCGCGGTATGGCGACGCTCGGCCCGCGGCTCAACGAGGGCGGCTACTACATGCGCACGACCCTGGATCCGCGCCTGCAGACGGCCGCGCGCATGTCGCTGATGGACGGCCTGGAGCGCTACGACCGCCGCCACGGCTGGCGAGGCGCGTGGGGCCATGTGGAGTCCACGGATCTCAACTGGGAAAAGACCGCCCTGGCCAAGCCGATCCCGTCTGAACGCGGCGCCTGGCGTCCGGCTCTGGTGACCTCCAACGGTGGCCAGGTGCGCCTGGTGAAGGGCGAGGGCGAGGGGCAGATCGTCGGCGAGGACATGACGTGGGCCAAGGCCGGCAAGGGCCTGAAGGCGGGGGACCTCGTCTTCGTCGAGAAGGCCGCGAGCGGCGGCTATCGCCTGCGGCAGGTGCCGGCGGTCAACGGCGCCCTGGTGGCGATGGAGCCCTATACCGGCCGGATCGTGGCCCTGGTGGGCGGCTACAGCTACTCGCTGTCGAACTTCAACCGCGCCACCCAGGCCAAGCGCCAGCCGGGCTCATCGTTCAAGCCGTTCGTCTACGCCACGGCCCTGGAGAACGGCTACACGCCCGCCAGTGTGGTGGTCGACGCCCCGATCACCCTGAAGGGCGCCAACGGCCAGGACTGGAGCCCGGAGAACTATCACAAGGAGTTCTACGGGGCTCAGCCGTTGCGCAAGGGCCTGGAGCAGTCGATCAATGCGATGACCGTGCGCCTGGCCCAAAGCGTCGGCATGAAGAAGATCGTCGACTTCGCCAAGCGCGCCGGCGTGGTGAAGGACATGGACCCGGTGCTGGCCATGGCGCTGGGGGCGGGAGAGACCACGCCGTTCAAGCTGACCGCCGCCTACGCGCCGTTCGTCAATGGCGGCCGCCGGGTCGAGCCGCACCTGATCGAGGTGGTCCACGATCGGGAGGGCAAGGTCATCTTCCGCGCCGACAAGCGCGACTGCGAGCGCTGCAACGCCGGCTTCAACGGCGACGAGAGCCCGCGCTTCGCCGCGCCGGGCGAACAGATCATGGATCCGGTCACCGCCTACCAGATCACCTCGATGCTGCAGGGCGTGGTCCAGCGCGGCACCGCCGCCGCCGTCAGCTCGCTGGGCCGTCCGCTGGCCGGCAAGACCGGCACCACCAACGAGTACCGCAGCGCCTGGTTCGTCGGCTATTCGCCCAATCTGATCGTCGGCGTCTTCTTCGGCTTCGACGACAACCGCTCGCTGGGCGAGGGGGAAACCGGCGCGGCCGGCCCGGTGCCGGTGTTCATGGACTTCATGAAGGTCGCCCTGGAAGGCCAGCCGGTGGCCGACTTCAAGCCGCCCAAGAACGCCAAGTTCGCTCTGGTGCGCGGCGTCCGCGAGGCTTTCCGGCCGGGCACCGAGCCCAAGGTCGAGGTCATGCCCACGGGGCCAATCCCGTACAACGAGCTGACGCCGGGCCTGCCGCCGGTTCCGCAGCCCCAGGCCCAGCCCGGCAAGCCGCCGCAAAAGGTCGATCCGCTCAGCGGCCTCTATTGATGTCATTGCGCGGGGGAGCGACGCGCGCTAGAGCCTGCCCGGTTCAGATTCCATCTGAACCGGATCAGCGGGCTCTAGATTCAAAAGTTTAGAGCGCGCCCGAGCGGGTTAAACGCGCACACTTAACCCTGGCGCGCTCTCCTCCCGCGCCCTTCAACACTGTCACGGAGTTACGTGATGCGACCGGATGTCGAGGCCGCCGCGGCCGACATCGAGCAGTCCGTGGGACTGCTCAGGAGGCGTCTTTGACTGGGACGTCGCTCTCCGCAAGCTCGATGAGCTGAACGCTCGGGTCGAGGACCCGACCCTGTGGGACCGTCCGTCCGAGGCGCAAGCCGTCTCGCGCGAGCGCGCCAACCTCGCCGCCAAGGTCGAGGCCGTGCAGTCGATCGAGCGCGACCTCAAGGACGCCGTCGAGTACGCCGAACTGGCGGACATGGAAGGCGATGAGGAGTCGCTGAACGACGCCCGCGCCCAGCTGAAGGCCCTGAAGGGCCGCGCCGGCCGCGCCGAGCTCGAGGCTCTGCTGTCGGGCGAGGCCGACGGTAATGACGCCTATATCGAAATCAACTCCGGCGCCGGCGGCACCGAGTCCTGCGACTGGGCCGGCATCCTGCTGCGCATGTACACCCGCTGGGCCAACGCCCACGGCATGACGACCGAGCTGATCGAAGAGACCGACGGCGACCAGGCCGGCATCAAGTCGGCCACGCTGCTGGTCAAGGGTCCGAACGCCTATGGCTGGCTGAAGACCGAGGCCGGGGTGCACCGCCTGGTGCGCATCAGCCCCTATGACAGCAGCGCCCGCCGCCACACCTCGTTCGCCTCGGCCTGGGTCTATCCGGTGGTCGACGACACCATCGAGATCGAGATCAATCCCGCCGACGTGCGGACCGACACCTATCGCGCCTCGGGCGCCGGCGGTCAGCACATCAACAAGACCGACTCGGCCGTGCGCCTGACGCACATTCCGACCGGCATCGCCGTGGCCTGCCAGGCCGGCCGCTCGCAGCACCAGAACCGCGAAGAGGCCTGGAAGATGCTGCGCGCGCGCCTCTACGAGGCCGAGCTGCAGAAACGCGAGGCCGCGCAGCAGGCGCTGGAAGACCAGAAGACCGACATCGGCTGGGGCCACCAGATCCGCAGCTACGTCCTGCAGCCCTACCAGATGGTCAAGGACCTGCGGACCAACGTCGAGACCTCCGACACCCAAGGGGTGCTGGACGGCGACCTCGACGCCTTCATGGGCGCGGCCCTGGCCCAGCGGGTCGGCGCCACGCGCGACGCGGCCGAGGCCTAGGACCTACGGCTAAAGGCCTCTGAAAAGCCAAACGCCCCGGAGCGATCCGGGGCGTTTTTCCTTGTCAGGCCTCGACCGGAGTGGCCGTGATGGCCAGGACTTCCGGCTCGGGCGTCGGCTGGATCGGGGCGGGCGGGCGCTGGAACTTCAGGCTGCGGCCCTGGAAGTAGGCGCCCGATTCCATCGACAGCTGCTCGTGGGTGATGTCGCCATCGACATAGGCGGTGCCATAGAGGCGGACCTGCTTGGCGGTGATCGAGCCGACGATGCGGCCGCGCACCTCGACGAGGTCGGCCTGGACGGCGCCCTCGACATGGCCGGTCTCGCCGACGCTGAGGCGCGCCACGCGGATGTCGCCGCGCAGGATGCCATCCAGTTGCAGCTCGCCTTCGCCCTCGATCGAGCCTTCGATCGTCAGATCGGCGGACAGCAGCGAAGCCACCTTCGGCGTCGCGCGACGCGTGGGGTCGGCGGGGTTGCTGGACGGCAGGGCCGCCGGCGCCTCGACGCGGCCGGCGGCCTTGGGGCCCGACTTAGCTTGTTTGCTGAACATACTCACCAGCCCTCAAGAAGCGGTTGGGGTTCTGGGCCTTGCCATTGACCCAGACTTCGTAATGCAGGTGCGGACCGGTGGAGCGGCCCGTCGAACCCATCGCGCCGACGCGCGAGCCGATCGCCACCCGCTGGCCGACGCGGACGCCGATCGAGGACAGGTGCGCGTAGCGAGTCTTGAAGCCGCCGCCGTGATCGATCTCGACGGTGTTGCCGTAGCCGGCGCGGACGCCTGTGAACGACACGACGCCCGGCGCGGTGGCCATGATCGGCGTGCGCATCGCGCCGGGGAAATCGAGCCCCGAGTGGAAGGCGGGACGGTGCGTGAACGGATCGAAGCGGACGCCGTAGCTGGAGGACAGCGCCGGATTGCTGGTCGGCTTGTAGAGCGGCAGCTTCTTTACCGCCGCGCCCAGGCTGCGCATGTCCGACATGTCGTTGGCGGCGTGCTGGATACGGCTGGCGAATTCCTCATCGACGTCGAGGACGGCGGCCAGGGCGCGCGGGTCCTTGGCCTCGATCAGCGGGCCGCCCAGCGAGACGCCGCGGCCGGTGAACGAGCTGGCGTCCAGGCCGGCCATGCGCATCGCCAGGCGCAGGCGCTCGGCGCGGCTCTTGGCGAAGCCCTCGGCGGCGTCGATCAGGCGTTCCTGATCCATCCGGGTGGCCTGGATGCGTTCAACCGGGCTGGCGGCCAGCAGGCGCGGCTTGGCGACCTTCAGGGCGTCGGCGGCGCCGGGCACGCCGCGGAAGTCGGAGACCAGCAAGGCGAGGGCGGCGTGACGCTTCTCGACCGAGGTGGCTAGCTCGTCCAGGGAGCCGTTGGTGGCCGACAGCTGGGCCACGGCGCTGTTGAGGCGCGCCTGGCGGTCGGCGTTCAGGCGCTCGTAATAGGCCTTCTGCTTGATGACCTGCTGGTCGGTCGAGCTGACCGACAACGCGTTGATCAGCATGGCGGCGGTGCAGACGCCCATCCAGAGCGCGCCCACCGCAACGCAGCCCGCGCCGATCAGTTGTTTGTTCGTGGACAGAACATAGCCGCGCATCTCGCCGCCGGAGCGGACGTAGACATGCCGTTCAGGGAACAGACCTTCGAGAGAGTGCCGCAGCCGCCTAAAGCGCTTGATCGCCATCGTCCCAGGAAACCCCCCGTTTCAGGTCCGGGGGATATGGAACGATAAAACGCTAACGTGCAAGACTCTTCGCGCCCCCTAAAGGACGTGACTCGCGAAAAATCATTTTGCGCTTCGATCCTTAACGTTTCCTGACCAACAGGACTACACGTTAACCGCGTAAGGCTCAGAAACGCCACAGGTTGCGACCTAGATACAACACTCGCTCGGCGGAAGCGTTCCCGACTGGGGCGGACTTACTTAATAGCCTTGGCCGCGTTCATGACCGCTTTGATGTGACCCGGCACCTTCACCTTGCGCCAGACCTCGCGAACGACGCCTTCGCGGTCGATCAGGAAGGTCGAGCGGTCGATGCCCATGTACTTGCGGCCGTACATGCTTTTCTCGACCCATGCGCCATAGGCCTCGACGATGTCGCCCATCGGGTCGGCGGCCAGCTCGATGGTCAGGTCGTGCTTGGCGCGGAACTTGGCGTGCGAGGCGACGCTGTCCTTGGAGACGCCGATGATCACCGCGCCCAGCTTCTGGAACTCCTCGACTTCCGACGAGAACTGCAGCGCTTCGGAGGTGCAGCCGGCGGTGTCGTCCTTCGGATAGAAATAGAGGACGACGTTCTTGCCCTTCAGCGCCGACAGGCTGACGCGACCGGTGTCGGTCGGGAGGTCGAAATCAGGGGCCTTGTCGCCGGGTTGCAGCATCGGTCGCTTCCTCGATCACTCGGAACAGGTGAGGGGCCCGGACGGGCCGGTCAAGTCAGTCCGGGCATACGATAACTAAACGGGCTTCACCAACACGATCTTCTTCTTGCCGGCGGCGAGCTTGACCACGCCTTCGACGAGATCGGCCGAGGTGATCGTCCGGTTGGCGTCGGCCTCGGCCTTGTCATTGACCTTCAGGCCGCCGCCCTGGGCCAGGCGGCGGGCCTCGCCTCGGGAGCCGGCCAAGCCCGCATCGGCGAACAGGGCCGCCAGCACGATGCCTGCTTCCAAGTCCGCGGACGGAACCTCGAAGGTCGGCAGGTCAGCCGAAAGCGTCCCTTGCTCGAACGCCTTCTCGGCGGCGTCGCGCGCCTTGCGGGCCTCTTCCTCGCCGTGGGCCATGCGGGTGGCCTCGTCGGCCAGCACCTTCTTGGCCTCGTTGATCTGGGCGCCTTCGAGGGCTTCCAGCTCGGCGATGCGGTCCAGCGGCAGGTCGGTGAACAGCTTCAGGAAGCGACCAACGTCAGCGTCCTCGGTGTTGCGCCAGAACTGCCAGTAGTCGTAGGGGCTCAGCTGCTCGGCGTTCAGCCACACGGCGCCGGCGGCCGTCTTGCCCATCTTGGCGCCCGACGCGGTGGCCAGCAGCGGCGTGGTCAGGCCAAAGGCGCTCTTCTGGTCGACGCGGCGGGTCAGTTCGACGCCGTTCAGGATGTTGCCCCACTGGTCCGAGCCGCCCATCTGCAGCACGCAGCCGTGGGCGCGGTTCAGCTCCAGGAAGTCCACCGCCTGCATCAGCATGTAGTTGAACTCGAGGAACGTCATCGGCTGCTCGCGCTCCAGGCGCAGCTTGACCGAGTCGAAGGCCAGCATCCGGTTGACGGTGAAGTGCACGCCGTACTCGCGCAGGAACTGCACATAGCCGAACTTGGACAGCCAGGTGTCGTTGTCGACCATGATTGCGTCGGTCGGCCCGTCGCCGAAGGTCAGGAACTTGGCGAAGACCTGCTTGATGCCGGCGATATTGGCCTGGATGTCGGCGTCCGACAGCAGCTTGCGGCTCTCGTCCTTGCCGGTGGGATCGCCGACCTTGGTCGTGCCGCCGCCCATCAGGACGATCGGCTTGTGGCCGGCCTGCTGCAGGCGGCGCAGCAGCATGATCTGAATCAGGCTGCCGACGTGCAGGGACGGCGCGGTGGCGTCAAAGCCGATGTAGGCGGTGACGATCCCGGCCGAGGCGGCCGCGTCCAGTTCCTCCGGATGGGTGATCTGGTGGATATAGCCGCGCGCCTCCAGGGTTCGCAGGAACTCTGACTTGAAGGACGAGGCGGCGGACATGGATCGACTCTCTATTTGACTTGGCGGGCCGTCTAGCACGGCGGGATTGGATTGTGAGGCTTTCATTTCAGACTCCGGGGAGGGGCCGGAGCGCATGATCGACTGTTGAGAGAGCGACCCCGGCGAGGCGGGGGCTAAGCGACGTGTCTGGTCGGCCTCCCGCTATGGCAGCGGGCGGTAATAGGGGCGGGCCAGGACGAAAGCGTCGATCATGGGCCTAGCTACCGTTTCGCGGCCGTGGCAGTCAACGCTCCCATGAAGATCCTGGGATTCATGACCGGCACCTCGCTGGACGCGGTCGACATGGCGGTGCTGGAGACCGACGGCGTCGAGATCCAAGCCTTCGGGCCGGCGGGGGAGCGCAAGCTGCGGGAAGTGACCCGCGATCTCCTGCTCAAGACCACAGACATCGCCCGGGCCTGGCCGCGCGGTGAGCCCGAGCCCGCGATCTTTGACGACGCCCGCCGCGCCGTGGCTGACGAGCATTTCCAGGCCGCGACGAGCTTCCTGGACGAGCACGGCCTCTCGTGGAGCGACTTCGACCTGCTGGGCGTGCACGGCCAGACCGTTCTTCACGAGCGTCCGACGGCCGAGCGGGTCGGTCGCACGGTGCAACTGCTGGACGCGCAGGGCCTGGCCGGCTTGGCCGGACGTCCAGTCGCGTTCGACTTCCGCACCGCCGATGTCGCCGCCGGCGGGGAGGGTGCGCCGCTGGCGCCGATCTATCACGCCGCTCGCGCGCGGGCCTCGGGTCTAGCTGCGCCGGTGGCGGCGCTCAACGTCGGCGGCGTCGCTAACATCACCCTGATCGGCGCGGACGGCGCTCTGCTGGCCTTCGACACCGGGCCCGGAAACGGCATGATCGACCTGATGCTGCAGGAGCGGGGCCTGGGCCGCTTCGACGAGGACGGCCGCCTGGCCTTGGCCGGCCGCATCGACGAGACCGCCTTGGCGAGCCTGCTCGACAGCGCCTATTTCGACGCGCCGGCGCCCAAGTCGCTGGATCGCTACGACTTCTCGCTGGCGCCGGTCCAGCATCTCTCGGCGGAGGACGCGGCGGCGACCCTGGTGGCCTTCACCGCCGAGGCGGTGTTCAAGGCCTTCGCCCAGACCGGCGAGACGCCCAGCGCCCTGATCGTCTGCGGCGGCGGCCGACACAATCCGGCGATCATGCAGACCCTGGCCAGGCGCGCTCCCGTGCCGGTTCAGACCGCCGAGGCCTATGGCTGGCGCGGCGACAGCATCGAGGCCGAGGCCTTCGCTTACCTGGCGGCCCGCACGGCCAAGGGGCTGCCGATCAGCTTCCCGGGCACGACGGGCGTGGCGGCGCCGATGACTGGCGGGCGGATCGTCGAGCCCTGATGCGCCCAGACTTGGTCACAATTTTGGATTGAGCTTGCGCGGCGTTGAAGTCGAGGGCGAGCATGATCGGGATTCTGTTGGCTGTGTTGCTGGTCACGAGCGACGCGCCGTCCCTTAGTCCGCGCGCCGCCGAGTTGATCGCGCCCGTCCGCCAAGCTTTAGACACCGAGCGCAAAGCTCAAGCCGCCCTGCCGCCGCCGGCGAACGACTCGGAAAGGCTGGAGCGTATGGGACGGTTGGATCAGGTCGGACGGCGCGTCCTGATCCAGATCGACCTGTCCGTGCTGCCGGCCGAGGAGCTGAAGGCCGCTGAAAAGGCTATGTGGGCGCCGATCGAGGAAGCTGACGCCGAGAATGAGAAGGCCTTGCTGGCCATGGTGCCGCCGGAAGGCTGGTTTCTAAAGAGCCGCTATGGGGACAGAGCCGCGAAAGCGGCGTTCAATATCGTCCAGCATTCGAACCTCGAGCTCTGGCGGCGATTCGTGCCCGTGCTCGAGCCGCTCGTGGCTAGTGGCGAGGTCGATGGCCAGAGCTACGGCCTGATGTATGACCGGCTGGCGCTTAATGAGGGACGACCCCAGCGCTATGGCAGTCAGATGGTCTGCAAGGACGGCAAGTATGTAGTCGACACGCTAGAAGCGCCGGAGGCAGTGGACGAACGCCGAAAAGCCATGGGCTTTCTTACGCCGCTCGCTGAATATGAAGCGGCGTTCGCCAAGTATCCGCCCTGCAATTGATCGCCAACGAAAAAGGCCTCCCGGGAGGGAGGCCTTTCTGACGCCCTAGATCGGATTTTCCGCCAGGCGCTTGTCGAGATAGTCGCTGACGCTCTTCTCGACGCTGGGCAGGTGCTCGGTCCAGAAGTGGCTGGCCTTGTCGATGACCTCGTAGTCGATCGTGATGCCCTTCTGGGTGCGCAGCTTGGTGACCACGCGCTCCACCTCGACTGGAGGGGTGATGGTGTCGGCCGAGCCCGTCAGGAACAGGCCCGAGGCCGGGCAGGGGGCCAGGAAGCTGAAATCGTACATGTTGGTCGGCGGCGAGACCGAGATGAAGCCGTCCGTCTCGGGCCGGCGCATCAAAAGCTGCATGCCGATATAGGCGCCGAAGTCGAAGCCGGCGACCCAGGTCTGGCTGGCGGCCGGATTGCTGGTCTGCAGCCAGTCCAGCGCCGTCGCCGCGTCGGCCAGCTCGCCGATGCCGCTGTCGAACTCGCCCTGGCTGCGGCCCACGCCGCGGAAGTTGAAGCGCAGGGTCGCGAAACCGCGCTTCATGAACAGGTGATACAGCTGCACCGAAACCGGATGGTTCATGTGACCGCCGGCCTTGGGGTGCGGGTGCAGGATCAGGGCGATCGGCGCCGTCTCGGTCTTGCCCGGAGAATAGCGACCCTCGATCCGTCCAGACGCGCCGGTCAAAATCACATCAGGCATGTCGTCCCCTTCAGCTGGTCAGCGGCCAAAGTCCCGACGATTTGATCGCCAGAATACTTGACCACTGCGCTTGGTCTTCCTAAATCGCAGCCAGCAAGCGGACCGAGGTCCGCGCGCGAAGTCGCGGCTTGTAGCACACGCAAAAGCCGATGCGCGCGGAATCTGCAAGGGGTAAGGCTGATGCGCCTGAGCACGAAAGGGCGATACGCGGTCATGGCGATGACCGACCTGGCCAAGCGTCAGGACGAAGGCGAGGGCCGCGCCGTGGCCCTGGCCGAGATCGCCGCGCGCCAACAGATCTCGCTCTCTTATCTGGAACAGCTCTTCGCGCGCCTGCGCCGCAAGGGGCTGGTGATCAGCGCGCGCGGCCCTGGTGGCGGCTATCGCCTGTCCAAGGCCGCGACCGAGACCTTCATCGCCGACATCGTGCTGGCGGTGGACGAGCCGCTGCGCGCCACCCGCTGCAACTTCACCAAGGGCCAGGCCAAGGGCTGTATGGCCGGCGGCGAACGCTGCATGACGCATGATCTCTGGGAAGAGATGGGCCGGCAGATCCACGGCTACCTGGCCAGCGTCTCGGTCGCCGACGTGCTGAAGGGCGAACTTCGTCCGGCTCGCCCGCTGGAGATCGCGGCCGAGTGAGCATTTCCCGCACATCGGTCTATCTCGACTACAACGCCACGGCGCCCCTGCGGCCGGAGGCGAAGGAAGCGCTGCTGCGCGCGCTGGAGAGCCCAGCCAATCCCTCATCGGTCCACGCCGCCGGCCGCGCCGCCCGCGACGTCGTCGAGCGCGCCCGGGCCGAGGTCGCCGCCCTGGTCGGCGTCCCCGCCGGCTCGGTCACCTTCGTCAGCGGCGGCACCGAGGCCAACGCTCTGGCCATTGAAAGCGCCAAGGCCGCGGGTGTCGAGCGGATCATCATCTCCGCGATCGAGCATGACGCCGTCACCGAGACCGCCAAGGCCTCCGGCCTGCCGGTCGAAGTCCTGCCTGTGGATAACAATGGCGTCGCCGATCTCGATTGGTTGGCGCAAGCGCTTGAAAAGCCGGGCAAGACCCTGGTCGGTCTGATGCTGGCCAACAACGAGACGGGCGTCATCCAGCCTGTGGATAAGGCCTCCGCCCTGGTGCGCGCCCACGACGGCTGGCTGCATGTCGACGCCGTTCAGGCCGCCGGCAAGATCGCCATCGACTTCTCCGGCCTCGGCGTCGACACCATGGCGCTGTCGGCCCACAAGCTGGGTGGGCCGCAAGGCGTCGGCGCTCTCGTGGCCGGGACCCGCGCGACCGTCACCCGTCGCCTGCACGGCGGCGGTCAGGAGCGCGGCCGCCGGGCGGGCACCGAGAATGTCGCCGGGATCGCCGCCTTCGGCGCGGCGGCCAAGGCGGCCCAGGAAGGCCTTGCCTCGATGGCCGAACAGGCCCAATGGCGCGACGCCCTGGCCCAGCGGCTCAAGGCGGATGGCGCGATCGTGCTGGGCGAGGGCGCTGATCGCCTTCCCCAGACGTTGTGTATTGCGGGCGAGGGCTTTGGCTCCGAGGTCCAGGTCATGAACATGGACCTGGCCGGGATCATGGTCAGCGCCGGCAGCGCCTGCTCGTCGGGCAAGGTCAAGGCCAGCCGCGTGGTGGAAGCCATGGGCCGCGCTGATCTCGCCGCGTTCGCCCTGCGTATCAGTGGCGGCTGGGCGAGCACGGAAGACGATTGGATCAAATGCGGCGACGCCTGGCTCGCCGCCTGGAAGCGTATCGGCGCCCGGCGCCGGGAGGTGGCTTAGTGGCCGCGGTCAAGCAGACTATTGATACCGTCGCCGCGCTCGAGAAGTACGAGCACGGCTTCACGACCGAAATCGACCAGGAGTTCGCCCCCAAGGGCCTCTCCGAGGACATCGTGCGCTTCATCTCGGCCAAGAAGGACGAGCCGGAGTGGATGCTGGAGTGGCGGCTTGACGCCTATCGCCGCTGGTTGGCGATGGACGAGCCCGATTGGGCCAAGGTCAGCTATCCGCCGATCGACTACCAGGATGCGTATTACTACGCCGCGCCGAAGACCAAGGAGGGCCCCAAGAGCCTGGACGAGGTCGATCCGGAGCTGCTGGCCGTCTACGAAAAGCTGGGCATCCCTCTGAAAGAACAGGCGGTTCTGGCCGGCGTCGAAGGCGCGCCGCGCTACGCCGTGGACGCCGTGTTTGACAGCGTCAGCGTCGTGACCACCTTCAAGAAGGAGCTGGCCCAGGCCGGCGTCATCTTCTGCTCGATGAGCGAGGCGATCCGCGAGCACCCGGAGCTGGTCCGCCAGTACCTGGGCAGCGTGGTGCCGACCTCGGACAACTACTTCGCCTGCCTCAACAGCGCGGTCTTCTCGGACGGCAGTTTCGTCTACGTCCCGCCGGGCGTGCGCTGCCCGATGGAGCTGTCGACCTATTTCCGGATCAACGCCAAGGACTCCGGCCAGTTCGAGCGCACCCTGATCATCGCCGACAAGGCCGCGTACGTCTCGTACCTGGAAGGCTGCACGGCCCCGATGCGCGACGAGAACCAGCTGCACGCGGCGGTGGTAGAGCTCGTTTTGCTGGACGACGCCGAGATCAAGTACTCGACCGTCCAGAACTGGTACCCGGGCGATCCCGAGACCGGCAAGGGCGGCATCTACAACTTCGTGACCAAGCGCGCCGACTGCCGCGGCGATCGCAGCAAGGTCTCGTGGACCCAGGTCGAGACCGGTTCGGCCATCACCTGGAAGTATCCGTCCTGCGTGCTGCGCGGCGAGGGGAGCTCGGGCGAGTTCTACTCGATCGCCGTCACCAACGGCCATCAGCAAGCCGACACCGGCACCAAGATGATCCATCTGGGCGCCAACACCCGCTCGCGGATCGTCGCCAAGGGCATCAGCGCCGGCAAGTCGACCTCGACCTATCGCGGCCTCGTCTCGGCCCACCCCAAGGCCAAGGGCGCGCGCAACTTCACCCAGTGCGACAGCCTGCTGATCGGCAAGGACTGCGCGGCCCACACCGTGCCTTACATCGAGGCCCGCAATGGCCAGACGGTGTTCGAGCACGAGGCCACCACCACCCGGCTGTCGGACGACCAGCTGTTCTACTGCCAGCAGCGCGGCCTGAACCAGGAGGAGGCCGTGGCCCTGCTGGTCAACGGCTTCGTCAAGGACGTGCTGCAGCAACTGCCCATGGAATTCGCCGTCGAGGCTCAGAAGCTCGTGGCGATCAGCCTGGAAGGGAGCGTGGGATGATGACCGTCACGCTCTACCAGCCGGTGGGCATGGAGGAGCTGCACGACATCAAGGCGGCCGACTGGCGAGCCTTTCCGCCTCACGACAGCGAGCGGCCGATCTTCCGTCCGGTCACGAGCGAGGCCTTCGCGGCCGAGCTGGCCCAGACCTGGAACGCCGCCCATACGAGCTATCGGCGGGGCTACATCGTACGGTTCGAGGTCTCGAAGGTCTTTCTCGACGCCTATGAGAACAAGGTCTCCGGGACGCCGGGGCACGAGGAATACTGGATCCCGCCAGAGGATCTTTCGCTGTTAAACGCCGCCATCCAGGGCCAGATCACCGTCGCCGGAACCTTCGCGGGCCACGACGCGGAATACAGAAAACTCAACGAGACCCATGCTTAAGATCCAGAACCTTCACGCCCGCGTCGAGGACAAGCCGATCCTGAAGGGCGTCACGCTGGACGTGCCGGCCGGCGAGGTCCATGCGATCATGGGTCCGAACGGGGCCGGCAAGTCGACCCTGTCCTACGTGCTGACCGGCCGCGACGGCTATGAGGTCACCGAGGGCGCTGCGACGCTCAATGGCGAGGACCTGCTGGCGCTGGAGCCGAACGAGCGGGCGGCCAAGGGCCTGTTCCTGTCGTTCCAATATCCGCTGGAAATTCCGGGCGTTCCGGCCCTGACCTTCATCCGCACCGCCCTCAACGCCCAGCGCCGCGCGCGGGGCGAGGACGAGGTCGCCGCCCCGGCTTTCCTGAAGCTGGCCAAGGAGAAGGCCGCGGCGCTGAAGATCGACTTCGAGATGCTCAAGCGCGGCCTGAACGTCGGCTTCTCGGGTGGTGAGAAGAAGCGGATGGAAATCTTCCAGATGTCCATGCTTTCGCCGAAGTTCCTCATCCTCGACGAGACCGACAGCGGCCTCGATATCGACGCCCTGAAGATCGTGTCGGAAGGCGTCAACGCCCTGCGCTCGCCCGAGCGCGGCATGCTGGTCATCACCCACTACCAGCGCCTGCTGGACCACATCAAACCCGACAAGGTGCACGTGCTGGCCGCCGGCCGCATCGTCGCCTCGGGCGGTCCGGAGCTGGCCCTGCAGCTGGAAGCCGAGGGCTATGACCGCATCGTGGGGGCCGCGGCTTGACCCTTTCGACCGCCCTCAAGACTGGCGACCTCTCGGCGCTGCCCTCGCGGCGCGACGAGGACTGGCGCTGGACCGACCTGCGGGGCTTGCTGAAGGTCCTGCCGCCGGTCGCGCCGGCGCATGACGGTGATGTTCCGGCCGGTCCGTTCGCGGGCCTGGCGGACGCCGAGACCGTGTTCGTCAACGGCCGCCGCGCAGGCGTCTCCGACGCCGCCTCGGGCGTCGTGGCCCTGCGGTTCGTCGCCCTGGCCGACAAGGCCTCGCAGGGCGCCAGCCACGCCTTGGTCGTCAAGCCGGGCGAAAGCCTCGTCCTGCTGGAAAGCCACGAAGGCCGCGCAGGGGCCTACGTCTCCGACGTCGCGCTCGACATCGCCGTGGGCGAGGGCGCTTCGCTGGAGCGGATCGTGCTGGTCGACGACGAGGCTGAAGCGATCAACGTCGTCACCGCCGAGGTCGCCCTGGCCCCCGGCGCCAAGTTCGCCCAGACCGTCCTGACCTCTGGCGCGCGTCGCCAGCGGATCGAGACCCGCGTCCGCCACCCCGGCGCTCATGCCGAGGTCCGCCTCGACGGCGCCTATCTGCTGGACGCCCAGCGCCATGCCGACCTGACCAGCGTCGTCACCCATGGCGGCCTCGACGGTGTCACCAGCCAGCTGACCAAGGGCATGGTGACGGACCAGGCGCGCGGCGTCTTCCAGGGCCGGATCGTCGTCGAGAAGGGCGCCGACCAGACCGACGCGCGGATGGGCCACCATGCCCTGATCCTGTCGGACAAGGCCGAGATCGACGCCAAGCCCGAGCTGCTGATCTTCGCCGACGACGTCTCCTGCGCCCACGGCAACACGATCGGCGCGCTGGATGACGAGGTGCTGTTCTACGCCAAGCAGCGCGGCATCCCCGAGGCGGACGCCAAGGCCATGCTGACCGTCGCCTTCGTCGGCGAGGTGATCGAGCGGATCGAGCACGAGGGCGCGCGCGCGGTCGCCGCCGCCTGGGTCGCCCGCAAGCTGGGGAGCGAGGCATGACCAGCGCCGTGCTGACACCCCCATCCCCAACCCCTTCCCCGCATGGGGGAAGGGGCTTGGATGTCGACGCGATCCGCGCCCAGTTCCCGATCTTGGCGCGAGAAGTTCACGGCAAACCGTTGATTTATCTCGACAGCGCCGCCAGCGCCCAAAAGCCGGACGCGGTGCTGGACGCGATGATGGGCCTGGCCCGCACCTCGTACGCCAACGTCCATCGCGGCCTGCACACGCTGGCCAACGAAACGACCGAAGCCTATGAAAAGGCGCGGGAAACCGTGGCGCGCTTCATCAACGCCGACCGCGACGAAATCGTCTGGACCAAGAGCGCGACCGAGGCGGTGAACCTGGTCGCCAGCTCGCTCGGCCTGTCGTTGAACGCCGGCGACGAGATCGTGCTCTCGGAGATGGAACACCACGCCAACATCGTGCCGTGGCACTTCCTGCGCGAGCGCAAGGGCGTCGTTTTGAAGTTCATCCCGGTGCTGGATGACGGGCGCCTGGACATGGAGGCCTACAAGGGCCTGCTGTCCGAAAAGACCAGGATGGTCGCCGTCACCCACATGTCGAACGTGCTGGGCACGGTCAACGACGTGGCCGAGATCGTCCGCCTGGCTCACGCGGCCGGCGCGCCGGTGCTGCTGGACGGCTGCCAGGGCGCGGTTCACACGCGGGTCGACATGAAGGCCCTGGACGTCGACTTCTATGTCTTCTCCGGCCACAAGCTGTACGGCCCGACCGGGATCGGCGTGCTGTACGGCAAGGCCGAGCGCCTGGCGGCCCTGCCGCCATACCAGGGCGGCGGCGAGATGATCGGCTCGGTGGCGCTGGATCGGATCACCTACGCCGATCCGCCGCACCGCTTCGAGGCCGGCACGCCGGCGATCCTGGAGGCCGTGGGTCTGGGCGCGGCGATCGAATGGCTGAACGGCCTGGATCGCGACGCCGTCTTCGCCCACGAGCACGCGCTCTATGAGCGGGTCGCCGAGCGGCTGCGCGGCGTCAATGGCGTGCGGATTCTGGGCGAGGCGCCCGGCAAGGGCGCGGTGCTGTCCTTCACGGTCGAGGGCGCCCACGCCCACGATATCGCCCAGGTGCTGGACCGTTACGGCGTCGCCGTCCGCGCCGGCACGCATTGCGCCGAGCCCTTGATGCGCCGTTTCGGCGTCACGTCGAGCGCTCGGGCCTCCTTCGCCCTATATAACACCGAGGCCGAGGCCGACGCGTTCGTGGACGCGCTGGCCAAGGCCCGCAGTTTCTTCAGTTGAGCCGCTTCATGACCGACGCCGCCGCCGTTCCCGAACCCGCTTCCGCTCTCTCGCAGGACGAGCTGAACCGGCTGACCGACCAGCTGATCGAGAAGCTGAAGACGGTCTATGATCCGGAAATCCCGGTCGACATCTATGAGCTGGGCCTGATCTACAAGGTCGACGTCTCGGACGACAAGGACGTGGCCATCGAGATGACCCTGACCGCCCCGGGCTGCCCGGTGGCTGGCGAGATGCCGGGCTGGGTCAAGGACGCGGTCATGGAGATTCCGGGCCTGAAATCGTGCGCGGTCGACCTCGTCTTCGAGCCGCCGTGGGACTCCTCGCGCATGAGCGACGAGGCCAAGCTGCAGTTGAATATGTTCTAGTATCTTTCTTCCGATCTTCCCGGCGAATGCCGGGACCCAGATGAAACCGAGAGCCGTTCCGGATGAATCTGGACCCCGGCATTCGCCGGGGAGGTCGGAAAAAGGGAGTGTTCGAGCCCATGGAACCGACAGTCGCCATACGTCCCCGCCGTCCGCGCCCGAAGGTCGTCACCCTGACCGACGCCGCGGCCGCGCGCGTGAAGGAGATCATGGACAAGGCCGACAAGCCCTATGTCGGCCTGCGCGTCGGCGTGAAGAACGGCGGCTGCGCCGGCCAGGAATACGTCTTCGAATATGCCGAGACGAAGGGCCCGATCGACGAGGTTGTCGAGGACAAGGGTGTCACGATCCTGATCGAGCCCAAGGCGGTGCTGTTCCTGATCGGCACGGAAATCGACTACGAGGTCAGCAAGCTGTCCTCGAAGTTCGTGTTCCACAATCCGAACGAAACCGACGCCTGCGGCTGCGGCGAGAGCGTCACGATCCAGCCCGCCGCCGAGGTTCACGAGTAATGCTGGCCAAGACCCCGTCCTGCGTCGAATGCGGCCTGCCGTGGGGCGCGCCGGCTTTCCGCCATGAGGACGATGCGCCGCTCTACTGGTCCGACACGGGCCTGCTGTGCTCGGGCGGCTGCGCCCAGAAGCATTTCGAGAAGCGCCGCGCCGAGGGGACTTTCGTGGCGATCCCGGCGGAGTGTCCGGTCGAGGTCTGATCGCGCATTGACCGCCGACCGCGGCGCGATCTAAGCCCGGCCATGGTCCAGACGGTTCTGATCTATTCGATGGGCGAGGTGATCGGCGACGGGCTGATCAAGCTGCCCTTCATCGCCGGCCTGCGCGCGGCGTTCCCGGACGCCCGGATCAGCTGGTGCGCCGCCAAGGGCGAGACCGTCTACGCCGGGCCGCTGAAGGCCGTGGTCGCGGGCTACGTCGACGAGGTGATCCTGAACGGGGCTAACGGGGCCAAGGCGCTCGACAGCCTGCCGTGGTCCAAACCGTTTGGCGGTCGCAAGTTCGACCTCGTCATCGACACCCAGGAGAACCTGCGGCGCAGCGGCGTCGCCCGGCGCGGGGCGGCGGGCCGCTTCGTTTCCGCCGCTCGGGAGGCGCGGAGCCAGGATTGGCCGGTGGCGGTGACCGACCGCCTGGCGCGGCTGCTGGCGCTGGCGACGGACGGGCTGGGCGCGCCGAAGCCCTTGGCCCTGACCCATCCCGACGCACTCAAGGCCGCCGAGCGCCTGCTGCCGTCCGGCCCGACCTATGTCGGCCTCGCGCCCGGCGCGGGCGGCCAGGACAAGCGCTGGCCGCTGGAGAACTATCTGGACCTGGCCCGCCGGATCGTCGCGAAGGGCTGGACGCCGGTGTTCTTCTTCGGGCCCGACGAGGCTGACGACGCGGCGGTCGCGGCCCGCGAAATCCCGCAAGCGCTCCAGCCCGAGCGCAACCGTGTCGACGACTTGCCGGTCAAAGGTCCGCTGCTGGTCATCGCCCTGGCCGGTCGGCTGGCGGCGGGAGTCGCCAATGACGCCGGGCCGGGCCACATGCTGGCGGCCGGCGGCGCGCCTTTGCTGTCGCTGCAACAGGACCGTCGCAAGGCCGTGAAGTTCCGCCCCGCCGCCGCGCGGCTTGAGATGCTGGTCGCGGAGGACTACGGAAGCGGCATGGGCGCCCTGCCGGTCGACGCGGCCTGGGCGGCCCTTGAAAAGCTGGTGTCCGGAGTTTCCTGAATGTCCATCCTCGCGCCGATCTCGGCGGGCGAACTGGTCGACAAGATCACCATCCTGCGCGTGAAGGCCGAGCGCATCGGCGATCCGGCCAAGGAGGCCAATGTCCGCAAGGAACTGGACCTGCTGGAGGCCACGGCGCGCGAGCACCTGCCCGACACGGCGGAGATCGCCCGACTGACCGAGGAGCTCACCGCCGTCAACGCCGCGCTCTGGGACATCGAGGACGGCAAGCGCGACTGCGAGCGCCGCCAGGACTTTGGCCCGGACTTCGTGACCCTGGCGCGACGCGTCTATATCGACAACGACCGCCGCGCCGCCATCAAGCGGGCGATCAACGAGGCCGCCGGATCGGAGATCGTCGAGGAGAAGAGCTACAAGCCCTATCTCCAGGCGTCCAAAGACTGATGCAAGCCGTTCACGGCGCTCGCGAAATGATCGCCGGCATGACGCCGGAGCTGAAGAGCGGCGTCTACGTCTTCTGCGCGGCGGGAGATCGCGATTGGCGAGCCCTCGAGCCGCTGGCGATGTTCCGCGAGGTCGAGGGGGTCAGCCTGATCCTGGAACGCGAGGCGGCGCGCGCCGCCGGCTTTCCGGTCGAGGCGCCGATGGCCTTGATCACGCTGAACGTCTACTCGGCCCTCGACGGCGTCGGCCTGACCGCCGCCGTGGCGACCGCGCTGGCCGAGGCCGGGATCGCCTGCAACATGGTCGCGGCGCTGAACCACGACCATGCCTTCGTGCCGGCCGATCGCGCCGAGGAGGCGCTCGAAATCCTCAAGGCCCTGCAGGCCGCCGCTAGCGCCCCTTGAACGCCGCCGCGCGCTTCTGAAGGAAGGCGCTGACGCCCTCGATGAAGTCCTCGGTCTTGCCAGCGAGCTTCTGGGCCTTGCGTTCGGCGTGCAGCTGGCCGGTCCAGTCGGCGTCGAGGCTGTCCCAGACGAGCTTGCGGATCAGCCCCAGGGCCGCCGGACCGCGCGCCAGCTCCTGAGCGATCGCGGTGGCCGCGCCGATCAGTTCGTCGTCCGGCACGCAGCGATTGACCAGCCCCCACTGCAGCGCGGTCGCCGCCGAGACCTTGTCGCCCAGCAGCATCATCTCCATGGCCCGCGCCTTGCCGACCAGGCGCGGCAGCAGGTAGGTCGAGCCGCCGTCGGGCGCCAGGCCGATGCGGCGGAAGGCCTGCAGGAAGTAGGCGCTCTCGGCCGCCACGATGATGTCGCCCATCAGGGCGATCGAGCAGCCCACGCCCGCCGCAGGGCCGTTCACCGCCGTCACGATCGGCAGCGGGAAGTCCTTCAGCAGGGTCATCAGCGGGTTGTAGATCGTCTCCAGCGCCGAGCCTGCGTCCGGCTTGCCGTCGACGTCCAGCTCACGACCCGCCGCGCCGCCGCCGGAGAGGTTGGCGCCCGAGCAGAAACCGCGGCCTTCGCCGGTCAGGATCACCGCGCGCGCCTCGACCTTGCCGGCGGCGATCGATGAGAAGGCGTGGGTCAGCTCGCGGGCGACTTCCAGGCTGGCGGCGTTCAGCGTGGCCGGATCGGCGATCGTGACGGTGGCGACGCCGTCCTGCGTCGAGACACGGATCTTCTGATAGTCCACGGCCTTGAACCTCCCTTGGTCTCTTTGGGGCGGAGTCTAGGCGCCTTTGCCCCTTGGGAAGGCTAGCGGAATCTTCAACGAAAAACGCCGCCGATGCGGGATCGGCGGCGTTTTGTCGAAATCAGGCTGGAGGGGATCAGGCCGCGTTGGCCGAGGCCGGCATGCCTTCGGCCGCTGTCACCCGGTTGCGACCGCCACGCTTGGAGGCGTAGAGCGCCGCGTCGGCGCGCTCCATGATCGAGTGGCCGCTTTCGCCCGGACGGCGTTCGGCGAAGCCCGACGAGATGGTGATCGCGCCCAGGTCCTCGTTGGTCGAGCGGCGCTTGAGCATGCGCGACGACACCTCGACTCGGATTTCTTCCAGCGAGGCGGCGATGACCGCCGAATTTTCGCGCGGGAAGATCATCGCGAACTCCTCGCCGCCGTAGCGAGCGGCGAAGCGCGGCGGGGCGGCGACGCGGCCGATCACCGAGGCGACATAGCGGATGACCTGGTCGCCGGTCTGGTGGCCCCAGGTGTCGTTGAAGCCCTTGAAATGGTCGATGTCGATCACGGCCAGGCACAGCGGCGTGCCCTGATGGTCGGCCTCGGCGCAGGCGCGGTCCAGTTCCTCGTCGAAGGCCTTGCGGTTGGCGAGATTCGTCAGGCCGTCCGTGGTGGCTTCGCGGCGGACCTGCTCGAGATGCTCGCGCAGGCGCTCGACCTCCGAAGTCGACTCCGCCAGGCGCGCCTCCAGCGACTGGTTCTCGCGGTGCACTCGGCGGGTGGCGTCGGCCAGACTCGAGACGACCACCTTGATGGCCTCGACATCGGTCGACTTGTCGAGGTTCTTGGTCGCGCCGGCCAGTTCCTTGCCGAAGGCGGCGTTCGACTTCTGGGCGTTCTGGATGGCCTTGGCGACGGCTTCCAGTTCCTTGGACAGGATGTCGCCGGCGTCGCGGATCTGGTCGTTCAGGCGCGCCTTGGGCAGATAGGTCGCGGCCAGCTCCTCGCTGACCAGCTCGGTCATCGGCTCGCCGATCGAAATCAGACGGGTCAGTTCGCGCGCGAGGGCGCCGTCCGGATCGGCGACATAATGCGTCCAGAGCTCGAAATTCAGCGCGGTCGGCCACACCTGGTGGCGCTCCATCAGCTCCAGCGCGCGAGACGCGATCTTATAGGCTTCCGGGCCCCGCAGCGTGGTTTCGACGTCCGACATATCTCTCATCCCCCGTCCGTCCTTTCCGTTGGGGAAAGGACGATCGCATGGACAGGGAGACTAGACGGCAGAGTTCTTACGACCCGTTAAGAACGAACAAGGTTCGCTTGCGCGCGAACGCACGCTCGCGCATGGTGAACGATGATAAGATGAGCGACGGGCCACGGGCGCCGCGCCAGCCACGGGAGGCGAGACATGAACGCTCCAATGAATTCTCTGGACGCTCACAAGGCGACCATGAACGATGTGCTGAACCGCCAGAAGGCCGCGCATCTGCGCGACGGGCCGCCCAGCGTCGAGAAGCGGATCGACTGGCTGAACCGCTCGATCGACCTGCTGATCGGCCACCAGGCCGAGATCGCCAAGGCGGTGAACGCGGACTTCGGCTCGCGCTCGCCGGAGGCCACGGCCCTGACCGACGTGGCCGGCTCCATTGGTCCCTTGAAGTTCGCCCGCGAGCATGTCGCCAAGTGGATGCGACCGCAGAAGCGCAAGACCACGCCGGCGATCCTGGGCCTGTTCGGCGCCAAGGCGACGGTGCAGTATCAGCCCAAGGGCGTGGTTGGGGTGATCAGCCCGTGGAACTTCCCGGTCAACCTGACCTTCGCGCCGCTGGCCGGGATCTTCGCCGCCGGCAATCGCGCGATGATCAAGCCGTCGGAATATACGCCCGCCACCTCCGACCTGCTCAAGACGATGTTCGCCAAGGCCTTCGACGAAGAAGAAGTCGCGGTGTTCGTCGGCGGGCCCGAGGTTGGGCAGGCGTTCTCGGGCCTGGCCTTCGATCACCTGGTGTTCACGGGCGCGACCTCGGTGGCGCGACACGTGATGCGCGCCGCCGCCGAGAACCTGGTTCCGGTCACCTTGGAGCTGGGCGGCAAGAGCCCGGTGATCCTGTCGCGCGGCGCCGACATCGCCACCGCGGCCGCACGGATCATGAACGGCAAGACGCTGAACGCTGGCCAGATCTGCCTGGCGCCCGACTACGTGCTGGCGCCGCAGGAGGATCTCGAGACCTTCGTCGCCGAGGCCAAGGCCTCGGTCGGCCGCTACTTCCCGACGCTGAAGGACAATCCCGACTACACGGCCCTGGTCGCCCAGCGGCACTATGATCGGGTGAAGGGCTATGTCGAAGACGCCAGGGCCAAGGGCGCGCGGGTGGTCGAGATCAATCCCGGCGGCGAGGACCTGTCGCAGCAGGAGCACCGCAAGATCGCCCCGACCCTGATCATCGACCCCACCGACGACATGAAAGTGATGCAAGAGGAGATCTTCGGTCCGGTCCTGCCGGTGAAGAGCTATCGGACGATCGACGAGGCCGTGGACTATGTGAACGCCCACGACCGGCCGCTGGCGCTCTACTGGTTCGGGACCGACGAGGCCGAAAAGGACCGCGTGCTGGCCCGCACCACCAGCGGCGGCGTCACGGTCAATGACGTGATCTTCCACGTCGCCCAGGAAGAACTGCCGTTCGGCGGGGTCGGCCCCGCCGGCATGGGCGCCTATCACGGCCACGACGGCTTCCTGGAGTTCAGCCACAAGAAGGCGGTCTTCCAGCAGTTGAAGAAGGACATCGCGCCGATGCTGGGCCTGCGCCCGCCGTACGGCGAGGCGATCCGCAAGTATCTGGCCGGCCAGATCAAGCGCTAGGGGGGGCGACGGAGGGTTTCCTCGCGGCGCGCGGCATGCTCCAAGCGGGCATGACCGCGTCGCTGCCCGTGCGCTCCATCGTCGAAGCCCAGGACATGCCGCGCCTGCAGAGCGTCGACCTGCCAGGTTGCCTGGCGCGCGGCGAACCGGGCGTGGCTTGGGCGCCCGAGCATGACGCCTCCATGGGCGCGCCGCTGGGCCAGTTGGGCGGGCCCGAAGCCGCCGCCTGGCCCTTCGCCATCGCCGCTCCGCCGCCGGTCAATGTTCCGGCCCTCTGCGTGGTGGGAGAAACGTGGTGGGCGCCGCGATTCGGCGCCCTGATCGGAACGGACGGCGCGCTCTACAACGCCACGATCGGCGAGGCGCGACACGGCTCGCAGGACCTGTCGGCGATCCCGGGTTTGCGGGACAAGGCTTCGCGCTTCACGCCGCCCGTTTCGGCGCCGATCCTGGAGGGCGGAGCGGTGTTCCTGCCCTGGGGCGCGACCTTCAACTACGGTCATTTCGTCATCGACGCCCTGCCATCGCTGCTGGCGCTGGAACAGGCTGGCCTGCTCGAGACCATGCCGATCCTGGCGCCCAAGCTAGCCGCCTGGCAGCGCGACCTGATCGCCTTGGCCTTTCCCGGCCGCGTCGTGACCGAGATCGAGGCCCCGGTCGTCCGGTTGAAGCGCGCGACCTTCGCCACCAGCATCGATCACTTCCTGCACCACCCCAACGGGCTGCTCGCGGACCTGGCGGCGCGGGTCCTGGCGCGCGCGCCGGCCGGCGCGGGACATCGTCGCGTCTATCTTTCGCGTCGGGGCCAGTCGATGCGGGTCATGGTGGGGGAGGCGGCGTTCGAGCAGGCGCTCGCGGCGCGAGGCTTCACGATCGTGCGGCCGGAGACGCTCGATGCGGCCGAGCAGGTCGCCCTGATGAGGGACGCCGAGGTCGTGGTCGGCGCCAGTGGCGCGGCCCTGGCCAACGCCGTCTTCCTGTCGCGAGGCGCGCGGGTCGTCGAGATCCAGCCGTTGAACTTCACCAGCCAGTGGGTGAGGGCGGCCTGCCGCCAGGTGGGCGCGGACTGGCGCGGCTATGTCTGCGCCTCGCCCTGTCCCGCCCGCGCGGCGCCGCTGACCGCCAGGCTTCGGCGCGGCTTCAAGTTCGCGTTCAAGCCGCCGCTGGACGACCTTCTGCGCTTCGTCGACGCGGCGCTATAGCAGGCCCTTGCGGCCTTCGACCCACAAATCCAGCGGTTGCTTCTCCTCGCGGCGGACCATGCCGTAGTAGCCGACCGCGAACACCACCACTGCGGTGGCGAGGCCGCCGAAGAAGCCGGCCGGCGTGGCGAACCACACCGTCAGGGCGCTGATCAGCACCGCCGTGTGCAGCATCGCCCATCGCACCAGGACGGCGAAGGCGTGGTAAGTGCGTTCGTGGGCGATGAGGATCGCCTCGCGTTCGGCGGTGTCGTGTTCGAAGGCGTCAGGCTGGGTGGCGGCCATGGCGCGGTCCTCCCTGTGCTGGTTCGCGGCTGTTAAGCGCCGTGCGTCGAAAACGTCCGCCAGAATACCTGTGTTCCGCCAAGCGCGCTATCGAACGGCGCGCGGGTTAAGCTTAGCATCGTGCGATTCCTCGGCCGCCCTGGAGCAGGGACCATGCCCAACCCGCTGCAGCTTTTGCTGCCGGCCCTGATCCCGTCCTGGAACTTCTTCGACGTCATCGCCCCGTCGCCGCGGGTGGAGTTCGCCGTGACCTCCTCAGCGGAGGCGGCGCCCGAGGCGTGGCGCGAATTCCGGCCTAGGCCGCATCGCCTGACGCCTGGGACGATGGCCGCCCGGATGCTGTGGAACCCGCGCTGGAACGAGAGCCTGTTCCTGGTCAGCTGCGCCGAGCGCCTGATCGACAATCCGACCGCGCACAGCGAGGACGAGATCTTCAAGCGCATCGCCGCCGATCTGGCGCGGCAGCCCGAGACGGTTGAAGGCTGGCTGGCCTTCCGGTTGGTGTTCGTCGCCCGCGAGGACCAGGCGATCTTGCGCGAGGTGCTGTTCGAGGCTTCGCCGCGCGCTCTGGCCGAGATCGACGTCCGATGACGCTGCCGGACGCCATGCGCCTGACGCAGATGCTGCTGGCCCTCGCGCTATTGCAGCAGAGCCTGGAGCATCTGCGCGGCTTTCGCGACGAGCGCGCCCTGTTCCTGGCGCGCGCGATCCTGTGCGTGCTAGTGCTGCTGGGCGTGGCCTCGCCCTGGCCGCTGACGGCGATGGCGGCGCTGTCGCTGCTGATCCTTCACCGGTTCCAGGGACCTTACAACGGCGGCAGCGACCGCATGGGCCTTCTGTCCCTGTGGTGTCTGACCCTGGCCAGCCTGGCGCCCAGCACGCCGCTGAAGGAGCTGTTCTTCGGCTATCTGGGCGCGCAGCTCGTCCTGTCCTACTTCATCTCGGGCTGGGTGAAGGTCGTGAACCCCGAGTGGCGGTCGGGGCGGGCGCTGCGCGACGTCTTCCAGTTCTCGGCCTATCCGGTCGCGGAGTCCCTGCGCGCCTTGGCTGAGCAACCCAGGCTGCTGACCGTGATGTCGTGGGCGGTCATGGGGTTCGAGCTGGCGTTCCCGCTGGCCATGCTGACCAAGCCGACTCTGATCGCGGCTCTGGTCGTCGCCGGGACCTTCCACCTCGCCAACGCCTGCCTGTTCGGCCTGAACCGGTTCTTCTGGACCTGGCTGTCGGTCTATCCGGCGATCCTGTGGCTGCAGTCGCGCCTGATCCCGTAGCCCGAAAGCAGAAGGGCGCCGGACGATGCCGTCCGACGCCCCTCAAGGTCTGTTGCTCAGGCTGGCTTACTTGGCGCGCGGCGGCTTGGCCAGGAAGGCGGGAATGTCATTGCCGAAGCCGACCACGCGACGGTCGTCGTCGTCGCGGTCGCGGACGGGCTGGACGCCGCGCACCGGGCGCTCGGGACGTTCCGGACGCTCGGCGCGCGCGGGACGTTCGGTCTCGACCACTGGCGCGGGAGCCGCCTTGGGTTCGCGCGGCTCGCGCTCGCGGCGCGGCTTGCGTTCGCGAGCGGGACGCTCCTCGGCGACGACTTCCGGCGCGTCGGTGACGACGGCTTCGGCCGGCGCCTCGGCGGCGGTTTCCTCCGAGCGGCTGCGGCCGCGGCCGCGACCCGGACGGTCGCCGCGTTCGCCGCGATCACGGCCGCCGCGCTTGCGGTCGCGGTCGCCCTCGCGCTTGACGGTGACGGCGTTCGAATAGTCGAGGTCGAGCTTCTCTTCGTCCGGCGTCGAGCCGATCAGCTTGACGACCTTGTCGAAACCCTTGTCGTCGGCCGGGGTGACCAGCATGTAGGTGATGCCCGTCCGGCCGGCGCGGCCGGTGCGGCCGATGCGGTGGACATAGTCGTCGGCGTGGTGCGGGACGTCGTAGTTGAAGACGTGGCTGACGGCGGGGATGTCGAGGCCGCGGGCGGCGACGTCCGAGGCCACCAGGATCTTCAGCGCGCCCGAGCGGAAGTCCGCCAGGGTCTTCATCCGCTGCGTCTGGTCCAGGTCGCCGTGGATCGGGGCGGCGTCGTAGCCGTGCACCTTCAGCGACTTGGCGACGATGTCGACCTCGGTCTTGCGATTGCAGAAGACGATGCCGGTCTCGATCTGGGCCTTCTCGATCAGAGCGCGCAGCGCCAGGCGCTTGGCCTTGGGATCGGAGGAGGGGACCTTGACCAGCAGCTGGGTGATGTTGGCGTTGGTCGTCGCCGGACGGGCCACCTCGATCCGCACCGGATCGCGCAGGAACTGCTTGGTCAGGCGGGTGATTTCCGGCGGCATGGTCGCCGAGAAGAACAGGGTCTGCTTCTTGGGCGGCGTCATCTTGAAGATGCGCTCGATGTCCGGAATGAAGCCCATGTCCAGCATGCGGTCGGCTTCGTCGACGACCAGAAACTGGACGCCGGTCATCAGCAGCTTGCCGCGCTCGAAGTGGTCGAGCAGGCGACCCGGCGTGGCGATCAGGACGTCGACGCCGCGATCCAGCTTCTTTTCCTGGTCGCCGAACGAGACGCCGCCGATCAGCAGCGCCCAAGAGAGCTTGGTGCCCTTGGCGTACTTCTCGAAGCTGGAGGCGACCTGGTCGGCCAGCTCGCGGGTCGGGGCGATGACCAGGGCGCGCGGCATGCGGGCCTTGGCTCGGCCCGACTGCAGCTTGTCGATCAGCGGCAGGGTGAAGGCGGCGGTCTTGCCGGTGCCCGTCTGGGCGATGCCGAGGACGTCCTGGCCCGCGAGGGCGACGGGAATGGCCTGGGCCTGGATGGGGGTCGCAGTGGTATAGCCGGTGTCGGCGACCGCCTGCAGGGTCGTGGGCGAGAGCCCTAGGTCGGAAAATTCAGTCATTACACGCTGGTCTGCTCGGAGCCGCCCGTGCTTGGGCGAGCGGGCGGCGCGGATTCGCCAGACCTGCTCCGAAGCTGGGGATAAATAGGCCGAAAGTCGCCAAAGTCAATCGCCACAAGGCGCGAAGGGGTATTTTGAGGCCGTCGGGCGGGCATGATGCTGGCGCCCGATCGACCGCCGCTCTATATCCGGCGGCGCATGACCATCGACCACGACTCCCGCCTTCGGCGCCTTCGTTTCCGCGCCTGGCATCGCGGTTTCCGGGAAGCGGACCTCATTCTGGGGCCGTTCGCGGACATCCATGGCCCGAACCTGACTCCCGAGCAGTTCGATACGCTGGAAACCCTGCTCGAACAGTCCGATCGCGAGATCTACGCCTGGATCGTCGGCCAGGAGCCGACGCCGGAAAGGTTCGAGACCGACGTCATGGCGATGATCCGCGCGTTCAGGTTCGAGGCGCATGCGTCGCGCCCCGCCGGCGATGGCGCCTGACCCCTTTCTAGATCAAGAGACCCGATGGCCTACGACGCCAAACAGATCGCCAAGGCCGCCGGCGGCCTGACTCTCGCCGGCGCGCCGGAAGGCTTCGACGCGCTGGTGATGGCCGATATCGCCCGGGCGCGCGGCGGCCTGACCGCCTTCGTCGCCCGCGACACCGCCCGCGCCGGCGCCTTCGTCGACAGCCTGAAGTTCTTCGCCCCCGAGATCGAGGCGGTGATCCTGCCCTCGTGGGACTGCCTGCCGTACGACCGCATCGGCCCGTCGGCCAGCGTCTCCGCCACCCGGATGTCGACCCTGTCGCGCCTGGCGCGGGGTCTGGGCGAGAGCAAGCCGGCCATCCTGGTGATCGCCGCCCACGCCCTGCTGCAGCGCGTGCCGACCAAGGACGTGCTTCTGCGCGCCAGCTACAGCGCCAAGGTCGGCGGCGTCGTCGACATCAAGGACCTCGAGACCTATTTCGCCGTCAACGGCTATGCGCGCGCCTCGACCGTGTCCGAGCGCGGCGAATTCGCGATCCGCGGCGGCGTCATCGACGTCTATCCGCCCGCCGCCGAGGAGCCGGTGCGTCTCGACCTGTTCGGCGACACGCTGGAGAGCATCCGCGCCTTCGATCCCGAGACCCAGCGCTCGACCAAGCAGCTGAAGGAGATCGACCTCCTGCCGGTCAGCGAGGCGCTGCTGGACGCCGACGCCGTCTCGCGATTCCGCAAGGGCTATGTCGCCGCGTTCGGCGCGCCGGGCGATGATCCCCTGTACGCCACGGTCAGCGAGGGCGGCCGCCGCGCCGGTCTCGAGCACTGGCTGCCGCTGCTGTACGAGCGCATGGCGACGCTGTTCGACTACCTGCCGGCTGGCGCCCTGATCGGCGTCGACCACCAGGCCGCCGAGGCTCGCGACGAGCGGCTGGCGATGATCCACGACGCCTATGAGGCCCGCGCCAGCGCCGACCGCAAGTCGGCCTATCGTCCGCTGCCGCCCGAGGCGCTCTACCTGACCGCCGACGAATGGGACCGCGAACTGTCCGACCGCACGCACCGCCAGTTCACGCCGTTCCAGCCTCAGGGCCTGGATGTCGTCGACCTGGGAGCCAAGCTCGGCCGAACCTTCGCCGCCGAGCGGGCCCAGGACAGCGTCAACCTGTTCGAGGCCACTGCAGCCCACGCCCGCGATCTCGCGGGCAAAGGAAAACGCGTGCTGTTCGCCTCATGGTCGGAGGGCTCGTCCGAGCGCCTGGGGACCATGCTGGCCGATCATGGCCTGAAGAAGATCCCGTTCGCCGGCTACTGGCAGGCCGCCAAGGCCAATGACCCCAAAGTCCCGCAGCGCGTCGTGCTGCCGCTGGATCACGGGTTCGAAACGGAAGCCCTGGCGGTCATCTCCGAGACCGACATTCTTGGGGATCGCCTGGCGCGTCCGCGCAAGAAGCGCCGCGCCGCCAACTTCCTGGCCGAGGCCTCGGCGCTGACGCCGGGAGACCTCGTCGTCCACATCGACCATGGCATCGGCCGCTACGAGGGCCTCAAGACCCTCGACGTCCAGGGCGCGCCCCACGACTGCCTGGACCTGCTCTATGGCGGCGAGGCCAAGCTCTATCTGCCGGTCGAGAACATCGACCTGCTGACGCGCTACGGCGCCGCCGACGCCGACAACGTCCAGCTGGACAAGCTGGGCGGCGCGGCGTGGCAAGGCCGCAAGGCGAAAGCCAAGGAGCGTCTGCGGGTCATGGCCGAGGGCCTGATCCAGATCGCCGCCGCCCGCCAGCTCAAGCACGTCGAAGAGACCGATCCGCCGCACGGCGTGTTCGACGAGTTCTGCGCCCGCTTCCCGTATGAAGAGACGGACGACCAGCTCAGCGCCATCCACGACGTCTTGGAGGACCTGTCCTCCGGCAAGCCGATGGACCGCCTGATCTGCGGCGACGTGGGCTTTGGCAAGACCGAGGTGGCCCTGCGCGCGGCCTTCGTGGTGGCGATGAGCGGCAAGCAGGTGGCGATCGTCTGCCCGACGACGCTGCTGGCCCGCCAGCACTACAAGACCTTCAAAGACCGCTTCCAGGGCTGGCCGGTCAAGGTCACGCGTCTGTCGCGCCTGGTCACCGGCAAGGAAGCCGCCGAGACCCGCGAGGGCCTCGCCAACGGTCAGTTCGAGATCGTGGTCGGCACCCACGCCATCCTGTCCAAGCAGGTCTCGTTCAAGGACCTGGGCCTGGTCATCGTCGACGAGGAGCAGCACTTCGGGGTCAAGCACAAGGAGAAGCTGAAAGAGCTTCGCGCCGACGTGCACATGCTGACCCTGACCGCCACGCCGATCCCGCGCACCTTGCAAATGGCGCTCAGCGGCATTCGGGAGATGTCGATCATCGCCACCCCGCCGGTCGATCGCCTGGCGGTGCGCACCTACATCAGCCCGTTCGATCCGGTGACCCTGCGCGAGGCCCTGCTGCGCGAGAAGTATCGCGGCGGCCAGTCCTATTACGTCGTGCCGCGCATCAAGGACCTGGAGGACATCGAGAAGTTCCTCCGCACCCAGGTCCCCGAGGTGAAGTACGTCGTCGGCCACGGCCAGATGTCGGCCACCCAGCTGGAAGACGTGATGACGGCCTTCTACGAGGGCCAGTACGACGTGCTTCTTGCTACCACTATCGTGGAGAGTGGGCTCGATATCCCCTCGGCCAACACCCTGATCGTTCACCGCGCCGACATGTTCGGCCTGGCCCAGCTCTACCAGATCCGGGGGCGCGTCGGCCGCTCCAAGGCCCGCGCCTACGCCTATCTGACGACGCCGGTCGAAAAGTCGCTGACCCTGTCGGCCGAGAAGCGCCTGCAGGTGCTGCAGTCGCTGGACAGTCTGGGCGCCGGCTTCCAGCTGGCCAGTCACGACCTGGACCAGCGCGGCGGCGGCAATCTGCTGGGCGACGAGCAGAGCGGCCACATCAAGGAGATCGGCGTCGAGCTCTACCAGCAGATGCTGGAGGACGCGGTGGCCGAGCTGAAGCAGCGGCAGGGTCAGGAAGCGCTGATCGAAGACCGGGGGTGGTCGCCGCAGATCAACACCGGCGCGGCCGTGATGATCCCGGACGACTACGTGCCGGACCTCAATGTGCGCCTGTCGCTCTATCGGCGCCTGTCCGAAGCCGAGAAGGCCAACGATCGCGAAGCCCTGGCCGCAGAGATGATCGACCGCTTCGGCCCGCTGCCACCCGAGACCGACAGCTTGCTTAAGGTCGTCGCCATCAAGGGTCTGTGCCGCGAGGCCAATGTCGCCAAGATCGATGTCGGCCCCAAGGGCGCGGTCGCCAGCTTCCGCAACGACGAGTTCGCCAACCCGCTGGCGCTGGTCCAGTTCGTCGCCAAGAACAGCCTGGTCTGGAAGGTGCGTCCCGACCAGAAAGTCGTCGTGAAGGGCGAATGGGAAACCCCGGCGCAGCGCCTGGACGCGGCCGAGAAGATCCTGACCCAGCTGGCGAAACTGGCGAAGGGGTAGGGCGGCTAGTTCCTCCCCCGCCTCGCGGGGGAGGTGGCCCGGAGGGTCGGAGGGGGCGAGCTCGGCCGACCTCCAGCTT
>NZ_LSJA01000083.1 GCF_001556515.1 Caulobacter sp. CCH9-E1 | reverse complement strand
TCCCGAAGTCGATCGAGGATCTGTACTGATCTTTCCTCCCCCTAATGGGGAGGAAAGATCAGTACAGATCCTCGATCGACTTCGGGACCTGCGGTTCGGCCGGTTTCGGCGCGGCTTCGGGCGGGGGCGTCGTCGCGGCGGGCGGGGCCTCGATGACCGGCGCGGGGGCTTCCTGCTCCGGAGTCTCGACCTCGACAGCCTTGGGCTTTGGCGCCTCGACCGGCGGCGGCTCGTAGGCGAGGGCGGGCGCGGCGTCCTTGACCGGCACGCCCGAAACCTCGGCCAGCGGCTGGGTGGAGGTCGTGGCGCCGCCGCGCTCGATCTTCATCGCGTTGGTCAGGCCGAAGGCGAAGCCGCCGACGCAGCACAGGACCAGCGCCGTCAGCACGACATTCAGCGGCAGGGGACGTTCCAGCGTCGTCATCCGCGCAATCTACTCTCGTCAAACCCGGCTGAACAGGCTCAGGCCTCGTCGTCCCAAGGCGCGGCGCCGTCGTCCGCGGCGGCGGTCGCCTTGGCCTTGGCTTTGGGCGCGGCCTTCTTGGCGGCGGGCTTCTTCGCCGCCGTCTTCTTCGCCGGCTTCTCACCGTCGGCCTTGGCCGCCGCCTTCTTCGGAGCCGCGGCTTTCTTGGCCGGCTTCTTGCCGCCGCCCTTGGCCGCGCGCTCGGCGATCAGGGCCACAGCCTCTTCCAGGGTGATCGCGGCCGGATCCTTGCCCTTGGGGACATTGGCGTTGGTGTCGCCATGCTTGATGTAGGGGCCGAAGCGACCCGACAGCACGCGGATCGGCTTGCCGTCCTCAGGGTGATTGCCAAGCTCGGCCAGGGCCGACGCGGCCGCCCGCTGCGGACGCCCGCCGCCGGCCCGCTTGTCGGCCAGGATGGCGACGGCGCGGTTCAGGCCCACGTCGAACACCTCGTCGGCGTTCTCCAGATTGGCGTAGGTGCCGTCGTGCAGCACGAAGGGCCCAAAGCGCCCCAGGCCCGCCGTGATGACCTTGCCATCGTCCGGGTGCTTGCCGACCTCGCGCGGCAGGGAGAGCAGGCGCAGGGCCTTCTCCAGGTCCATGGCCGAGGCGATCCAGCCCTTGGGCAGGGACGAGCGCTTGGGCTTGTCGCCCTCGGCCGCCAGCTCCTCGACATAGGGGCCAAAGCGGCCGTTCTTCAGCCACACGGCGCGGCCGGTCGCCGGATTGACGCCCAGCTCCTTGTCGGCGCTCTCGGCCTCGCCGTCGCCTTCCGACACGCCCAGTTGGCGGGTGTAGCGGCACTCCGGATAGTTCGAGCAGCCGATGAAGGCGCCGAACTTGCCGGTCTTCAGGGACAATTGCCCCGTGCCGCAGGTCGGACACAGGCGCGGGTTGGAGCCGTCGCCCTTGTCGGGGAAGATGTGCGGGCCCAGGGCCTCGTTCAGGGCGTCCAGGACGTTGGTCGTGCGCAGCTCGGCGATCTCGCCGACGGCCGCGTGGAAGTCCTTCCAGAAGTCGCGAAGGAACTGCTTCCAGTCCAGCTTGCCGTCAGACACCAGGTCCAGCTGCTCCTCGAGCGCGGCCGTGAAGTCGTACTCGACATAGCGCTTGAAGAACTGTTCCAGGAACGCCGTGACCAGGCGGCCCTTGTCCTCGGGGATGAAGCGCTGCTTCTCCATGCGGACATATTCGCGGTCGCGCAGCACGCCCAGCACCGAGGCGTAGGTCGACGGACGGCCGATGCCCAGCTCTTCCATCTTCTTGACGAGGCTGGCTTCCGAATAGCGCGGGGGCGGTTCGGTGAAGTGCTGGTCGGCGCGGCTTTCGATGACCTTGGCCGCCGCGCCCTCGGTGATGGCGGGCAGGCGGGCGCTGTCCTCGTCGCCCTCGTCATCGCGGCCTTCTTCGTAGACCGCGAGATAGCCGGGGAACTGCACGACCTGGCCGGTGGCGCGCAGGCCAGTCTTGCCGTCGGCGCTTTCCAGGTCGACCGTCGTGCGTTCGATGCGGGCGCTTTCCATCTGGGAGGCGATGGTGCGCTTCCAGATCAGCTCGTACAGGCGGCCAAGCTCCGGCTCCAGGCGCAGGGAGCCCGGATTGCGGTTCAGGCTGGTCGGGCGGATGGCCTCGTGGGCCTCCTGGGCGTTCTTGGCCTTGGACTTGTAGAGGCGCGGCGCGTCGGGGACGTAGTCCGCGCCATAGACCTTGCCGATCACGTCGCGGGCTTCGGTGATCGCCTCGGGCGCCATCGAGACGCCGTCGGTCCGCATGTAGGTGATCAGACCCACGGTCTCGCCGCCGATGTCGACGCCTTCGTACAGCTTCTGCGCCGCCTGCATGGTGCGCTGGGCCGAGAAGCCCAGCTTGCGGGCGGCTTCCTGCTGCAGGGTCGAGGTGGTGAAGGGCGGGGCGGGCGAGCGCTTGCCGGGCTTCTTCTCGACGGCGGCGACCTTGAACGCGGCCGCTTCCACGGCGGCCTTGGCGGCCAGGGCCGAGGTCTCGTTGGCCAGGTCGAACTTGGTGAGCTTCTTGCCCTCGTGCTTGACCAGGCGCGCCAGGAACGGGTCCGAGCCGGCCGAGACGTCGGCCTCGACGGTCCAGTATTCCTGGGTCTTGAAGCGCTCGATCTCGATCTCGCGATCGACGACCAGGCGCAGGGCCACCGACTGCACGCGGCCAGCCGAGCGGCTGCCCGGCAGCTTGCGCCATAGCACGGGCGAAAGGGTGAAGCCGACCAGGTAGTCGAGGGCGCGGCGGGCCAGGTAGGCCTCGACCAGCTCCATGTCGAGGTCGCGCGGGGCCTTCATGGCCTCGGTGACGGCGGTCTTGGTGATGGCGTTGAAGGTGACGCGCTGGACCGACTTGTCCTTCAGCGCCTTCTTCTTGTTCAGCACTTCCAGCACGTGCCAGCTGATCGCTTCGCCTTCGCGATCCGGGTCGGTGGCCAGAATCAGGCGGTCGGCCTTCTTCAGGGCGTCGACGATGTCGCTGACGCGCTTGGAGGCCTTGGCGTCGACTTCCCAGCTCATGGCGAAGTCGTTGTCGGGCTCCACCGAGCCGTCCTTCGACGGCAAGTCGCGGATGTGACCGTAGGAAGCGAGAACCGTGTAGTCGGACCCGAGATACTTGTTGATGGTCTTGGCCTTGGCCGGGCTCTCGACGACGACGACGTTCATTCTAACTCTGGGCTGGAAGGCGGATCGCCTGGGAGGCGAGCGCCGGGGAAAGTGGGGCCCGCTTGGGGGTCTGTCAACGCGGGCTCTGCCGAACGGCCCTGCTTTGGGGCGCCGGTAGCCGCTTGTTAAGATGCTTGTGCGAGTTTTATGGCCTAGTTTTGTGACTGCTCGCCGATGGACATGACTGTCAATCGGATCGCCACCGAGGCCTATGTCTCGCCGATCCGCCCGATCAAGCCCGTGACCTCGAACACCGAACGCGCGGAGATCGCCGATCGGCTGAAGGAAGCCGTGCGCGCCGCGCCAGCCGCGGGGACGGGGCTGCTGGTGGATTTGAGCGTCTGATTTGGGCTGGCCGCCCCCGCGGGCGGCGTTTTCACTGACATCCTAGAGAGCGGACAGATCAAAGGTCCGCTATGGGTGGGGAGCGGCCCCAATCCTCCCCCCAGCGGGGGAGGTGTCGGCGAAGCCGATGGAGGGGGAAGAAGCCGGCTCGGCAGGACTTCCCCCTCCGGCCTTCGGCCTCCTC
>NZ_LSJA01000082.1 GCF_001556515.1 Caulobacter sp. CCH9-E1 | reverse complement strand
ATCCTCCCCCGCGACGCGGGGGAGGTGGCCCAGAGGGCCGGAGGGGGCGAGCTGGCCCCTCGCCGTGTTCGCCCCCTCAGTCGCTCCGCGACAGCTCCCCCGCATCGCGGGGGAGCATCCTCGGCTCCCTTACGCCGCCCGCACCCGGGTGATCAGTTCCTCGTACTGGCTGGCCTTTTCCGCGCCCTCGAAGGCGCCGTACTCGCACTTGGCCATGACGTCGGCGGGCGGGAAGATGACCTTGTTGTTCTTGTAGTCGTCCGGCATCAGCGCCTTGGCCGCCGCGTTCGGGGTCGGATACAGGATCGTCTTGCTGATCTCGGCCCCGGCCTGCGCGTCCAGCAGGTAGTTGATGAAGGCGTGGGCGTTGTTGGGCCGCGGCGCGCCCTTCGGGATGCACAGGGTGTCGGAGTTGATCAGCGATCCCTCCTTCGGCACCACGAAGTCGAGGTCCGGGTCGTCCTTCATCACCTGGGCGATGTCGCCGTTGTATTCGAGGACCAGGTCCACCTCGCCCGAGGCCAGCAGGTCCTGGCCATTGTCGTCGTGGAAGGCCTTCACGAACGGCTTCTGCTTGATCAGCATCTGCTCGATCTTGGGCAGCATGTCCTCGGGGATGTTGTTGACCGAGTGGCCCAGGTACTTGGCGGTCAGCCGCACCAGGTCGGCGCTCTCGGACAGGAGGGCGATGCGGCCTTTGTACTTGTCGCTGTCGAACAGCCACTTCCAGCTGTCGGGCGCGCCCTGAACCTTGCTCTTGCGATAGCCGATGCCCAGCAGCAGCCAGGTGTAGGGCATCGAGTACTTGCGACCCGGGTCGAAGTCCGGATTCAGGAACGACGGGTCGATGTTCTTGATGTTCGGGATCTTGGCGTGATCCAGCGGCTCGAGCATGCCGGCCTGGCTCATGCGGGTCACGAACTCGTTCGACGGGACGATCACGTCAAAGCCGGGGTTGCCGGCCTTCAGCTTGGCGAACAGCTCGTCGTTGGTCGCGAACAGGCTCATGTTCACGTCGACGCCGGTGGCCTTCTTGAAATCGCCCAGCGTGGTTTCGCCGATATAGGTGTCCCAGTTGTAGAAGTTCAGCTTGGGCTCTTCGCCGCCGGGCGTGGCCTTGGGCTTCTCGCCGCAGGCGGTGAAGGTCAGGCCGATCGCGGCGGCGCCGGTGGCCGTCAGGAGCGAGCGGCGGTTCAGGCCCGCCTTTTGAAGTCCCCGCTGGGTGATCGTGCTCATCGTCTCGAAACTCCCCTATTCGCTTCGTTCAAGAGCGGGCGCGGCCCGCAGCCGAAATCACGCTACATCGCCGCGCCGTCAGGCGTTGCGCAGGTACCAATCGAAATCCAGTTCCGTGACCACCTCGAAGAAACGCGCCTGTTCCGTGCGCTTCACCGACACGAACATGTCCACGAAACGATCGCCGAGGTAGTCGCGCAGCACGTCCGACCGCTCGAACAGGTCGACCGCCGCGAACCAGTTGTTGGGCAGGCGGATGTTCTCCTTGGCCGCCGCCGCGTAGCCGTCGCCGACCACGGCCGGGCCGGGATCGAGCTTGTTCTTGATGCCGTGGTGGGCGCTGGCCAGCAGCACCGCCAGCACCAGGTACGGATTGCCGTCGGCGCCGGCCACGCGGTGCTCGACGTGGCGGGTCTTGGGCGGACCGGCGGGCACGCGCAGGCTGACGGTGCGGTTGTTGACGCCCCAGGTCGGCGCCACCGGCGCGTAGCTGTTGGCCTTGAAGCGGCGATAGCTGTTGGCGTTCGGCGCCAGGATCGCCATGCCCTCGCCCAGCAGCGCCTTCATGCCGCCGATCGCGTGCTTGAGCAGGTCCGAGCCCTCGAGGTCCTCGCTGGCGCAGAGGTTGTTTCCCGCCGCGTCGTTGACGCTGAGATGGACGTGGAAACCGTTGCCGGCCCGGTCGCTCCAGGGCTTGGCCATGAAGGTCGCCTCGCAGCCGTGGCGCAGAGCCACGCCCTTGGCCGCGCGCTTGTAAAGCACCGCGTCGTCGGCCGCGCGCAGGGCGTCGGGCTTGTGCATCAAAGTGAGCTCGACCTGGCCCGGCGCGAACTCCGAGATCGCGCCTTCCAAAGGAACGCCAATGGTGTCGGCCGTGTCCCACAGCTCGCGCAGGAACGGGGCATGGGCCTCCAGCTCGGGCAGGCCGTAGACTTGGATCCCCGTGGGCGCCATGCCGGTCAGGGCCGACTTGGCGGGCAGCAGCTCGCCGCGCGGGCCGCGCTGCAGGTCGACGAGATAGTATTCGAGTTCGCAGGCCGCGACCGGCGTCAGGCCGTCGGCGGCGTAGCGGTCCAGCACGCGTTGCAGCACGTGGCGCGGGTCCAGATCGTTGGGCGTCCCGTCCAGCTCGTACAGCGACAGCATCACCTGGGCGACGTCGGGGCCCAGCCATGGCGCCAGCGTCAGGGTCCCGGGCACGGGCCGCGCGCGGCGGTCGGCGTCGCCGTCTTCCCAGACGAGCCCTGTGTCCTCGCAGTCGGCGCCGGTGGTGTCGACCACCAGGATCGAGCCCGGCAGGAAGCGGCCGTAGCTGTAGATCGCCTCCAGCTCATGGACCCGCAGCCGCTTGCCGCGCGGCACGCCGGTCATGCTGGTGAAGAACACCTCCACGAACCGCACCTGCGGATTGGCGGCCAGGAAGTCCTGGCATTCCTTGAGGTCGGCGACCATCACCATGATCCCTCTCCCAGAGGGAGAGGGCGGGACCCGCGTCCACAGGACGTGGGGGGGCGAGGGGGTACAGCCTTTCCGGAAAAGTCAGGGCGCGAAACCGGTCGAGGGTGAAACCCCTCTCCCTCCCAAGGCTTCGCCTTGGGCCCCGCCCTCTCCCTCTGGGAGAGGGTTTCGAATATCGCGCCGCTCATCAGTTCATCTCCCCCATCTCCGCCGCGAAGCCGTCCACGGCCGCGACCAGCCGGTCGATCGCCGCGTCGTCGGTGACGGGCGAGACCAGCATCATGTTGTGGAAGGGCGCGATCAGCACCCCTCGGTTGATCAGCCACAGATGCAGCGCTTCCACGGCCTCGTGGTCCAGCACTTTTCGCATGTGGGCGGCGTTGCGGGGCGGCGGATCGGCGAAAACCAGCTCCACCCGCGCGCCGACATGGACGACGGACCAGGGCAGCCCGCGCGCCGCGATCACGCCGTTCAGCCCCGCCACCAGCCGCTCGGCGCCGGCCAGCATCTTGGCGTAGGCCGCGTCGGTCATCACTTCGGTCAGCATGGCGCGCATGGCGGCCATGGCCAGCGCATTGCCCGAGAGCGTGGTGCCGATGCCGGACTGGCCAGGCCCGATCCGCGCCTGGGCCTCGTCCATCCGCGCCGACAGCTCGGCGGTGACGCCCCAGACCGCGGCCGGCACCCCGCCGGCGATGGCCTTGCCCAGCACGAAGACGTCCGGCTCCAGGCCGTGGGCGCGGGTATAGCCGCCGGGGCCGGTCGAGATGGTGTGGGTCTCGTCGATGATCAGCAGGGTCCCGGCGTCGCGGGTCAGGCGGCGCAGGGCCGCGTGGAAGCCGGGCTCGGGCAGGATCATCCCGCAATTGGTCATCACCGGCTCGGCCAGGACGGCGGCGACCTGGTCCGAGGCCAGGGCCATCTCCAGCGCGGCGAGGTCGTTGAAAGGGACCACCCAAGTGGTCGCGGTCAGGTCATGGACCTGGCCCAAGAGGCCCGGCTTCATGACCGGCTCTGCTCCCCCTGGGCCGTCCTTCAACACCACGAAAGCGTCGTCGACCATGCCGTGATAGCAGCCGTCGAACACCAGGATCACGGGTCGGCCGGTGACCGCCCGCGCCCAGCGGATCGCCGCGCGGTTGGCGTCGCTGGCCGTCGTCGCCGTCTGCCACAGCGGCAGGCCGAAGCGCTGGGCCAGCAGCTTGCCGACGATGGCGGCGGAAGGCGTCGGCAGCATGAAGCCCGCGCCGCGCTTGATCTGGTCGGACACCGCCGCCGCGACGGACGGATCGCCGTGCCCGAACATCGACGGCGTGTCGCCCAGGCAGAAGTCGTCATAAAGCTTACCGTCGACGTCGGTGATCTGCGCCCCGACGCCCTGGGCGGCGAAGATCGGGCTGGGGCTGGCCCAGTCGTTCATCCAGTGCATCGGCGCCCCACCGCGCCAGTGCGCGGCCGCCGCCTTGGCCATGGCGACCGAGCGCGGATGCTCGGCCGTGAACCGCGCGCGTTCGGCGGCCAGCAGGTCGGATAGCGGACGGGCGGCGACGGCGGCTTGGCTCATCCAGCCACCCCGCCAAAGCACAGGTACTTGGTCTCCAGATACTCCTCGAGCCCCTCGGACGAGCCCTCGCGGCCCAGGCCGCTTTCCTTGACCCCGCCGAACGGCGCGACCTCGGTGGAGATCAGGCCTTCGTTGATGCCGACCATGCCAGCCTCGATCTTCTCGGCCACGCGCCAGCAGCGGGCGACGTCGCGGCTGTAGAAGTAGGACGCCAGGCCAAACGGCGTGGCGTTGGCCAGGTCGATGGCTTCCTGCTCGGTCTCGAACTTCACCACCGGCGCGACCGGACCGAAGATCTCCTCGTTGAAGAGGCGCATGGCGGGCGTCGCGCCCGACAGCACGGTCGGCTGGTAGAAGAGGCCGCCCAGGCTGTGACGATCGCCGCCGACCACCGCCTTGGCGCCGCCGGCCACGGCCTCGCGGACCAGGGCTTCCACCTTCTGGATGGCCTTCTCGTTGATCAGCGGACCGATCTGGACGCCCTCGCCCGTGCCTGCGCCCACCTTCATCGCCGCGACCTTTTCCGCGAGGCGCGCGACGAAGGCGTCGTGGATGCCCGACTGTACGATCAGCCGGTTGGCGCAGACGCAGGTCTGACCGGTATTGCGGTACTTGGAGGCGATCGCGCCGTCGACGGCGGCCTCCAGGTCGGCGTCGTCGAAGACGATGAAGGGCGCGTTGCCGCCCAGCTCCAGGGAGAGCTTCTTCATCGTGCCGGCGCACTGCTCGTACAGCACCTTGCCGATCGGGGTGGAGCCGGTGAACGACAGCTTCCGCACCCGGCCGTCGTCGCACAGCGTCTTGCCGACGGCGCTGGAGTGGGTGGTCGTCACCACGTTCAGCACGCCGGCTGGCACGCCCGCCTCGATCGCCAGGCGCGCGATGGCGAGAGCGCACAGCGGCGTCTCGGCCGCCGGCTTGACCACCACGGTGCAGCCCGAGGCCAGGGCCGGACCGACCTTGCGGGTGATCATGGCGATCGGGAAGTTCCACGGCGCGATCGCGGCGCAGACGCCGACCGGCTGCTTGATCGAGGCCAGCCGCTTGCCCGGCATCGGCGTGGGGATCGTGTGGCCGTAGGCGCGCTTGGCCTCCTCGGCGAACCAGTCGATGAACGCCGCGCCGTAGACGACCTCGCCCTTGGCCTCGGCCAGCGGCTTGCCCTGCTCGGCGGTCATCAGGCGGGCCAGATCGTCGGCGTGGGCGAGCATCAGGTCGCTCCACCTGCGCAGGATCGCCCCGCGCTCCTTGGCCGTCCGCGCGGCCCAGGCGGGGAAGGCGCGATGGGCGGCGTCGATGGCCAGCGTCGTCTCGTCCGCGCCCAGGTCGGCGACCTTGGCGATCACCGTTCCATCGGCGGGATTGAGCACGTCGAAGGTCTTGTCGCCCTGGACCCAGAGGCCATCGATGAAGGCTTCGGTTTCAACGAGATTGAGTGTCATGGAGGTCACCTCAGCGTCACGGACACCGACTTCAAGTCGGCGTACTTGTGCAACGCATGAAGGCTGCGGTCGCGGCCGAAGCCCGACTGCTTGAAGCCCCCGAACGGCATGGTGATGTCGCAGGCGTCCCAGCCGTTGACCCAGACCAGCCCCGCCTTCAGCCGCCGCGCGCCGCGCAGGGCGCGGTTGACGTCGGACGTCCACAGGCCCGCCGCCAGGCCATAGACCGTGTCGTTGGCCAGGGCGATCGCCTCGTCCGCGGTAGTGAAGCTCATCACCCCCAGCACAGGGCCGAACACCTCTTCGCGGGCCAGGGCATGGCTGGGCTGCAGGCGGTCGAAGATGGTCGGCTCGACATAGAAGCCGCCGGTCTCCTTCAGCACCTGGCCGCCGCCCAGCACCCGCCGCGCGCCCTGCGTTCCGGCGATGGCGATATAGCCGAGCGCGGTGTTCATCTGCCGCTCGCTGACCATGGCGCCGAACTGGGTCGAGGGATCCAGCGGATCGCCGACCTTCATGCCCTTGGCGACCTCGGCCACGCGCTCGACAAAGGCCTCCTTGATCGAGGCCTCGACCAGGAGGCGCGAGGCGGCGGTGCAGACCTCGCCCTGGTTATAGAACACGCCCCAGGCGGCGGACTGGGCGGCGGCTTCCAGGTCGGGACAGTCGGCGAAGACGATCTGGGGCGACTTGCCGCCCAGTTCCAGGCTGATCCGCTTCAGGTTTGAGCGGGCCGAATATTCCATCAGCTTGCGGCCGATTGGGCCCGAGCCGGTGAAGGCGATCATGTCGACCTCCATCGACAGGGCGAGCGCCTCGCCGGTCACCGCGCCGAAGCCGGGGACGACGTTGAGCACCCCGGCCGGGAGCCCCGCCTCAAGGGCCAGCGCCCCCAGCTTCAGGGCCGTCAGCGGCGACTCCTCGGCGGGCTTCAGCACCACCGAATTGCCCATGGCCAGGGCCGGGGCGACCTTCCACATCGCCATGTGCAGCGGGAAGTTCCACGGCACGATCGCCCCGATCACGCCCAGCGGCTCGTGGACGGCGTAGCTCAGGCGGTCGACCGGCGAGGCGCCGACCTCGCCATAGACCTTGTCCAGCGCCTCGGCGTACCAACGGCAGGTGTTGATCGCCAGCGGCACGTCGACATTGCGGGCGTCGCTGATCGGCTTGCCGACGTCGAGGCTTTCGAGCAGCGCCAGCTCGTCGGCGTCGCGCTCCATCAGCTCGGCCAGGCGGAACAGCACCGCCTTCTTGGCGCGCGGGCCCTGGTCGCGCCAGCGGCCGTCCTCGAAGGCCGTGCGGGCGGCGAACACCGCCAGGGCCACGTCCTCCTTCTGGCAGGCCGTGACCTTGTTCAGCAGCTTGCCGTCGCGCGGCGAGAGGTTGTCGAAGGTCTCGCCCGAGATCGCGTCGACGTGAGCGCCGTCGATCACCGCCTGGCTCGGAAGAGCAAGACGCGCCAGGCGCTCGGCGATGTCGGCGGGCAGGGTCATTGATCCCTCTTATTGTGATCACAGTTCGCGCGGGCTTGGCCGCTGTCAAGCCGGCGGCTCACGCGAGCGCCTCCACGGCCGCGCGCATCTTATCCATGCCTTCGGAAAGGTCAGCCGCGATAGCGCGGCGGGCGCCGTCGGCGTCCTTGGCCTTGAGGGCGGCGATGGCCTCGGCGTGGCGGTCGGCGGCCAGGCCATCGGCCCCCACCCGCCCGAACACCACCCGCATGAACGGCCCGACCTGCAGCCACAGGCCGCCGGCCATGGCCTCCAGCACCTCGGCCCCAGCCCGCTCGTAGATCGCGAAGTGGAAGGCGTGGTTGGCGGTCATGTAGCGGTCGACATCGCCCAGCCGCAGGGCCTCGTCGACATCGGCGTCGATGGCCTGCAACTGGCGAGCCAGGCTGGCGTCGGCGTTCAGCGCCGCCCGCGCCGCCAGCTCCGGCTCGACCCACAGGCGGGCCATCGCCAGCTGCTCCAGCCGGTCGGCGGTCAGCGAGGGAACCGACAGGCGCTTGTTGGCCGGATTGATCGCGAGAGCCCGCTCGGCCGCCAGCCGCCGCACCGCGTCGCGCACCGGCATCGGCGAGACGCCCAGCTCGGCGGCCAGGCTGCGCAGGGACACGCCCTTGCCCGGCGCGATGCGGCCGGTGATCAGGGCCTGGCGGATCGCCTCGTAGACCTGGTCATGCACGGCTGTCTGATCGGCGAGCGGCTTGCGGGTCTTCATCCCGGACTTTCCGTGAGGGGCTTGCAAGTTGGCGCGTAATTGCGATCACAATGCAAGCGCTACTCTCAGTGGCGCGCGTCCGGGCGGCGAACCGCACACACTTCGCCTGACGCGCTTGGAGGACCACCGCCATGCCCGACTTCGGCGCCAACGACCTCGACGCCTTCTGGATGCCGTTCACGCCGAACCGGCGGTTCAAGGCCCATCCGCGGATGCTCTCCTCGGCCAGCGGCATGTGGTACCGCACGCCGGAGGGCCGCGAGGTGCTGGACGCGACCTCGGGCCTCTGGTGCGTCAACGCCGGCCACGACCGCCCGAAAATCCGCGAGGCGATCCAGCGCCAAGCGGCCGAGATGGACTACGCGCCCTGCTTCAACATGGGCCACCCTCTGGCCTTCCAGTTCGCCTCGCGCCTGGCGCAGATCACCCCGGCGGGCCTCGATCGCATCTTCTTCACCAACTCAGGCTCGGAGTCGGTCGACACGGCGCTGAAGATCGCCCTGGCCTACCACCGCGCCCGGGGCAAGGGGACCAAGACCCGGCTGATCGGGCGCGAGCGCAGCTATCACGGCGTCGGCTTCGGCGGCATCTCGGTCGGCGGCATTCCGAAGAACCGCATGTACTTCGGCAGCCTGCTGACCGGCGTCGACCATTTGCCCCACACCCACGGCCTGCCCGGCAACACCTTCGCCAAGGGCCAGCCGGAGCACGGCGCGCATCTGGCCGACGAACTTGAGAAGATCGTCGCCCTGCACGACGCCTCCAACATCGCCGCGGTGATCGTCGAGCCGGTGGCCGGCTCCACCGGCGTGCTGATCCCGCCCAAGGGCTATCTGGAGCGCCTGCGGGCCATCTGCGACAAGCACGATATCCTGCTGATCTTCGACGAGGTGATCACCGGGTTCGGCCGCGTCTCAGCCCCCTTCGCAGCCGACCGCTTCGGGGTCACGCCCGACCTGATCTGCATGGCCAAGGGCCTGACCAACGCCGCCGTACCCTGCGGCGCGGTCGCCGCCTCCGGCCAGATCTACGACGCGATGATGGAGGGCGCGGACGCCCCGATCGAGCTCTTCCACGGCTACACCTATTCGGCCCACCCGCTGGCCTGCGCGGCGGGCCTGGCGACGCTGGAGACCTACCAGGAGGACGACCTCTTCGCCCGCGCCGCCGGCCTCGAGGGCTACTGGCGGGACGCCGTCCACGGCTTGGCGGACGCCCGCCACGTGATCGACGTCCGCAACCTGGGCCTCGTCGCCGGGATCGAGCTCGCCCCCCGCCCCGGCGCCCCGACCGCCCGGGCCATGGAGGTCTTCGAGACCTGCTTCGACGAAGGCCTGCTGATCCGCGTCACGGGCGACATCATCGCCCTGTCCCCGCCCCTGATCCTGGAGAAGGCCCACATCGACCGCATGGTCGAGACGATCCGGACGGTGCTGGGACGGGTGGACTAGGGCTTGGGGGCAGACGGCCGCTTGACCGCCCCCTTGCAGGGCACGTCGCTGGCCGTCCAGTCGAAGTCATAGGTGGCGGGCACGGTCTCGCCGTCGCCGACGAACGGCTTTTTTCCGGTCGGGTCGTAGTAGATCACGCCCATGCTGTTGTCGAAGCTGGCGATGCGGGCGTTGTCGCGCTGGGCGGTGGCCGCGTCGATCTCGGGCTGCTCGACCCGCGAGCCGCGAACCATGCGAATAGCCCCGTCCCTCAGCTCCCACGCGCGATAGTAATTCCTGCCGAAAAGGCGCGTGTCGTAGCTCGCCTTCGACGACCACTGCCGGGGCTGCGTCGAAAGCGGCGTCCGCACCGTCGTGACGTGGCACTCATACTCAGGGGCCATGTAGAACGGGACGTCCTTGCTCTTATCGTCGGCGCGAATCCTCCGCTCCGGAGGGCTGAAGCCGCCGCCGGGCAGCACCAGCGACCGGGCGCCGCTGCCCTCGTTCTCCCAGTCGACGGTCCCCGTGCCGCTGATCGTCAGGATGCTGGCCTGGGCCTTCTCGTCATAGCGCCATCGCACGTCGTCGATCGTCTGCCAGGTCTCCCCGACCGCGCGCTGGCGGAAGGCGTCCAGCAGCTGCCCGGAGGTCACGGTCGAGAACTGCAGCTGCTCCTGCAGGCCCGCCACGCCGCGGACGATCCGCGTCGATACGATGCGCGCCGGCTTGTCGAAGCCGCCCCGCGCGTCGATCTCGAACAGGTTGACCTCGTCGGGCGTCGCGAGGTCCCGGGGCGGCAGCCGCTCCAGGGGGCTGCCCTTGACCGTCAGCGGCAGGCTCCAATCGACCGCGAACACGGGCCGGTCGCTGGGGCGCGCCACCGGCGGCAGCGTTCCATCCAGCCAGTAGGTCACGCCATCGATCCGCGCCCGGACAAGGACGTGATCGAAGAACTGCGGGATCGGGAGATGCTGGTCCAGCCCGTCATCGCCGCTCGAGTTGATCAGGACCGGCTCGGCCTCGACGCCCAGCTCGCGCAGCAGCGCCAGCAGCAGAACGGTCTTGCCCTTGCAGTCTCCATAGCGCCGCTGCCAGGTCTGGTCGGCGGAGACGGGCGTCAGGTTGCCGGCGTTGAGGCCCACATAGATGTATCGAACGTCCTGCTGGACCAGCTTCAGCGCGGCGCGCGCGCGGTCGAGCGGCGCGGTCTGGGCCTTCGCGATGCGGTCCGCCTCCTGCTTGACGGCCGAGCCCGGCGCCAGCGTCGCCGCCTTCGCATAGAGGGGCGCGAAGTAGCGCGAAAGCGCGGCCCAGTCGGCGAAGTCCGTGAACTCTACGGAGCGGCGCCAATTGTATCGGGCCGGCGCGTCCTTGGGGACGGACAGCGTCGGGGGATTGTCGAAGCGGAAGTCCAGGGCGCGCTCGCCCTTGACCATCGCCGGGGTCATGTCCGGCGTCATCTTCAGGAGGGGCTCGTGACCCTCGTCCCAGCTCAGACCCACCTGGTAGCGTCCCGGCGAGGGGCTGGGCGAGATGAACAGCAGGCCCGCCTCGTTGCGGCCCATGGTGGGGTCATCGACGAACGTCGTGAGCTCGACCTCGAGCTCGTCCCCCACGCGAAGGTCCGGCGTCCGGAGCACCGCCGTCAGCGTTCCGTCGAGCTTGGCCTGCTCGAGCTGGTCCTCGCGGCGCAGGACCTCGAAAGACGTCTGCTTCAGCACGTCCGAGACCTGGCCGTCGCGGATCAGATGAATCTTGTGCACCACGGGCGCGCCGGCCTGGGGATTCCACGCGATAGAGATATTGCCGAGCTCCAGGGCCACCGACTGCAGGATCTTGATCCGATAGCCCAGATACTGCTGCTGCCCCTGCGGGCCGAGGTGAACCTTCAGGTCTTGGCGCCGAATGAAGACCGGACCGTCGGGACTGTCTGGCGTCGGCAGCAGGTCCGATGGCTTGACCCAGTCGGGGGCAGGCCCCCGTCGGATCTGGTCGGATTGCGCGTGCGCCGAATTTGCGGCGAGCACGGACGTCAACATCAACACCAGTAAGCGCAAGCCAGTCTCCCCGATCTCGCGCTATTGTGGCGATAACAACCTCCGGTTCAAGTCGGCGAGACCCCTTTTTCAGTTCGCCGTGACGCCGCTCTAAACCCGACCTCAACCCTTCTGCCCCATCCTGTCCGATCGCGGTGGAGATCGGACGTGACCCAAGGGTGCAGCGGCTGTCGGGACGGCCAGGATTTCGAGACGCCCTTTTCCATGGCGTTCCAGCCGATCGTCGACGTCTCGACGGGCCAGGTGTTCGCCCATGAGGCCCTGGTGCGCGGCGTCGGCGGCGAGGGCGCGGGCTCGGTGCTGTCTACGGTGTCCGAGCACAATCGCTACGTCTTCGACCAGCAGTGCCGGGTGAAGGCGATCGAGCTGGCGACCAGTCTGGGCCTGGCCCAAAGCGGCGCGCATCTGTCGATCAACTTCATGCCCAACGCGGTGTACGAGCCTCGGGCCTGCATCCGCCTGACCCTGGCGACGGCGATGCGCACGGGCTTTCCGCTGGACAAGCTGATCTTCGAGTTCACCGAGAACGAGCCGCTCGACACCCAGCACGTACTGGACATCCTGCGCACCTATCGCGCCATGGGCTTCAAGACCGCGATCGACGACTTCGGCGCCGGCTTCGCGGGGCTGAACCTTTTGGCCAAGTACCAGCCCGACATCGTCAAGCTCGATATGGAGCTGATCCGCGATATCGACCGCGACCGCGCCAAGCGGTCGATCGTCTCGCACCTGCTGGCCATGCTGAAGGATCTCGACATCACCGCCGTCTGCGAGGGCGTCGAGACCGTCGAGGAGCTGACGGTCCTGCGCGACCTGGGCGTTGATCTGGTCCAGGGCTACGTGCTGGCCCGCCCCGTGTTCGAGGGCCTGGCCGTCCCCGCCCCTATCCCCTCGGCCGATACGCCATCGCCACGTCGCAGCGCTCATAGCGCGCCCCGAAGGTCCGCATGATCTGGGCGTCGTGGACGAAGCCCAGCTTCTCGTAGAGGTGGATGGCCGCCGCGCACTTTCGATTGGTCAGCAGATAGACCTTGTCCATGCCGAGGCTCGCGGCCCGCTCCAGGGTCTTGGCCAGCAGGAACTCGCCGACCTTCAGGCCCCGGGCGCTCTTCAGAACGCCCATCTTGGTCAGCTCGACCCAGCCGTCCTTGGAGACCATAAGGGCGCAGGTCCCGACCACGCCCAGCTCGGGGGTTTCGGCGAACAGCACCACCCCGCCCTTGTCCAGGATCAGCTCGCGCGGCCGTGACAGCAGGGCGACGTCGTTCTCCTCGAGGGTGAACATGTCCTCGATCCACTCGGCGTTGATCCGATGGAAGGCCTCGGCGAGGTCGTCGGAGAAGTCGCGGGCCCACATCGTCGGCGGGCCGGCGGCCTCGATCCGCCTCAGCAGCGAGGCCTCTGCCAAGCGCTGCTCGACCTTGGCCAGCCCCTGCATGAGGTCGCCGTCCAGCCCCGCGACCAGCGCCGCGGCCGCCGGCTCGATGCGCGGCAGAAGCTGCGTCTGGATGCGGACCAGCAGGGCCTGCCCCTTGTCCGTCAGGGCCAGCCGCCGCGTGCGGCCGTCGCCCGGCGCGCGGCGAGTCTCGACGAAGCCGTCGTCCTCCAGGCTTTTCAGCGCCCGCGTCACGGTGGGCTGGGCCAGTTGCAGGCGCTCCGCCAGCTCGCCGACGGCGATCGGACCATGCAGGCGGATGGTCAGCAGCAGGGACATCTGGGCCGGCTGCACCGGCAGGTCCAGAGACCGCGCCACCTCAGCCGCGTCGGCCTGCATCCGCTCGGCCAGGCGCTTGAGCCGGCTGCCCAGAAACCCCACGCCATAGCCCGCCAGAAGATCCATGCCGCCCTCCATTCATAGCGCGCTATATAGCTAGCTATGAATGCGCCTCGCGCGCAAGAGAGATGTCACATCTTGAACGGCGGGATGACGACGCAGCGCACCTCGTCCTGGATCACCGTGACCGCCGCCGGGCGCGCGCCCAGGTCGAAGAACCATTCGCGCCCGCCCTGCGCCACGGCCAGATAGGTCGGCGCGTCGAACTTGCACACCTGGTAGCGGACCTTGGCGCCGCCGACCTCGTCGACCAGGTGCGTGCAGGTCATCGCCCCGCCGGCGCGCCGGTACAGCGTCTCGTCATAGGGCGTGACCTGCGGATAGCGGCCCAGGCCTCGGAAGACCTTCGGATCCAGCGGCGCGCAAGGCGGTCCGTCGACGCGCCAGAACGCATCCCGCCTGGCTTGTTCGGCGCGATCTCGGCGCGCGATGATCTCGGCGCCCAAGGCGACGAAGGCCACCAAACCGACGGCGATCGCCGCCCAACGCCAGAGACGGCGACCGCGACCTTCGCGCGAGGGTCCGCCGACCGAGACTTGATCCGTCGCCATACCGAAACTCACATCTGTAATTTGAGTCTACAGACGTAAATCAAGATGGCACCCCTGTCACCTCCCCCAAACGCCACCTGCCCCCGGCGAGGGCGGAAGGCGCCCTTCTTCCCCCTCCGGGGGAGGAGGGCCGTAGGCCCGGAGGGGGCAAGTGAGCAAGCTCATCCCCCCTTTTGCTCCCCCGCCCGGTTTCCGCTAGAAGCCGCGCCATGTCGCACAACACCTTCGGTCACCTGTTCCGCGTCACCACCTGGGGCGAGAGCCATGGGCCCGCGCTGGGCTGCGTGGTCGACGGGTGCCCGCCCGGGATCGAGCTGACGGCCGAGATGATCCAGGCGTTTCTCGATAAGCGCCGGCCGGGCAGCGGCAAGTTCGTGACCCAGCGCCAGGAGCCGGACGCCGTGCGCATCCTGTCGGGCGTGTTCGAGGACGAGCGCAGCAACGGCCAGCGCACGACGGGAACGCCGATCAGCCTGATGATCGAGAACACCGACCAGCGCTCGAAGGACTATTCCGAGATCGCCCAGGCCTTCCGCCCGGGCCACGCCGACTACGCCTATTTCGCCAAGTACGGCGTCCGCGACTATCGCGGCGGCGGCCGCAGCTCGGCCCGCGAGACCGCCGCGCGGGTGGCGGCCGGCGCGATCGCGCGTCTCGTCATCCCCGGCGTGACGGTCCGCGCGGCCCTGACCCAGATCGGCCCGCACGCGATCAACCGCGACAACTGGGACTGGGATCAGGTCGAGCAGAACCCCTATTGGTCGCCCGACGCGGCCATCGCGCCCGTCTGGGAAGAGCATCTGGAGAAAATCCGCAAGGCCGGCTCGTCGACCGGCGCGATCGTCGAGGTCGAGGCGATCGGCGTCCCGGCCGGCTGGGGCGCGCCGCTCTACGGCAAGCTGGACGCGGAACTCGCCGCCGCCCTGATGTCGATCAACGCCGCCAAGGGGGTCGAGATCGGCGAGGGCTTCGCCAGCGCCGCCCTGACCGGCGAGGACAACGCCGACGCCATGCGCCGGGGCCCCGACGGCCAGCCGATGTTCCTGTCCAATCACGCGGGCGGCGTCCTGGGCGGCATCTCGACGGGCCAACCGGTCGTGGCGCGCGTGGCCTTCAAGCCGACATCCTCGATCCTGATCCCCCGCCAGACCCTCAACGAGGCGGGCGAGGAAATCGACCTGCGCACCAAGGGTCGCCATGACCCGTGCGTGGGGATTCGCGGCGTGCCGGTGGTCGAGGCCATGACCGCCTGCGTGCTGGCCGACGCCTTCCTGCGCCATCGGGCTCAAACCGGAGGTTGAATTTCACGCATGACGTGTGAGTGCGTTTCAACCCAACATCGGCCCAGCAACTAAAATTGCTATTTTCATTGTAATGAAAAAGCTTTTTGGTTGACCAACGTTATTACAAGCCGGTAACGCTCGCCCAATAGGGGAGTGGATGTCGTGCGGTTCGAGCTGCTGAAAATCCTGCTGGTCGACGACAACCAGCACATGCGCATTCTGCTCATGGAGATCCTGAGGGCCGTCGGCGTCCGCCACGTCTTCGAGGCGACCGATGGCGTCGAGGCGCTGGCCGTGATGCGCCAGACCGCCATCGATGTGGTGATCACCGACCTCTCGATGGGCCCGCTGGATGGCCTGCACTTCGTCCAGCTTCTGCGTCGCGCGCCCGAGAGCCCCAATCCCTACACCCCCGTGATCATGATCACCGGCCACTCGACCGAGCGGCGGGTCAACGAGGCCTGCGACGTCGGCGTCAACGAGTTCCTGGCCAAGCCCGTCACGGCGCGGGCGGTGATCGACCGCCTGACCCAGCTGATCGAGAATCCGCGCCCGTTCGTGCGCAGCGGCAATTATTTCGGCCCCGACCGCCGCCGCCGCGACAGCCCGCGCCACCCGGGTCCGTGGCGGCGCGGGGAAGAGAACCGCTCGACCTATGTGGACGCGCCGGCGGAAACGAAGTTCAATCCCAGGGCGTAAACGCGCGCTCGGAGCCTCGCCATGCTTGCTTCCTGGACGCTCGCCCTGCTGTCCGCCGCCACCCTGGCCACCACCACCCCTGCTCCTAATGGTCCAGCCAACCCGCCCGCCAATCGGGCCGAGGCGCTGAGCCGCTATGGCGCGCCCGCCGCCCGCGCTGCGACCAGCGAGGGCGGCGAACGCCTGCGCTGGGTGAAGGCCGAGGAGAGCATCCTGTCGGGCCTTTACGTGACGACGATCGAGGTCGATCGGGACGGCAAGGTCTTGCGCCTGGAGCGCTCGGTGCTTCACCCCGCCAACCGCACGGGCTACTGAACGGACCCGCGCCATCCGACGCCCACAATTCAGAGGCATAGGGGCGGGAACGATGCGCCTTGCATCCGAGTGAGCCCGTCCATGCCCCTTCGCCGCCTCGCGCCCGTCGCCGTTCTTTTGATCTCGATCGCCGCGTCCCAGACCGGATGCGTCGCCGCGGCGGTGGCCGGCACGGCGATCGGCGTCACGGGCGCGGTCGTCGGCGGCGCGGCCAAGGTCGGCGGCAAGGCCGTGGGCGCCGCCGGTCGCGCGGTCATCCCCGGCGACAGCCGCGAGGACAAGGACGAGCGGTAAGGCCTCTAAATCCTCCCCCTAGCGGGGGAGGTGTCGGCTCGAAGAGACGACGGAGGGGGAAG
>NZ_LSJA01000081.1 GCF_001556515.1 Caulobacter sp. CCH9-E1 | reverse complement strand
AAAGAACTCCGGACGTCGTCCGGCGCTCCGCGTCCCTTTCCATCCCTTCAGCGGCAGACCGCGTGAAGCGGTGGGCGTGTGCCTAGGCCGCCAGCGCTTGGTCGATCGCCTCGGCGATCCGCTCCGGCGTCTCGGCGCCGACCACGGCGACCTTGCCGGCGAAGATGGCGAACGGCACGCCGGTCACGCCGCCCTGAACCGCCATGGCGTGCTCGCGCGCCACGGCTTCCTTGTCGGCGCCTTCGGAGAGCAGTTGCAGCACCACCAGACGCTCCATGCCCGCGGCTTCGGCGATATCGCCAAGGACGACCGGGTCGCCGATGTCGAGGCCTTGTTCGAAATAGGCCTTGAACAGCGCCTCGACGACCTGGTCCTGCGCGCCGGCCGTCAGGGCCCAGCGGATCAGGCGATGGGCGGCGTTGGTGTTGGGCGACAGCGCGATCGCCTCGAAGTCGAAATGGATACCTTCCTCGGCGCCGCCTTCCAGCAGAGCCGCGTGCACCGCTTTCAGGCGCTCGGGATCCTTGAACTTCTGGGCCATATAGGCTTTGCGGTCGACGCCTTCCTCTGGCAGCGACGGGTCGAGCTGGTAGGGCCGCCAGATCAGCTGGGCGTCCAGGGTCGGCCGCAGGGCCAGGGCCGACTTCAGCCGCCGCCAGCCGAGAAAGCACCAGGGACAGACGACATCGGCGACGACGTCGATGATCATGGGCTGGGACTGGGCCACGGCGTGCTCCTCGGGAAACTGTGTCCGCGACGGGACGGACTGCATATAGCCCTCGGCCGGTGCGCGCCCAAGCGCGGCCGGTCAGCCGACGTCGCGTTTCATGGCGGCGGCCGCCGCGCGCTCCAAGGCCTTCACCGCGCCTTCGCCCGGCTGAACCTCGGCCACGCCGATGTCGAACTCGCAGACGAACGGCGGGCGATCCTCTCCGGCGTCGAAGGCGGTACAGCCGATCACGGCGGCGATCCGTTCGGCGGCGGCGCGGGCGGCGTTCTGATTGGTCGCCGGCAGGGCCAGGGCGAAGACCTCGGTCGACAGGCGGGCCGGGGTGTCCTCGACGCGGACCAGACGGCCGATCATCGAGCCGATCTGCGGAATGGCCCGATCCAGCCAGCCGTTCTGGCGCGCCCAGGTCGTGTCGGGCTTGTCGGCGACCCGCAGCACGCAGATCGACAGCGGCCGGGCCCGCTCGCGGGCGGCCGTGGCCAGGCGCGCCAGGTGGGCGGCGAACAGATCGCGGGTGAAGAGGCCGGTGGCCGCGTCCATCAGGCCCGAGCTGCGAGCCTTCTCCAGCGCGCCTCGGATCGCCTCGCCGCGCCGGAAATTGCGGGCCAGCTCCATGACGCGCAGGGCGGTCTCGGTCTCGGGCGTTTCGGGCGAGGCCACGTCCGACACGCCGCGATGGAAGGCGTCGGACATGGTCACATAGCTCTCGGCCTTCAGATAGAGCAGGGCCGGGATGTGATAGAGGCGCGTGTTGCGACGCATGCCCGCCGCGATCGACAGCGCTTCCTGCTGGCTGTCGCCGGCCCACAGCACGACGGCGTCGAACGGACGCTCGTGCAGATAGTCGAAGGCGGTGTAGGCGGTGAAGGCGCCGACCACCTCGGCGCCGCTGCGCTGCAGGGCGTTGGACAGGGCCAGGAACTGCGGAGCCGGCTCGCCGACGGCCAGGACGCGGAACGGCGCCTCCGACTGCTCGGGCAGATCCAGGCGGCGGCCGCGATCGCCGAAGGTCTCGAGGCGCAGCTCGAACTCTTCCTCGGCGATGGCGGTGCGGACCAGGGTCTCGAGACGCAGCGCCGCCTGCGAAGGATGCAGCGGCGGCGACAGCGTCAGGTCGAAGGTCTGGTCGCGATAGTCGGCTTCGGGATCGCCGATGGCGATGACCGGCAGGCGGCGGGGCGCGACGGCGGCCTTCAGGCGGCGCGACAGCGTCTGGATGTCCGGACCGGCGCTGGCCAGGTCGACGATCACCGCCTCGATCGGCAGGTCGCCCAAGGCGGCGACGGCGGCGTAGGGACCGCGCGCGGTGATGGTGCGCCAGCCCAGCCGGTCCAGCCCTTCGGCCAGCGGTCCGGCGCGAACGTCGTCGCGCGCCACGATCAGGATTCGGGCGTCTGCCGCCAAACCAACCTCCGCCCGAATGCTCGCCTTGCCGACCGGGCGGCGCGCTTCGAGATTCGTCGCCGCAACATAGCAGACCAAGGGCGGGGTCAAAGCCGCGCGACGCCGCAGGCTGGGGGCGAATCCAAGATCATTGGGGGCGTGAGCGCGAGGACTTGCCTGACCGAACGTCAGGCCCGCTCTAGTATGGCGGACCGGCCGCTTGGTGAGAGCCGGAAGGGAGACGACGTCATGGGCCAGGGGCCGCTTTCGGGACTGAAGATCGTCGAGTTCGCCGGCATCGGTCCGGGGCCGTTCTGCGGCATGCTGCTGTCGGACCTGGGCGCCGACGTCGTGCGGATCGACCGCAAGGGGCAGGGGCGCGGCTCGCCGGCCGACGTGACGGCCCGAGGCCGCCGCTCGGTGGCGCTGGACCTGAAAAACCCCGAGTCGATCGAGACCTGCCTGAAGCTCCTGGAAAAGGCCGATGGCCTGATCGAAGGCTTCCGACCGGGCGTCATGGAGCGCCTGGGCCTGGGGCCCGATGTGGCCCTGGGCCGCAATCCGAAGCTCGTCTATGGCCGCATGACCGGCTGGGGCCAGACGGGGCCCTACGCCAAGGCCGCCGGCCACGACATGAACTACATCGCCATCACTGGGGCGCTCCACGCGATTGGGACCGAGGACAAGCCGGTTCCGCCGCTGAATCTGGTCGGCGATTTCGGTGGCGGGGCGCTCTATCTGGCCTTCGGCCTGCTGGCCGGGGTGATCCACGCCCGCGCCACTGGCCAGGGCCAGGTCATCGACTGCGCCATGAGCGACGGCGCGGCCTCGCTGATGGCGATGTTCTACGGCTTCAAGGCCGGCGGCATGTGGAACGAGGGGCGGCGGACCAACCTGCTCGACGGCGGGGCCCACTTCTATGACACCTACCAGTGCGCTGATGGAAAGTGGATCTCGATCGGCTCGATCGAGCCGCAGTTCTACCTGCTGCTGCTGGAAAAGACGGGGATTTCCGACCCGCAGTTCCAGCACCAGATGAGCCGCGAGGAGTGGCCGGAGCTGCGCGAGAAGCTGGCGGCGGTGATCAAGGCCAAGACCCGCGACGAATGGTGCGCGATCATGGACGCCACCGACGTCTGCTTCGCGCCGGTGCTGACCATGGACGAGGCGCCCAAGCACGCCCACAACGCCGCGCGCCAGACCTTCGTCGAGGTCGAGGGCGTGACTCAGCCGGCGCCGGCGCCGCGCTTTTCGGCGACGCCAGGGGCGATCCAGGGCCCGCCGCCGAAGATCGGCGCCCACAATGACGAAGCGCTGGCCGACTGGGGTTTCTCGGCCGATGCGATCGCCGGGCTGAAGGCGTCAGGCGCGCTCTGATCCGTTCAGGTGCGGTTCAGGCGCCGGGGCCTAGCGTGCAGGGGTCGATCGGTCTCCGCGCCATCCGTCCCTCGATGCGGCGATCGGTTCCAGGCCAAGCCTTGAAAGACGCGTCGTCCCCCCATGACGGCGCGTCTTTGACTTCCGGGGGCCGCGTCGCCATGTTCCGCCGGATGAACGATCCGCTCCACCAGATCCGCTGGCGCGACCTCGACCTCGATCCGATCCACTGGGCCCGTGAAATCCTGCGCGTGCTGGGGCTGGCGCTCTCCAGGCTCTGGGGCCGAGACGTCATGCTCTATGTCGGCGGGGTCTCGTTCTTCGCCCTGCTGGCGGTTTTCCCGGGCCTGGCGATTCTGATCGGCCTCTACAGCCTATTCCTGACTCCCGAAACCGCGGCGCGCCAGGCGGTCAAGCTGGCCGAACTGATGCCGCCGGGGGCCCGAGGAATCTTCCAGGATGAATTCGGCCAGCTAGCCCACGCGCCCGGCGGCGCGATCTCGCTTCAGAGCGCGGTCGTGCTGATCGTCGGCGTTTACGCCGCCCACCGCGGCTTCAAGGCCCTGCTGGCGGGGCTCTCCTTCATCCACGACGAGGAGAACCAGCGCGGCTTTCTCGGCTTCAACCTGATGGCCCTGCTGGTGCTGATCGCCGCGTTCGGCCTGCTGTTTTTCATGTCGGGCATCTTTCTGACCCTGCGGCTGCTGGGCTCGGCGCTGAACCTGCGCCCGCTGGCCGGTGTGTCATGGATCCAGAGCGAATGGACCTGGGCCAGCTTCGGCATCGTGGTCGGCATGACTCTGGTTTACCGCTACGCCATGTCGCGCGAGCCGGTGGGCTGGCGCGCCTCGACCTCCGGCGGCGTGGCCGCGGCCGCGCTGTGCGTCTTCATGTCCTGGGCCAGCGCCTTCTACGTCGAGAAGATCGTCCATCTGGGCGCGACCTACGGCTCGATCTCCGCCGTGATCATCTTCCTGATCTGGCTGTCCTGGAGCGTGAACGCCATCTTCTTCGGCGGGGCCTTGGCCACCGAGGTCGAGATCGCGCTGGACGAGCGTCCCAGGGCCTTGCTTGAGGGACCGAAGGCGATCCCGCTCAAGCCGCCTTCAGAATACGAAACCTGATCACGCCGCCTTCCTGGTCGGCGATCTCCAGCACCATCGCGCCGATCTGGCCGGCGAAGTGCGGGACGTCGATACGGGCCATCGGGTCAGTGGCCAGCAAGACAAGCTCCGCGCCTGGCGCGGCGACCTCATGAGCCTTGCGCAGCTTCAGGGTCGGCACCGGGCAATGGTGCCCGCGAGCGTCGACGAGGATCGGTTCAGCCATCCGCGAACACCTTTTCGGCTTCGGCGGCCGGCAGGATACGGTGCTGACCGGGCGTCAAGTCTTCCGGCAACGCAATGCCGCCGATGCGTTCGCGGTGCAGATCGACGACATGGTTGCCTACGGCGGCGAACATCCGCCTGACCTGATGGTAGCGGCCCTCCGTGATCGTCAGCCGCGCCGTGCGTTCGTCGAGGACCTCCAACCGAGCCGGCAGCAAAGGCTTTTCCTCGCCCTCGAGCATCAGCGTCCCGGCGGCGAAGGTCTCGGCTTCGGAACCGTTCAGCGCGCGGTCGAGCTTGGCCAGGTAGGTCTTGGGCACATGGCGCTTGGGCGAGATCACCCGATGCAGGAAGTCGCCGTCGTCGGTGATCAGGATCAGGCCGCTGGTGTCCTTGTCCAGGCGCCCGACCGTGGAAAGCGCCGGGTCCCGCAGCCGCCAGCGGCGCGGCAGCAGATCGTAGATCTTTTCGCCGTCCTCCTTGTGCGAGCAGACCACGCCCAGCGGCTTGTGCATCATCAGCACTAGGGGCGCGGGCGGGTCGACGGGAAGGCCGCGGATCGTCATGCGCTCGGGTAGGGTGGCGTCAACGGCGATCCGGGCGCCGGAGTCCTTCAGCGCCTTGCCGTCCAGCACGACCTTGCCGGCGGCGACCAGGGCCTGCGCCTCCTTGCGGCTGCCATAGCCCAGATTGGCCAACAGCCGATCAAGCCGGGCCATCAGCGCCTTGCTCATTTGCGCGCCTCGAAGACCTTGTAGCCGCCGCCCTCGGCGACCAGCCGAACCTTGGCGAAGCTTTCGGCGAGGATCGCCTCATAGGGCAGGTGGCGGTTGGCGACCATCCACAGCGCGCCGCCCTTGCGCAGCGCGCCGGCCGCGGAGCGGATGAAGGCCTGGCCCAACGCCTTGTCCTCACCGCCACCCTCGTGGAACGGCGGATTGCTGACGATGAAGTCGAGGTCCTTGAGGCCCGCGGCATCGTTGCGGACATCACTCCAGACGAACGCGGCGCGCGGATCGGCGATGTTGCGCTTGGCGACCTCGATCGCGCGCCGGTCCAGCTCGACCAGGGTCAGCTTGGTCACCTTGCTCGAGGCCAGCACATTGAGCGCCAGGAGGCCGATGCCCGCGCCGAAATCGGCGCCGGCGCCCGAGAACTCCGGCAGCACCTGCAGCAGGGCGTTGGTGCCAGCGTCCAGCCGATCCCAGCTGAACACGCCCGGTTGGGTCCAGAGCCCGTTCTCGGCGATCTGGCGCGGCGCGCCGGCGGCGATAGCTTCGTCCAAGCCCTTTGGCGTTGGGGGCCGCGCCACCATGCAGATGCGGTTATGCCGGCGTGCGCTCTCGCCGACTTCGCAGCCAAAGGCTTCGAGTTCCTTCTTCAGGCGCAGGCCGCCACGATCCTTGGGCGCGAATGTCGTGAGGCGACCGCCCGGCGCCAGGACGCGCAAAGCGTGGGCCAGGACAAAGCGACGCTCGACCGCGCCGGCCGGGGCGCGGACAGTCACGGCGTTAAGAGATTCGGTCTCGATCCCGGCGATGTCGCTGGACCCGACGATGACCGGCGAGAGTTGAACCGCGTCCGGCGCGGATGGAGCCAGATCGTGATCGGGCTGACCATAGAGCGCGGTGCGGTTCGCCGACATGTTTGTCCTGAAAGGGTTTTTCGCCCCGAAGGGCTGTGGCGGACAGGGTGGGATTCGAACCCACGGTAGGCTTCCACCTACGGCGGTTTTCAAGACCGCTGCCTTAAACCACTCGGCCACCTGTCCGGAGCAGGCGGCTATATCAGCGCGTCATCGCCTTAACCAGACGGCAATCGCCTTAACCAGACTTCAAAACAATTCGGTCACCTTGATCGATCAGAGGGGCGCGCCCCTCGTCTGGAACGGCATGCGCATGGACCAGCACATCGATCGCTTCTGGCGGATGGTCCGCCTGCATGGGCTCTTCGTTCTCGCGGCGCTCAGCCTGGCCGCCTGCGCGACGCCCAAGTATGATGTCGGCCGCCCCATGATCGGCGCCCGCAACGTCGCGCCGCGCGCCGGCGACATGGTCGGCCCGAACGGCAAGCCGCTGCGGGGCACCGAAAGGCCCTATCAGATCAACGGCGTTTGGTATTATCCAAAGGAAGATCGCCACTACAACATCGTCGGGATCGGCTCGTGGTATGGCGAGCAGTTCCACAATCGCCGCACCGCCAACGGCGAGATTTTCGACATGGACATTCCGTCGGCGGCCCACAAGACGTTGCCGCTGCCGAGCCTGGTGGAGGTCACGAACCTCGATAATGGGCGGAAGATGATCGTGCGGGTCAACGATCGGGGCCCGTTCGTCGGCGACCGCGTGATCGACCTTTCCAAGGCCGCCGCGGAGGAGCTCGGCTATCGCCGGGCGGGCGTGGCCAAGGTCCGGGTCAAATATATCGGGCCTGCGCCCAAGAACGTCTTCGATCCGCCGCGTCAGTACGCCCAGGCGCGGACCAAAGCGCCGATAACGCGCAGCTTCGCCGAAATCCAGGAGCCGCCGCAGCGCGTGCAGGTCCTGCCGGCCAGGCCAGAGCCTGAGTGGTCGCCTTCGCCGGTCCTCTCGGCCCCGCCGATCAATCCGCCGGATCCCGTAAAACCCGCGCCCGTGATGGCGCCCGCGCCCAAGGCCAGCTATCGAATCCAGGCCGGCGCCTTCTCCAGCCGTGAAAACGCCGAAAAGGCCGTGCAGCAGCTGGCGTTGGCCGGAAGCGCCAGGATCGAGCCGCTGGAACGGCCTGGTGGCACGCTATACCGCGTCGTGGTCGCCGCCGGCGAGGACGAAGGCGAGGCCTGGAGCCTGCGCCAGCGGGTCGAGGCGCTCGGCTATTCGGGCGCCACGGTGCTTCGCCCCTAGACCCTCTGGACAAGCCTCGCGATCCGGTCGAATGGAGGCCGGTGACCCAAGGTTTCTTCATCAGTTTCGAAGGCGGCGAGGGGGCGGGAAAGTCCACTCAGATTCGCCGTCTAGCCGAACGGCTTCAGGCCGCTGGCCATGACGTGGTCGTGACTCGCGAGCCGGGCGGCAGCCCTGGCGCCGAGGCGATCCGCGAGCTTCTGGTCAATGGCGCCGCCGATCGCTGGTCGCCGGTCGCGGAGACCTTGCTGATGTACGCCGCGCGTCGCGACCACGTGGAGCGCGTGATCCGGCCGGCCCTGTCGCGCGGCGCGATCGTCCTTTGCGACCGCTTCGCCGACTCGACACGCGCCTATCAGGGCGCTGGCGGCGAGGCGCCCGCCAGCCTGATCGCTTCGCTGGAGGATCACGTCCTGGGCGGAACGATCCCGGACTTGACGCTGATCCTCGACCTGCCGGCTGAAGTCGGGCTGCAGCGGGCCGAGGCGCGAGGCGGCGCCGCGCGCTTCGAGTCGAAGGGCTTGGCTTTCCATGAACGCCTCCGCGCCGGCTATCTGGAGATCGCGCGCCGTGAGCCCGAGCGCTGCGTGGTGATCGAGGCAAACGCGGAGATCGACGACGTGACCGCCGCCATCATCGACGCCGTCGATCAAAGGTTCGACGGCTGATGCACGCGCCGGCGCATCCTCGTGACGTCTATACGCTGGAAGGCCAGTCAGCCGCCGAAGCGGCGTTTCTGGACGCGCTCGATCGCGGACGTCTGCACCATGCTTGGCTGCTGACCGGCCCGGAGGGCGTCGGCAAGGCCACCTTGGCCTATCGCATGGCGCGCCGCCTGCTGGGCGCGCGGCCGGAGTCTTCGCTAGGGCTGCTGGGCGCGGCGCCGTCCGATGTGGTCAGCCGCCAGGTGGCCGCGCGCTCGCATCCCGACCTGATGGTGCTGGAGCGTCTGACCGACGACGGCAAGGCGCGCAAGGCGATCCCGGTCGACGAAGCGCGCAAGCTGCCCGAGTTCTTCGCCAACTCGCCGGCCGTCTCGCCCTATCGGGTGGCGATCATCGACGCCGCCGACGACCTGAACGTCAACGCCGCCAACGCCGTGCTGAAGACGCTGGAGGAGCCGCCGCCGCGCGGGGTGATCCTGCTGATCAGCCACGCGCCGGGTAAGCTGTTGCCGACCATCCGCTCCCGGTGTCGCCGCCTGCCAGTGCCGGCGCCCGGCGTGCCCGCCGCCGCCGACATGGTCGAGCGGATGGCCGACCTGCCGCACAGGGACGCCGAGCGTCTGGCGCGGATGGCCCATGGCGCGCCGGGCAAGGCGTTGCAGCTGGCGGCCGCCGGCGCGATCGCCATGGACGACGCGGCCAACGAGATCCTGCGCGGTCTGCCGAAGATCGACGAAGGGGCGCTACTGGCCATGGCCGATACGTTCCGCGGCGCGGAGGGCGCGGCGCGGTTCGAGCTTCTGATGGACCGGATGGCTGACCAGGTGCGGATCTTCGCGACCCAGGTCGTCGCCGACGGCAAGAACTTACCGGGCCTAGACCGCTGGGCGGCGGCTTGGGAGCGCCTCTCCAGCGTGCCCGGCGAGGCCGAAGCCGTTAACCTCGACCGCGGCGATGTGTTCTGGAGCGTCATCTCGGACTTGCGCGCGGCGGCCAAGGCGGCGATGTGAGCCGCATGCTCATCGACAGCCACGTGAATCTCCACGCGCCCCAGTTCGCCGAGGACAAGGACGCCGTGATCGCCCGGGCCCGCGAGGCCGGTATCGGCCTGATGGTCACCATCTGCGACAAGGTCTCGTCCTTCGAGGCGGTGCACGAAATCGCCATGGCCGAGCCGGACATCTGGTGCACGGTCGGCACGCATCCGCACGAAGCCAAGGAAGACCCCGGTCTTACCGCCGCGCGCCTGGTCGAGCTGGCCAACCGCCCGCGGGTGATCGGCATCGGCGAGTGTGGCCTGGACTTCCACTACGACCTCTCGCCGCGCGAGGTTCAGGCGGAGGTCTTTCGCCAGCATTGCATCGCCGCGCGGGAAAGCGGTCTGCCGCTCGTCGTCCATACGCGCGAGGCGGACGAGGTCATGGGCGAGATCCTGGCGGCGGAGCATGCCGCCGGGCCGTTCAAGATCCTGATGCACTGCTACACCAGCGGTCCGGAGCTGGCTCGACGCGTCGCCGACCTTGGCGCCTGGTTTTCGGTCTCTGGCATCGCCACTTTTAAGGCGGCCGAGGAGGTGAGGGCGGTCATCCGCGACATGCCGGCCGACCGGATCATTGTCGAGACCGACTGCCCCTATCTGGCGCCGGTCCCGATGCGGGGGCGTCGCAATGAGCCGGCCTATCTGCCGCATATCTACGACAAGCTGGCCGAGATCCGGGGCTGGAGCCGGTCCGAGACCGAGCAACGCACCGAGGACGCCTTCTTCACCCTGTTCGATCGGATCCCTCGTCCATGACCGCGACGCTGGAGTTCACCATCCTGGGCTCTGGCTCATCCGGCGGCGTTCCCCGCGCCGACGGCAACTGGGGCGACTGTGATCCGGCGGAGCCGAAGAACCATCGCTCGCGCTGCTCGCTCCTCGTGCGGCGCTTAGGGGAGGGCGGTCGGACCCACCAGACTACGGTCATCATCGACACCGCCCCGGATCTCCGCCTTCAGACGGCGGCGGCCAACGTCCGGCGCGTGGACGCGGCGCTGTTCACGCACGACCATGCCGACCAGGCGCACGGCATAGACGACCTGCGCCCCTTCTTCCTGAACCAGCGCGTCCGCATCCCGACCTATATGGACCAGGCGACGCACGATGGCCTGCTGACGCGCTTCGAATATATCTTCCATACCCGCGGCGGCTATCCGGCCATCTGCGAGCCCCGCCTGCTGCCGCCGCTGGGCCATGATTTCGAAATCTCGGGACCCAGCGGCGAGATCTCCGTCCACACCTTCGACGTCGACCATGGCGAGGTGCGCGCCGTCGGTTATCGGATTGGCGACGTCGCCTATACGCCCGACGTGCGGGCGATCCCCGACGGCAGTTGGGCCGATCTGGCCGATCTCGAAGTCTGGATCGTCGACGCCCTGCGCTGGACGCCACACCCGACCCACGCCCATGTCGAGCTCGCCTTGGAATGGATCGCGCGCGCCAAGCCCAAACGCGCGATCCTGACGAACCTGCATATCGATCTGGACTACAACGCCCTGGCCGCGCGACTGCCGCCCGGCGTGGAGCCGGGCTATGACGGCATGCGCTTCCAGTTGAGAGCGCCCCAAACATAACCGCTGATTGCCGCCGACGCCAATTTCGTCGGAAACTTGGCCCTGCGTAACAGCGTTGAAATATGGCCGACCAACAAGACCGTCATAGGGACGCGGTAGAGACATCTTCTCGTGCGTAACTGCTCCACGCTATCCCATGGCTGAAACCGTCACTGCTTCCCGAGAAATCTTCCAGCGTCTGCGCGCGCGGCTACCCGCCGTCACGCGTGAGCATTTGTTCGCGTGCTACGCTATCAGCGAGACCACCTGGACCAAGCTGCGCGATGGCAAGCCGGTCAAGCGCTCGACGTTGGACCGGATCCTGGTGCGGCTAGAGGCCCTGGACGCGCGCGTCGCGGCCTAATTCTCGTCGACAATTCGGCCGTCCAGCATCCGGATGCGCCGATCCGCCGCCTCGGCGAAGCCTTCGTCGTGGGTCACGCAGATGACGGCGCGGCCTTCGATATGCGCCAGACGCTGGAATTCCTCGATCACCAGGCGCGTGTTTACGCTGTCGAGATTGCCGGTCGGCTCGTCGCCGAGCAGGATCGCCGGGTCGTTGGCGAGCGCCCGGGCGATCGCCACCCGCTGGCGCTGGCCGCCGGACAGGCGGTCGGGCCGCCGGTCGCCTTGGGCGGCGACGCCGAGTTTCTCAAGCAAGGCCTGCACGGTTCCGTCGATCTCGGCCGAGGACTTATGGCCAAGGCGTCGCATCGGCAGCGCCACATTGGCGCGGGCCGTCAGTTCGGGCAGCAGGAAGTGAAACTGGAAGACGTAGCCGATCCGCTCCAGACGCAGGCGGGTGCGGGCCGCGTCGCTCAGGCTCCCGGTCGGGCGCCCGTCGATCAGCACCTCGCCGTCATTTGGCCGATCCAGCAGGCCGAGCAGATAGAGCAGGGACGACTTCCCACATCCCGAGGGCCCCACGATCGCGACCATCTGGCCGGCTTCCACGGAGAGGCTGACGCCGTCCACCAGGGTGAAGGGCTCGGGATCCGACAAAATCCGCGTCGCCGAGCGAGCCTCGATCAACGCGCTCATGCCGCGCCTCGCAGGATCGCGACAGGATCGACGCTGGCCGCCTTGCGGGCCGGCAGCCAGGCCGCGACGATCGCCGCGCCGAGCGACGCGCCGCCGGCCAGCAGGTACTGCGGCAGGCTGCGATCCAGCGGCAGCACCAGAGGCTTGCCGCCCATCGATAGCGGCAGGCTGGCCAGCACCTGCAACAGGCCCGTGCCGATCGCGAAGCCGACCGCCGCGCCCAACACCCCGACCAGCAGGCCCTCCAGCAGGAAGATCGCTTGCACGTCGCCCGTGGTGAACCCCATGGCGCGAAGGATGGCGATGTCGCGCCGCTTGTCGGCGACGCTGTTGGACACCGCGGTATAGATTCCGAAGCTGGCCACGATCAGGATCGCCAGGATCACCGCGTACATGATGACGTTGCGCACCACGAGCAGGTTCAGGATGTTGACCGAGCGCTCCTGCCAAGACTCCCACTTGTAGCCCCAGCGCGCTTCGAGCCGTTTCGCCTGGACTTCAGCGTCGGCCGAGTCCGCCAGTCGGATATGGATCTGATTGACGATGCTGGGGCGCGCGAAGACGACCTGGGCCGTCCGCAGAAGGCCGTAGGCGACGGTGTCGCCGGCATAGAAGCCGGCGCGGGCGTCAGGCTCGATCAGGGCCAGGATCCGCATCCGCTGCAGTGTCCCAGTCGGCGCCGTGACCACCAGGGTGTCGCCCAGCTTCGCCCCAAGCCGGTCCGCGAGCGGCCGGCTGATGATGATGCCATCCGGCCGCGCCTCCAGATCGGTCAAGGCGCCGCCCGTCAGGCTCTCGTTGATCTTGGCGAGCCGCCCTTCAAGGCGAGGATCGACGCCGTTCAAGGCGACCGCCGCGTTGCGGCCGGCATAGGCGATCGTCACCGCGCCGGTCAGGGACGGGGCGGCCAGGCTGCCCGGGATGGCGCGTGCGTCCGCCAGCATGGCGGGCCAGTCCTTCAGGCCGCGCACCTCCTCCTGCGGACGCAGGCCGCGAATAGCGACCGCCGCGTTCGGGAAGGCGTCCAGGGCGGGCTGGCGCACCGGGCGACGCTGCTCGTCGCGGACGATGATGTGAGGCGCGGAGTCGACGAGCGTGCGGACGAAGTCCTTCTGCGAGCCGACCATCATGCCCGAGACGGCGAGGAAGAAGCCGACGCCGATCGCGACGCCCAGGGTCGCCACCAGGGTCTGCCGGGCGCGGACCCTCAGATGCGCCAGGGCGATGTTCGCCAGGACCGACGGCAGGCTCATCGGCCTTTCGCGACCCGCACGCGCTGGCCGTCCTTGAGAGCCTCGGGCGGCTTGACGATCACCTGTTCACCGGCCGCGACGCCCGTCCGGATTTCCGTCAGGTCGCCGCCGACCGCGCCGATGCGCACCGCGATGCGGTGAGCGCGGCCATCCTTCACCGCCCAGACGGCGCCGTCGCGCACCGCGCTGGACGGCGCCAGCACCGCAGTCGGGCGCCGATCGGTCACCAGGTTCGTCTCCACGGTCATGCCGGGCGGAAGCCCGCTGTCGGCCGGAAGCGCGATGCGGACGCGGAACACCCGCCCCTTGGCGTCGCCGGCCGGCGTGATCTGCGAGACGCGGCCTTCGAAGGTTCGGCCGGGGAAAGCGTCCGAGCGGATCAGCGCCTTAACGCCGGGCCGCAGCCGGGCGATATCGCGCTCGTCGACGTCAGCGGTGATCCGCAGCGTGCCAGGGTCGGCGATCACGAAAAGCGCCGTCCCGACGGTTCCCAGATCGCCCGGCTCGGCCTCGCGTCGCAGCACCTGGCCGGCGAACGGCGCCGTCAGTCGATAGTCCCGGAGGCGGGCGGCTGCGCTGTCAGCGGCGGCGGTCGCGGCGCGCGCTTGGGCCTGGGCGTCGTCGTCAGCCGCCTTCGCCGCGAAGCCGGCCGCGTAGAGGCGTCGGACGCGGCCCGCGGCGATCCGCGCCTGCGAGGCCTGAGCCGCCAGCTGCAGCGCCGTGCCTTGTGCGGGGCCATCCTCAAGCTGCGCCAGCGACTGGCCGGGCTTGACCCAATCGCCCTCCGCCACGTCGACGTGGCGGATCGGCGCGGTGACGATCGGCGCGACATGCGCCTGCCGGACGTAGTCAACCACGCCCGAAGCGTAGATGACGTCCACGGCTTCGCCCGTCCTCGTCGTGGCGATCTCCACGGCGGGAGGTCGCAGCAGCAAAGCCGCAGCCGCCACGGCCGCCAAAAGCACAAGGCCGCCAAGGAGCAGCGCCCAGAAGCGTCTAGCTGAGCGGGGTGCGGACGCGTCCATCATCACCGAAGAACCGTGAAACGCCGCCTGCGGCGACTATCGCCTCATGCCATGCGGAGAGGGTCGACAGATTGATCGGGATCATATCCGCTACGCGCGGTGGAGTCGCGGCCGGCCGCGACCATCGCTTCGCTGGGACAGTCGGAGGACCCGCGCCATGACCCGAATTCTCCAGAGCGCTGTCTGTCTGGCGAGCCTCGCCGCGTCCTCGGCGCTGGCCCAGTCCCGTCCCGAGGACACCGAGGTCTGGAGCCCGAAGCCGGCGATCGTCACGCCGGCCTCCGCCGCCGGAGGCGCGCCGTCAGACGCGATTGTCCTGTTCGACGGCGGGAGCCTCGAGCAATGGGTCTCGAGCCAGGACAAGTCCCCGGCGGCCTGGACCGTGGTCGACGGCGTCATCACGGTCGATAAGTCCAAAGGCAATATCGAGACCCGGCGCGCCTTCCAGGACTACCAGCTGCACCTGGAATGGCGGATCCCGGCCGACATCGACGGAACCGGGCAGGGGCGGGGCAACAGCGGCGTCTTCCTGGCGTCCACCGGGCCACGGGACGCGGGCTACGAGGTTCAGATCCTCGACTCCTTCGGCAACGAGACCTACGTGAACGGCCAGGCCGGCAGCGTCTACAAGCAGCATGCGCCTCTGGTGAACGCCAGCCGCAAGCCCGGCGAGTGGCAGACCTATGACATCGTCTGGCGCGCCCCGCGCTTCACCGCCGCGGGGACGCTAGCTTCGCCGGCGACCGTCACGGTGCTGCACAACGGGGTCCTGGTGCAGGACAACGCCGTCCTGGCGGGCGAGACGGTCTATATCGGCAAGCCGTCCTACAAGGCGCACGGTCCCGCGCCGATCAAGCTGCAGGCCCATGGCGACCCCAGCAAGCCGATCGGCTTCCGTAACATCTGGGTGCGGGAGCTTCCGCCTAGACCCTAGGCGGCTGGCGGCGCCGTGCTGGCCCGCACGACCAGCTCGTGCGGCAGGGTCACGTTTTGCAGCGTCGTCGCCCGCCCCGCCAGGATGTCGAGCAGGAGCCGCACGACCTCGTGCCCGATCTGCTCCATCGGCTGGCTGACCGTGGTCAACTGCGGGTCGAGATGACGCGCGAAGCGGATGTCGTCGAAGCCGACCAGCGAGACGTCGCGCGGGCAAACGAGGCCGCGTCTCCGGATCGCTTCCAAGGCCCCCATCGCCATCTCGTCGCTGAAGCAGAAGATCGCGGTCGGCCGCCCCGGCTCGTCCAGCAGCTCTCCGGCCTGGCGCACGCCCGACTCGATCGAGAAGTCGCCGATCGAGATGCGCAGCGCGCTGGCGCGACCGCGCCGCTGGGCCGCGGCCAGAACGCCCGAGAGGCGGTCGCTGCTGATCGGGCTGGCCAGCGGCCCGGTCACGACCCCGATGCGGATGTGCCCGAGGCCATAGAGATGCTCCATGACCTCGGCGGCGGCGCCTTCGTTGTCGATGTGCGCGCTGGAGACGGCGAGGCCAGGCCGGAACTCGCAGCCATTGACGATCGGAGTCTTCACGCCCTTGGCGGCGACCATCTCGGCCAGGGCGTCGGGCAGGCGGTGGCCGAGGAAGATCAGGCCGTCGGCCTCCTTGCGGCGGAACATGGCCGCGTATTGTTCCTCGCGCGCCTCTTCGTGGCGCGTGTCGCCCAGAAGCACCGAGTAGCCGGCGGCGAGGGCGGCTTCCTCGACGCCTCGGATGACCTGCGAGAAGAACGGATTGGAGATGTCCGGCACCGTGACCAGGATCTTCTCGGTCCGCAGGGTGCGCAGGCTCTTGGCGGCGAAGTTGGGCTCGTAGCCAAGCTGGGCCACCGCGGCCATGACCTTCTGGCGCGTCGCCTCGATCACCAGCTCGGGAGCGCTGAACACCCGCGAGACCGTCGCCGTCGACACGCCCGCGGCCCGCGCAACATCTTGAATGGTCGCCATCGCGGCGACACTGGCGACTGCTCCCTTCCTTGGCAAGGCGAAGCTGGAGCGGTGAACTCACCGTGAGCTGGTTGCCGGTTCGCCCGACCCCTGTTATCGATGATTTCGATTACATCGGAGCGAGCGGAGCCATAAGGGCTCGAAACGCCGCCCAAGCTGGTCGGGGAGGGCCAGGACCATGAAGACGAGCTTCCGGCTCTTCCTGATGATGGTGCTGCAACTGGCGATCTGGGGCGCCTGGGCGCCGAAGATCTTCCCGTACATGGGCATGCTGGGTTTCGCGCCGTGGCAGCAGTCATTGGTCGGCAGCGCCTGGGGCGTCGCCGCCTTGGTCGGAATCTTCTTCTCCAACCAGTTCGCCGATCGCAACTTCTCGGCGGAGCGTTTCCTGGCCGCTAGCCATCTGATCGGCGGCCTAGCCCTGGTCGGCACGGCGTTCTCGACCAGCTTCTGGCCGTTCTTCGCCTGCTACCTGATCTTCAGCCTGGTCTACGTGCCGACCCTGTCGGTCACCAACTCGATCGCCTTCGCCAATCTGAAAGACCCGGCCGGCGAGTTCGGCGCGGTGCGGATGGGCGGCACGGTCGGGTGGGTGCTGGTCAGCTGGCCCTTCGTCTTCCTGCTGGGCGCGCAGGCCACGGTTGAGCAGACCCGCTGGATCTTCCTGGTCGCCGCGATCCTGTCCTTCGCCTTCGCCGCCTATTCGCTGACCCTGCCGCACACGCCGCCGCGCAAGGATGAGGCGGGCGTCGACAAGCTGGCCTGGCGACGGGCGTTCAAGCTCTTGGGCGCGCCGTTCGTGCTGGTGCTGTTCATCGTCACCTTCATCGATTCCGTGATCCACAACGGCTACTTCGTGATGGCCGACGCCTTCCTGACCAATCGGGTAGGCATCGCGGGCAATCTGTCGATGGTCGTGCTGAGCCTGGGCCAGGTAGCCGAGATCCTGACCATGTTCTTCCTGGGCCGCGTCCTGGCGCGGCTGGGCTGGAAGATCACCATGATCATCGGCGTCCTAGGCCACGCCGCGCGCTTCGCCGTCTTCGCCTTCTTCGCCGACAGCATTCCGGTGATTGTCGCCGTCCAGCTGCTGCACGGGATCTGCTACGCGTTCTTCTTCGCCACGGTCTACATCTTCGTCGACGCGGTGTTCCCCAAGGACGTCCGTTCGAGCGCCCAGGGCCTGTTCAATCTCCTGATCCTTGGGGTTGGCAATGTCGCGGCCAGCTTCCTGTTCCCGGAACTGATCAGCCGTCTCACCACCGACGGGACCGTCGACTATACGAGCCTGTTCCTGGTTCCGACCGGCATGGCGCTCGTCGCCGTGCTGCTGATGGCGGTCTTCTTCCGCCCGCCGTCGCGCGGCCCGGTCGCCGAAAGCCAGGCCGAAGACCCCGTGGGCGCCGCCAGCCCGGCCCAGCCTTGAACCTGAAAGGAAAGCCTCGTGCGCACGATTTCCAACGAAACCCGAGCCGCCCCCCTTTCTCGACGCGGGCTCCTCGCCGCCGGCGGGGCGGCCATGGCCGCAGCCTGGGCGGGCGCCGCCAGCGCGGCTGAGGCCAACTTCTTCCAGCGCCGCAAGCTGCCGCTGGGCATCCAGCTCTACAGCCTGGGTCCGGATCTCGCGAAGGAGCTCGACGCCCAGCTGGCGACGGTCTCCAAGATCGGCTTCAAGACCGTGGAGCTGGCCGGCTATCTGGGGCGCACGCCGGCCGAGCTGCGCGCCGCCTTTGATCGCGCGGGTCTTGCTTGCACCAGCGCTCACGTTCAGCCCAAGGGCGCTGGCGCCACCTTCAGCGGCGATCTCGGGAAGTTGGCCGACGACCTGCATGTGATCGGCGTGAAGACAGCGATCATGCCGATCCTCTACATCCCGGACCGCTTCACGGGGGCGGACCTGCGTCAGGCCGGAAACCAGATGACCGCCGACGACTGGAAGTGGAACGCCGACTTCATGAACGAGAAGGCGGTCGTCCTGAAGAAGGCTGGCATCGCCACCGGCTACCATAACCACAATTTCGAACTCGCGCCGCTTAAGGACGCCAAGGGGGGCGACACCACCGGCATGGACATCCTGCTGAAGGGCACGGACCCGAGCCTGGTCTCGTTCGAGATGGACGCGGGCTGGGTGACGGCCGCTGGTCACGACCCCTTCGCCATGCTGAAGGCGCATGCCGGCCGCTTCACCCATATGCACGTCAAGGACATCAAGCCGAACACGAAGCCGAACTTCGAGCTCCGCCAGGATCCGACCGAGGTCGGTTCCGGCATGATCAATTGGCCCAAGCTCCTGCCCGCCGCCTATGAGGCCGGCGTGCGCGGGTTCTTTTACGAGCAGGAGCCGCCGTTCACGGGGACCCGCCTTGCGTCGGCTAAGATCAGCTTCGACTATCTGGCCAAGGTGGTCGCCTGATGAGCCTGCGGATGGCCATGGTCGGGGGCGGGCCCGGCTCGTTCATCGGTCCGGTGCACCGGATGGCCGCCGAGCTTGACGGACGCATCCGCCTCATCGCCGGGGTGTTCAGCCGCGATCCGGCCAAGAACGCGCGGGCCGCCGCGGCCTGGGGCGTCGCGCCGGACCGGGTCTATCCGGATCACCACACGATGATCGCCACCGAGCGCACCCGCGCCGATGGCGTCCAATTGGTGTCCGTCGTGACGCCAAACCATCTGCACTTCGACGTCTCCGCGGCGGCGTTGCGCGGCGGCTTGAACGTGATCAGCGATAAGCCGGCCACCCTGAACCTCGCGGAAGCCAGGGAACTGGCCGCGATCGTCGCGGCGTCGGGCAAGCGCTACGGCCTGACCTACACCTACACCGGCTATCCGATGGTCCGCGAGGCGCGCGAGATCGTGGCCCGGGGCGACCTCGGGGCGATCCGCAAGGTGGTGGTCGAGTATTCGCAAGGCTGGCTGTCCAAGCCGCTGGAGCGCGACGCCGACAACAAGCAAGCCACCTGGCGGGTTGATCCGACCCAGTCTGGCGTCGGCGGCTGCATCGGCGACATCGGCGTCCACGCCTTCAACATCGCCGAGTTCGTGACCGGCCAGCGGGTCGAGCGGCTTTGCGCCGATGTCGCCACGGTGGTGCCGGGACGCGCCCTGGACGACGATTGCAACGTCCTGCTGCGCTTCGGCAACGGCGCACGGGGCGTGCTGATCGCCTCGCAGATCAGCGCCGGCGCTCGCAACGGCCTGAAGCTCTGTGTCTATGGCGAGAAGGGTGGCGTGACCTGGTCTCACGAGGATCCGAACGTTCTGACCCTGGACTGGCTGGACGGCCCCAGCCAGGTGCTGCACGCGGGCTCGCCCTATCTCAGCGCAGCGGCTCGCTCGGTCACCCGCCTGCCGACTGGCCATCCGGAGGGCTTCATCGAGGCCTTCGCCAACATCTATCGCGATTTCGCCGACGCCATCGAGGGCGGGGAGGGGGCGTTGGTTCCCGATATCGCCGAGGGCGTGCGCGGCATGGCCTTCGTCGAGCGGGCCGTGTCCGCCAGCCGCGAGGACGCCGGCTGGGTGAGCCTGGAAGGAGACGTTTGATGAAGACGCTCAAGGGACCCGGCATCTTCCTAGCCCAGTTCATCGGCGACAAGCCGCCGTTCGACAAGCTGGAGACCATGGCCAAGTGGGTCGCCGACCTCGGCTATGTCGGCGTGCAGATGCCGACCGGCGGGGCCGACTCGTTCTTCGATCTGGCGCGCGCCGCCGAGAGCCAGGCCTATTGCGACGACATCGCCGGCCTGCTGGCCGACCATGGCCTGCGGATCACCGAACTCTCGACCCACCTGCAGGGCCAGTTGGTCGCCGTGCATCCGGCCTATGACGAGCTGTTCGACGGCTTTGCGCCGCCCCAGCTGCGCGGCAAGCCCAAGGAGCGTCAGGAATGGGCGGTCGGGCAGGTCAAGGCCGCGGCCGTGGCCAGCCGACGCCTCGGACTAAAGGCTCACGCCACGTTTTCGGGCGCGCTGGCCTGGCCCTATTTCTATCCGTGGCCGCAGCGTCCTGCGGGCCTGGTCGAGGAGGCCTTCGCCGAGCTCGGTCGGCGCTGGAAGCCGATCCTGGACGTCTTCGAGGAGAACGGCGTCGACGCCTGTTACGAGATCCATCCGGGCGAGGACCTACATGACGGCGCGACCTTCGAGCGCTTTCTGGACGAAGTGGGCGGCCATCCGCGCGCCAACATCCTGTACGATCCCAGCCATCTCGTCCTGCAGCAGCTGGACTATCTGGGCTACATCGACCGCTACCACGAGCGCATCAAGGCGTTCCACGTCAAGGACGCCGAGTTTCGGCCCTCGGCCCGGGCCGGCGTCTATGGCGGCTACTTGGGCTGGGTAGACCGGCCGGGACGTTTCCGCTCGCTGGGCGATGGCCAGGTGGACTTCCGAGCCATTTTCTCGAGGCTGGCCCAGTACGACTACGACGGCTGGGCGGTGTTGGAGTGGGAGTGCGCATTGAAGCATCCCGAGCAGGGCGCTCGCGAAGGCGCGCCGTTCATCCGCGACCACATTATCCAGGTGACCGACAAGGCGTTCGACGATTTCGCCGGCGGCGCTTCGGATCCTGGTCGCAATCGCCGCCTGCTTGGCCTCTAATCCGCCCGACCCGACGGAGTATTCGATGAAGTTCCAGCTTACCTTCGCCGCCATTGTCTCGGGCCTGGCCTCCAGCGCGGCCGCCGCGCCCCCCACTGGCGAGCAGGTGTTCCAGCAGCGCTGCACGGTCTGCCACTCGCTGCAGCCAGCCCCCGGCAAAATGGGGCCGCCCTTGGCCGGCGTGGTCGGTAGAAAAGCCGGGACCGCGCCGGGCTACGCCTACAGCAGCGCCATGAAGGCCTCGGGTCTCACCTGGACGCCTGACCGGCTGGACGCCTTCGTCAAGGCGCCAAACAAGCTGGTGCCAGGCACCAAGATGCTGCTGGGCGCGCCGAACCCCGAAGAGCGCGCGGCGGTGATCCAGTACCTGGGGACTGTGAAGAAGTGAGGTTCCTGACGGCGCCTTAGAGCGTGAGCCGAGAGTGTGCGCGGTTTCGGCGACTATCACGCTCTAAATATTTGAATCAGGGCCCGTTTGTCAGCTTCAAATGATTCCATTTGAAGCTGACAGGCGCTAGCGCGCCGTCAGCTCCTGGATCTCGATGTCCTTGAACTCGATCGGATGGCCCTCGCTCTGCAGGGCGATGTAGCCTTCGGTCACCCGCTGTGCGCCGCGGGCGAGGATGTACGGCTTGGCGCCGTCGGCCACCGTGTCGTCCGGATCCAGGGTGATGTCCGCGTAGTGGTGAACCACGACGCCGTCGATCTTTTCGAACACCTCGCCGTTCGGCCGTACTTCCAGCTCGGCCTTGACCCAGGTTCCGTCCGGAATCGTCGGCGCCTTGGCGGACGGGGTGCAGTGTTCCTTCACCTTCTGGCCGTCGATGGTGATGGTGACGCCTGGCGTGCAGACCGCGGCGGTCGCTCGGCGCCCGTCGCCATCCTTGCCCAACAACTGGAACTCCACCGAGACCGGGAACGACTGGTTGACCGTCATGCTCTCGGGACTCTGGCTATGGAACATGATCCCGCTGTTGCTGCGCGCCCAGGCGGGCGTGTCCGGCAGGGCGCCGTCGGTCAGGAATCGGTAGGTCAGGCGGAGGCGGTAGGCCTTGAACGGCGCCTTGTAAAAGAGGTGGCCGAACTGCCCGTCCATGGTCTTGTAGCCGGCGTAGGAAACCCGGATCGCGCCGTGATCGACGACGAAGGTCTGCTGGTAGTTTTCGCCCATCGGATGCTTGGCGATCTTGGGGGTCCACCCGTCCAGGCTCTTGCCGTCGAACAGGGGCCTCCAGGGCCCGGCCTTGAAGTCCTGAGAGAACGCCGGGGTGGCGGTCGCAACCAGACCGAGCGCGAGCGCGGCCAAGCCGGCGCCCCGCGCCTTGGCGGACAAGATGGTCATGGTGCTTTCTTCCTCCCGGACGCCCACTTTTCGCGATCGAATGTCGAGCTTTCTTGCAATGTAACCCATTTCATGGAAGCCTCCAGGCAAGAATGATGGGTTCCATCCAGGGTTGGCGTCGCGTTGCGTAAAGCATGCCGGCGCGGTCTGGCGAGCGGACCGCAAAGGGAGCGAACATGGCCAACCTGAACGGTCGCGCGCGTCGTAAGAACACCTACGACGCCATCGTGGTAGGCAGCGGAATCACCGGCGGCATCGCCGCCAAGGAACTCACGGAAAAAGGCCTCAAGGTTCTCGTGCTGGAGCGCGGACGCATGGTGCGTCACCTCGAGGACTATCCGACCGCCACCCTCGATCCCTGGCAGACCAAGTACCCGCAAGGGCAGTTGCCGCCAGATGAGCTGGCCGAGCGCTACAAGGTGCAGCGGCGCACGGGCTACACCATGACGGAGTACACCCAGCACTTCTTCGTCCGCGACGACACCAATCCCTATACCGAGACCAACCGGTTCGACTGGATTCGCGGCTATCATGTCGGAGGACGCTCGCTGACCTGGGGGCGGCAGAGCTATCGCCACAGTCCGATCGACTTCGAGGCCAACGCCCGCGAAGGCATCGCGGTCGACTGGCCGATCCGCTACGAGGACCTCGCGCCCTGGTACGACCACGTCGAGCGCTTCATCGGCGTCTCGGGGCAAGCCGAGGGCCTGCCGCAGCTTCCCGACGGCGTCTACCAGCCGCCGATGGAGATGAACTGTGTCGAGAAGGCCTTCAAGGCCAAGTCGGAAGCGCGTTTTCCCGAGCGGCGGATCACCATGGGGCGCACGGCTCACCTGACCGCGCCGACCGAGGAGCAACTGAGCCTTGGCCGCACCAAGTGTCAGTATCGCAACATGTGTATCCGGGGCTGTCCGTTCGGCGGCTACTACAGCTCCAACTCCGGCGGCCTGGTCGCCGCTGAGCGCACCGGCAACCTGGTGATCCGGCCGAACTCCATCGTCACCGAGCTGATCTATGACGAGAAGGCCGGCAAGGCCAGCGGGGTCCGGATCATGGACGCGACGACCCGCAAGGACGAAGAGTTCTACGCCGACGTCGTGTTCCTCTGCGCCTCCGCGCTGAACTCGGCGTGGATCATGATGAATTCGACCAGTTCGCGCTTCCCGAATGGTTTCGGCAACGGCAGCGACCAACTGGGCCGCAACGTGATGGACCACCATCTGGGCGTCGGGGCCAGCGGCGAGGCCCCCGAATTCGCCGACATGTACTATTCCGGCCGACGGCCCAACGGCATCTATGTGCCGCGTTTCCGCAACCTCGGCGACGCCGCGACCAAGCGGTCGGATTACCTGAGAGGGTTCGGCTATCAGGGCGGCGCGTCTCGTCCGGGCTGGGAGCGCGACCTCCGGAAAGCTGGGCGCGGTTTCGGCGCGGAGCGCAAGGCCGCGCTCAGCCAGCCAGGCCCATGGAGCATGGGTTTGGGCGGCTTCGGCGAAATCCTGCCCTACGAGGACAATCGCGTCACCCTGAACCGTGACCTGAAGGACGAGTTCGGCCTGCCGACCCTGACCATGAACGTGACCATGCGCGAGAACGAGCTGGCCATGCGCAAGGACATGCAGAACGCCGCGGCCGAGATGCTCGAGGCGGCGGGCTTTAAGAACGTGCGCGGCTATGACAGCGGCTTCGCGCCGGGCCTGGGCATCCACGAGATGGGCACCGCCCGCATGGGTCGCGATCCCAAGACCTCGGTGCTGAACGCCCACAATCAGGTCCATGAGTGCAAGAACGTCTATGTGACGGACGGCGCGGCCATGACCTCGGCCTCGTGCGTGAATCCGTCCCTGACCTACATGGCGCTGACGGCGCGGGCGGCCGACCATGCGGTGAAGGCTCGCAAGCGGGGAGATCTGTGATGCTGCACCGACGCGACGCTCTCAAGGGTCTGGCGCTCACGGTCGGCGCGGCGGCGACCGGCTGGGCCGGCCGCGCGGCCGCGGCCGCGCCGACGCTTGGCTGGACGCCGACGGCCCTGACCAGCGACCAGGCGCGGCTGGTCGACGTGGTGGCCGAACTGATCATCCCGACAACCGATACGCCAGGCGCGCGCCAGGCTGGCGTGCCGCAGTTCATCGACCGCGCCCTGGCCAACTATTGCGACCAGACCCAGAAGGACCTGCTGATCGGCGGTCTGACGCGGATGGACGCTGACGCTCGCGCTTCGCACGGCGATGTCTTCGTGGCGCTGAAGCCGGAGCAGCAGGTCGCCCTGCTGACCGCCTATGACCAGGAAGCGGCGGTCGCCAAGGGCCAGAACCCCGGCCAGCCGCATTTCTTCGCGGCGCTGGAGGACTGGGTGACGGTCGGCTACTTCACGTCCGAACCCGGCGCCACCATCGCCTTGAAGTACGACCCGGTGCCCGGGGCCTATCACGGCTGCATCCCGCTGGCCGAGGTCGGGCGCGCCTGGGCGACGCGCTAGCCGCCCGGTCAGAACCGGAACTGAGCGAACAGCACCGCAAGGTTGGTCGGCTTGCCGCCCAGCGCTCGCACGGCCGGGCCGGCGTCCTGCCGCGCCAGCTGCCCCTGGAGCTTGACGTTGCGGCTCACTTGCCAGGTCGCGTCCAGCTGCACGGCGTCGCCGACGTTCTTGGGCTGGCCCGGACGCGCGGCGGCGAGCGGAACGAGCGGCTGCAGGTAGATCGCGTCGGCGCTGGTCCATAGCCGGCGGGCCGTATAGCTGGCCTCGACGCTGACGGCCTTCGACGGCGCGACGCCCAGACTGGCGCGCAGGGCGGCCAGGTTGCCCCAGCTGAAGAGGCCGGTCTCGTCGAAATAGGCGCCCTTCGGGAACATCGGGTTGAAGGTCCCCAAACGGCCGTCGTTCGGATCACGATCCCCCGAACCTTTGTCGAGGCGTAGGCCCAGTCGCGGCCTCCAAGGTTGATCCAGCGTATAGCCGCCGCCCGCTGAGGCCGCGAAGGCGCGGATGCGGCGTCCGGCAAAGCGGCCGCCTTGCGCGACGCCTTCGAGCTCGTAGTCGACTCGGCCAGCAGCGCCTGAGAACCGCGCGCCGAGACTGGTCCGCCGCTCATCGCCGCTGACTGTCCCGAAGCGGACGGCGTCGCGCTCAAGCCCCAGAGCGTAGATGTCCAAGGTCTGGCGCGGCGATAGGCGCGTAGAGGCATACAGGCCGTAGAAGCGTTGCGTGCGGCTGCGGGTGTCGTCGAAGGCGCCCGTCGAGATCACGACTGGCTGAAGATAGAAAGCGTCCAGCTTGAGCGAACCGACGCTCCGGCTGATCCGCGCGCCGTCAAAGCTCTGGCGGATGTTCGGCGCTTCGCGCACGGCGACGAACCGCTGGGTCGGGTTCAGCTGGAGTTCCTGGCGCCCTAGCCTGAAACGCCAGCCTGAGGCGGGCGTGACGTCGACGAACAGCACCTGGGCGTCGACCCCGTCGCGATCGGTGGCGGCGGGCTTGTCTTTCTTACCGTAGTCCCGGTGAAGGCCGAGCTCGCCATAGACCCTAACGGCCTGGCCCAGGCGCAGGTCGCTGCTCAGCAGCAGTCGGCCCAGTGCGAAGGTGTCGGCCTGCGCGCCGCCCAGGCCGAAACGCGGCGTGTCGGCGGCGTCTACCCGCAGGCGCGCTTCGCCACCGAAGCTGAGATAGGCGTCGTCGCCCAGGGGGACATACCGCAGCGGATCGACTCCGGTGCGGTTGGTCGCGTTGCGCAGATAGCCATAGTCCTCGTCTGACCGCACGAGCTTGAAGGCGGGCGGCTCGGACGCTTGAGCAGCGCCAGCGCTCGCCAGCGCGGCCAGCACGACAGGCGTGACCAACTTCACGACCGCTTTCCGCGCAGCGCGTGCAGCGCCGCCAGCACGGCGACCACCACGACGCCCAGAGCCAGGCTCCAAGGCCCCGCGAACAGCACACCGAGCGCGCCGCCCATGGCGCCGAGGGCGAAGGCCAGCACCGGCGGCCAGGTTTTGCGAATCCTGACCCTCAGCGCCTCGTCCGGCCGGCCGCGCGTCACGGCGAGGTCGACGATGTCGATCGCGATCTGGGTGACGTTCCCCGTCATCATGGTCGTGGGCGCCAGATGGGCGAAGACGACGCGGGCGGCGACGTTCTGGACCGCCATGGCGACCACCCCGACCAGACCGGCTAGCATGACCCCAGGCGCATTGGCGTCGGCGGCGGGCAGGGCGCGCGCCGTCAGCAGCATGAAGACCAGCAGCAGGACAGCCTGCAGCGCCAGGACCAGCACCTCGCAGGGCTGTCCCTTGGCGTTGCGCCAGCGGATCAGGGCGTACGCGGCCGCGGCGGTTCCGATGAACACGGGCAGGGCCAGGAGCTTGCTGGCGAGGCCGCTGGCGTCGCCGGCCAGGCCGACGCCCAGCATGACGATGTTGCCGGTGGCGTGGGCGACGAACAGGCCAAACAGCAGCACGAAACCGATCACATCCACATAGCCGCCGACGAAGGCCATGCTCATGCCGGTCACGCCGGCCAGACGAACGGGACGCTGGGCGCTCACGCGACTCGCTCCCGACGGTCCAGCAACGCGACCAGGACAAAGCCGCCGATCAGGCCGATGTGCTCGGCGAAGGCGTTCATGGCCATGAAGCGGTCCTGGCCCGCGGACATCGCCCAGAAGGCATTGGCCTTGACCGCCGCCAACAGGGTGAAGACGCCCAGCATGCCCGCGCCGAGCCACAGCCAGCGACGGCTCAGGATCAGCACCGGCCCGATAATCTCGACGGCGATGGTCAGAACAGCCCAAAACGCCGGCGGGGCCATGCCAAAGTGAGCCTGTTCCGTCACTGCGCCGGGGAAGTCGGCCGTCTTGACAACCGCGCCCAGCAGATAGGCGCTGACCAAGGCGAGGCGGGCCAGGAGCGCGGTCTGCGGCCAGTCGAGGACGACCGCCACCCAGCGCGGGGTTTCACGCGAGCGGGCCACCTCACACCGCCCAGCAGCCGCACCCCATGACGCCCCAGAAGGAGCGCGCATCGGACGTGGGGGTTTCGCGGGCGTAGGCCGCGGCGTGGTCGTGGCCGTGGACGTTGCAGCTGCTGGCGCATCCGCAGGCCGAGGCCAGGGCCCGCGCGTGGCCTCGCGAGCGATCCTGGTAGCCGCCGAAGGTCCGCACCGGCGACCAGTCGGGCATCGGCGGCGGCAGAACTGGCGCCAGCTTGCCGAAATCGCCTTCGCCATGGACCACCTTGCCGCCCAGCAGGGTCAGAACCGATGACAGATGCGGGATCTCATCCTCGGGGACGGTCAGGTAATCGTCCGACAGCACCGCCAGGTCGGCCAACTGGCCGACGGCGATCTGACCCTTCTTGCCCTCCTCATTGGAGAACCAGGTGTTGGCGGTCGTCCACAGGCGCAGGGCCTCCTCGCGGTCGACGCGGTTGGCGGACGGGTAGAGGCGCGTCCCGCCGACCGTCTTGCCGGTGACCAGCCAGTTCAGCGAGACCCACGGGTTGTAGCTGGCGACGCGGGTGGCGTCGGTGCCGGCGCCGACCGGGATCCCGGCCTTCAGCATCTTGCTGATCGGGGGCGTGGTCTCGGCGGCCTTCGCGCCATAGCGTTCCATGAAGTGCTCGCCCTGATAGGCCATCCGATGCTGTACGGCGATGCCGCCGCCCAAGGCCGCGATCCGGTCGATGTTGCGGTCGCTGATCGTCTCGGCGTGGTCGAAGAACCAGTGCAGGCCGTCGAACGGCATGTCGCGGCTGACCTTCTCGTAGACGTCCAGCGCCCGGCTGATGGTCTCGTCGTAGGTGGCGTGCAGGCGCCAGGGCCAGCGGTTCTCGACCAGGTGGCGGATCACCGGCTCAAGGTCGGTTTCCATGTTGGCCGGCATTTCGGGGCGCTCGACCCGGAAGTCCTCGAAGTCGGCGGCGCTGTAGACCAGCATCTCGCCGGCGCCGTTATGGCGGTACTTGTCGTCGCCCTGTCCCGGCCTGACCTGCTTGGACCAGCTCTGGAAGTCGGACAGCTCGGCCTTCGGCTTCTGGGTGAAGAGGTTGTAGCTGATCCGCAGGGTCAGCTGGTCGTCGGCGTGCAGCTTCTCGATGATCTCGTAGTCATCGGGATAGTTCTGGAAACCGCCGCCGGCGTCGATCACCCCGGTCACGCCCAGGCGGTTCATCTCGCGCATGAAGTGGCGGGTCGAGTTCAGCTGATACTCGGGCGGAAGCTTCGGGCCCTTGGCCAGGGTGGCGTAGAGGATCGTGGCGTTCGGCTGGGCCAGCAGCAGGCCGGTGGGCTCGCCCGAGGCGTCGCGCTGGATCTCGCCGCCCGGCGGGTTGGGCGTGTCCTTGGTGTAGCCGACGGCGCGCAGGGCGGCGCGGTTCAGCAGGGCGCGGTCGTAGAGGTGCAGGATGAACACCGGCGTTTCGGGCGCGGCGGCGTTGATCTCGTCCAAGGTCGGCAGGCGCTTCTCGACGAACTGGTGCTCGGTGAAGCCGCCCACCACGCGAACCCACTGGGGCGGCGGGGTGTTGGCGGCCTGCCTCTTCAGCATGGCCATGGCGTCGGCCAGGGTCGGCACGCCATCCCAGCGCAGTTCCATGTTGTAGTTCAGCCCGCCGCGGATGATGTGCATGTGGCTGTCGATCAGGCCCGGGATCACTCGGCGGCCTTTGAGATCGATGATCGTCGGATTGGGACCGGTGGCGGCGCGGACTTCGCGTTCCTCCCCGACGGCGGCGAACTTGCCGTCGCGGATCAGCGCGGCGTCGGCGCGCGGATTGCTCCGGTCGAGGGTGGTGAACTTGCCATTGACGAGCAGCAGATCGGCTTGGGCGGACATGGGACCGGACCTCCGAGGATCGGCGAGACGGGGATTAGGAAGCAGCGCCGCGCCCAGGGCCAGCGCCTGTCGGCGATTGAGCGGCGTCATGCCTGGTCTTCGGGCGTCTTGGCGCCGGCGTGGGGACCGAGCACGCGGCCGGCGCAGTCGGGCGTCTTCAGATAGGCCGCGACCGGCGCCTTGGCCAGCAGGCGCTTGGCGATCGGGACCGCCTGCTCGCCCAGCAGCATGCCGAGCAGACCCAGCAGGGCGATGGGGGGCGGGGCAGGGGAGCGCACGCCCATCAGCGAATAGAGGACGCCTACCAAAAGGCCGGCGCCGATAGACAGGAGATAGGGCTTCATCGCGGCGCTCCAGAAAGGGCGGGCGAGGCGCTTAGGCCTCGCCCGGAAGCGGTCAGTGACCTTCCGACGCGCCGAACATGGCCTTGGCGTAGGTGACGCCCAGGCCGTAGGCGCCGCCGAACTTCTTGGCGACGCCGGTCGTCAGCTCGTAAGTCTCGGCGCGGGCCCAGTCGCGTTGCAGTTCCAGCAGGTATTGCAGCGAGGTCATCGGCTGGGCGCCGGCTTGCACCATGCGGGTGACGGCGCGCTCGTGGGCTTCGTTCGAGACGTCGCCGCAGGCGTCGGTGATCACGAACACCTCGTAGCCTTGCTCCAAGGCCGACAGCGCCGGGCCCACGATGCAGACCGAGGTCCAGAGGCCAGCCAGGACGATCCGCGACTTGCCGATGGCGTTGACCTCGGCGATGACCGGGGCGTCCTCCCAGGTGTTCATCGAGGTGCGGTCCAGCAGGCGCTTGCCTGGGAACGGGTCGGTGACCTCGGTGAACATGGGACCCGAGAAGCTCTTCTCGGCGACCGTGGTCAGGATGGTGGAGACGCCGAAACCGGCGGCCGCGCTGGCGACCAGGGCGGCGTTGGTGCGCAGCAGGCTGGCGTCGATCGACTTGGTGGCGAAGGCCATCTGCGACTGGAAGTCGATCATGATCAGGGTGTGATCGGTCGGGTTCAGGAGGCGCGCGCCCGGATTGGCCTTGGCTTGCAGGGTCATGATTTCGGTCCTTTTGAAGATTGGCGGACCGTGCCCCGGGCCGCCGTGTCGGTGTCTGATGAGGAGACTGTGCCGGGGCCTGCATGGTTCATAAATGGAAATGAATGAAACTCATCATTTCTGATTCATGCCTTTGTCGGACCGAAGACCCGCATCCAAGACACGGGTCTCCAATCGCCCAAAGAGGACGCGCTCGGCCGTGCGTACGGTGACGAGCCCCAGCACGAGCCAAGGACCGCCGTCACGTGCGAGCTCGTGCTCTATCGGCCGAGTTGGGCCTGCTTGACACATGACGGCGGTCTCAGCTTCGCTACGCCTTGAAGAAGGCCAGCAGGTCGGCGTTGATGACGTCGGGGTGGGTTGAC
>NZ_LSJA01000080.1 GCF_001556515.1 Caulobacter sp. CCH9-E1 | reverse complement strand
CTTCACGCCATCGCCGGTGGCGACGGCCGGAGCGCTTTCACCCTTCCAGTCGACGCCCAGGACGTCCTTGGCGACGCCTTGCGAGACCAGAGCGTCGGCGACGGCCTTAGCGCGGCGTTCCGACAGCTTGATGTTGTACTTCGGCGAGCCCGAGGTGTCGGTGTGGCCGACGACGATGATCTTCGTCGCCTTGCCATCGCTGGCGTACTTCGCGGCTTCCGTGACCACCGATTGCGCTTCCGGCGTCAGGACCGATTGGTCGAACGGGAAGTACACGATGAACTCACGGGCCTCGTAC
>NZ_LSJA01000079.1 GCF_001556515.1 Caulobacter sp. CCH9-E1 | reverse complement strand
GCCTTCATCGCCGTGCTGATCATCCCGCTGTCCTTCGTGATGATGGCCATCGGCATGAACGAGCTGAAGGTGCCCGGCAACCTGATGAGCCTGGGGGCGCTGGACTTCGGCCTGATCGTCGACGGCACCGTCATCATTATCGAAAACTGTCTGCTACGGCTGGCCGAGCGCCAGCACCACGAAGGCCGGCTGCTGCGTCTGCCCGAACGCCTGGAGACCGTGCTTCGCGCGGCCCAGGAAATGATCCGTCCGACCGTCTTCGGCCAGGCGATCATCTTCTTGGTCTTCGCCCCGCTGCTGACCTTCACGGGCGTGGAAGGCAAGACCTTCTCGCCGATGGCCATCACCATCATGCTGGCCCTGGGCGC
>NZ_LSJA01000008.1 GCF_001556515.1 Caulobacter sp. CCH9-E1 | reverse complement strand
CTAGATCGCTCGGGAGAAGCCCTCTCGCGTATCGGAGCGGTGATCGAAGGCCTGGGCGGCCAGGCGAACAAAGGGACGCCCGGCCTCCGTCACGCTGACGATGTCCCGATCGACATTCACCAGGCCGTCGTCGTGCAGGTCCGCCAGCTTGGCGATGTCGCCGCTGAACACCATTGGCGACACCCCGTGGCGCGCGGCCACCGCGGCCAGATCCACTTGGAAGTCGCACATCAGCCGCTCGATCACGTCGGCCCGCAGGCGGTCGTCGTCCGTCAGCTTGACGCCGCGCGCGACCGGCAACCGGCCCTGGAGGATGGCGTCGCGCCAGGCGACCTCGGCGGGTAGGTTCTGGACATAGCCTGCCGGCATGCGGCCGATCGACGAGGCGCCCAGGCCGATCAGCGTCGGGTGCTGGTCGGTCGTATAGCCTTGGAAATTCCGGCGCAGGGTTCCGGTCGCGACGCCGAGGGCCAGGTCGTCGTTCGGCAAGGCGAAGTGATCGAGTCCGATCGCGACATAGCCCGCTTTCACGAGTCGCTCGGCGGCGGCCTGGCTCTGCTCGAAGCGACCGTTGGCGTCGGCGAGGTCCTCCTCGCGAATCAGCTTCTGGTGCGACCGCGCCCACGGCACGTGGGCATAGCCGAACAGGGCGATGCGTTCGGGGCGCAGGGTCAGCACCTTGTCCAGCGTGGCGACCACGTCGGCGGTCGTCTGCTTGGGCAGGCCGTACATCAGGTCGAGATTGATCGAAGCGACGCCCGCCTGGCGCAGCCAGTGCGCGGCGCGCGCAACGACGTCGAACGGCTCGATCCGGTTGACCGCTTCCTGCACGTGGGGCGCCAGGTCCTGGACGCCCAGGCTGGCCCGCGTCAGGCCGTGGAAAGCCGCGGCCTTGACCCAGCTCTCCGTCAGGACGGCCGGATCGAGTTCGGCCGAAATCTCGACGCCCGGCGCGAACGGAAAGACGTGGCGCAGAGCGCCGAACAGGCGAACCAGATCATCGCGCGACAGCATGTTGGGCGTGCCGCCGCCCAGGTGCACCGCGCCGGCCTTGAGCCGACCGGGCAGTCGCGCCTCGACCAGAGCCAGTTCATCCACCAGGCGCTCGACATACTCGCTGATCAGCGCCTGCTTCTTCACCACCCGGGTGTTGCAGCCGCAGTACCAGCACAGCCGATCGCAGAACGGGATATGGGCGTAGAGCGAGACCGGCTCGCGCGGATCGAGGCTCCCGAGCCAGTCGCCGTAGACTTCCGAGTCGACCTCTTTGGAGAACTGCAGCGCGGTCGGATAGCTGGTGTAGCGCGGCGCGCGGCTGTCGTAGCGCGCCAGAAGCGCGTGATGATCGTTGGCGGGAATCGTGGCGGCGGCTGCGGTCATGCGTCTCTCCTGACGCGCGCAACCTGATCCGCCCCGACCGCCTTCGCCGTGATTTGGATCAATCCGTTCGGATCAATCCTGGGGCGGCTTGTCCTCGAGGTGGTCATAGAGAATCCGGGCGGCGTCGCCCTTGGGGTCCTCGTACTGCCCCGACCGCATGGTCCAGAAGAAGGCGAGGAGCCCCATCGCGCCGAGGCCGATCGAGAACGGGGCCAGGAACAGGACGATGTTCATCGACGCCTCCAAGCGATGCGTGGGCGCGCCGCGTTCAGCAGCACGACCATCGAGGAGCCCGACATCGCCAGGGCGGCGATGAACGGATTGATCAGACCGAACATGGCGGCCGGCGCGGCCACGACGTTATACAGCGCCGAGAAGCCAAAGTTCTCAAGCGCGCGACGGCGCGCCTCGCGGGCGGTGTCGATCGCCTCGATCACGGCGCCGAGTTCTTCGCCGGTGAAGACGAGATCGGCGGCGTTCTGGGCCGCGTCGACGGCGGCGCCCGGCGCCATCGAGGCGTGGGCCTTGGACAGGGCGGCGGCGTCGTTGAGCCCGTCGCCGACCATCAGCACCTTGCGGCCGTCAGTCTTGAACTGGTCCACGGTCGCGGCCTTATCGAACGGGGTCAGGCCGGCGCGCCACTCGGCGACGCCCACCTCGCGGGCGATGTCGCCCACGGGACCGGCCAGATCGCCGGACAGGATCTCGACCGACAGGCCCATGCGACGCAGGCGGGCGATGGTGTCGGCCGCGTCGGCGCGCGGCTGGTCCTCGAACACAAAGCGGATCTTGATGTCGTTCTCGAAACCGAACCACAGCTCGGTTTCGCGAGCGTCGCCGCCGGTGACGCCCACAAAGGCGGCGCGGCCCAAGCGGGCGCGGCGGCCATCGATCAGGCCTTCGACGCCCTGCCCCGCCGTCTCCACGCAATCGACGGCGACCGGGCCCAGCCCCGCTTCAGCGGCCAGGGCCTTGGCCAGGGGGTGACGCGAGGCGCGGGCCAGCGGCGCGGCCATGGCGATCAGATGGGCCGGCGCATCGATCAGGCGTGGACGGCCTTCGGTGAGGACGCCAGTCTTGTCGAAGACAACGTGATCCACCTCGGCGAGGCGCTCCAGCGCGGCGCCGGACTTGACCAGCACGCCCTTGCGGAACAAGCGGCTGCTGGCGGCGATCTGCACAGCGGGAACAGCCAGCCCCAGGGCGCATGGACAGGTGACGATCAGCACCGCGGCGGCGCGCAGCAACGCTTCGCGCGGTCCGAGACCCAGCGCCCAGCCGCCAACGAAGGTCAAGGCCGCGGCGGTGTGCACCACCGGGACGTAGAGCGCCGCGGCCTTGTCGGCCAGACGCACATAGGCCGAACGGGTCTGCGCGCCAGCTTCCATCAGACGAGCGATGGCGGCGACGGTGGAGTCCTCGCTGCGGGCCGTCGCGGTCATGACCAGACGGCCCGACAGGTTCAAGGCGCCGGCATGCAGACGCGCGCCCGCGCCGACCGGCGCGAGGGCCGTCTCGCCGGTGATCAGGGCGTTGTCGAGTTCCGACTGGCCGCTCTCGACCAGGCCGTCGACCGGAACGCGGTCGCCCGGCGCCACGACGAGGCGGTCGCCGATCTTCACGTCGGCGACGGGGATCCCCTGCTCGACGCCGTCGATCAGGCGCATGGCCACGGGCGTTTGCAGGGCCAGCAGGTCGCGCGCGGCCGAGCGGGCGTTGGCGCGCAGGCGATGATCCAGATAGCGGCCGATCAGCAGCAGGAACAGCAGCGTCACCGCCGCGTCGAAATAGGCGTGCTTGCCGCGCAGGATCGTCTCGGAAAAGCTGACGATCAGGGTCAGGATCACGCCGATCGAGATCGGCACGTCCATATTGGCCTTGCCGCGCTTCAGCGAGGCCCAGGCCGAGCGGAAGAACGGACGGCCGGCGAACAGCGCGCACGGCGTCGCCACGATCGCGGCCATCCAGTACATCAGCGTCAGGGTGGAGCCGTTCAACTCCTGCCCGAACAGACCGGCCCAGGCGGGCACGGTGAACATCATGACATTGCCGGCGCCGAAGCCCGCGACGCCGAGCGCGACAGCCAGTTCGCGCCCTTCCCGGTCCTGCGCCGCAGCGGCTTCGCCGGGATCGAACAGACAGGCGCGATAGCCGAGGGCCTCGACGGTCTCGACCACGCGTTCCGGATCGGCCTGCTTGCCTTCCAACTGAACGGCCAGTTTTCCTGTCGTCAGATTCAGGCGAGCGGCGTCCACGCCGGGCAGCTCGCGGACGGCCTTTTCGATCTTGTTGATGCAGCCTGCGCAGCGGGCGCCGCTGACCAGCAGTTCGAGCCGGCCCTTCCCTTCCTCGTCCCGTCGGACGAACGCCTCGAGGTCACGATGCAGGGTCAGGCTCTGGCTCATCGCGCGGGCTCCACCAGACGCGTTTCGATCTCGAACATGTCCTTGGCGTTACGGGCCGTGGCCCGCAGGTCCCAGGCGCCGTCAAGCTGCGCGGCGGCTTCGTAGCGGCCGCCGCCCAGCGAGCGGAAGTTGAGGGTCTGGCGACCGGTTTCCGTCGCCGGACGCTCCAGAACGCCGGTCAGCGACAGGCCATCCATCGGCTTGTTCGCGCGATCGACGACGGTGACCACGACGGTCTTGCCGGCGGGCGTCTCGACGCTGGCGTTCCAGCCCAGAGCCGCTTCCTTCTGGCGCTGGGCCAGGGTGCGGTTGAACGCCAGACCCGCTTCGTAGGGATTGGAGGCCACCTCGCCCGAGAAGGTCCGATAGGCCTGCACCATGAAGACGATGTCGACCGCAATGACCGTCGCGAAGAACAGCACTACGCCGATCAGCACGTGCCAACCTGTGATGCGCCCCTTCTCGGACGGAGACTCGGCGACCGATTGCGTTGCACTGGTCATTGCGGGTTCGCGGCTCCAGAGAGGAAGACGGTCTTGGCCTCGGCCTGCACGTTACCCGATCGGATGACGAAGCGCGCCGGGACGCTGGCGTCCAGTTCGGCGTTCGGCGGGGCGGTGACGAAGACGCGCAGCGGCACGACTTGGTCGGCGGGAACAACAATACTGACCTGCTGGCCTTCGCCGCCGGGATGGCTGAGCCGCGCGCCAGGGACGCCTTCGAACGAGACATCGAAGCGTTGTTCGACGAAGGTGCGGTTGCCGATCTTCAGCGTATAGCCGTCTCGCACCGCGCCATCGTGCATGCGCACGAAGACGGGGTTGCGGTCCCGGATCACGTGAAGGTCCGCGTCGGGCCGCGAGAACAGCGACCAGAGCGTCAGGCCGCCAACGATCGTCATCGCGAGGGCGTAGTAGATCGTGCGGCTACGAACGGGCTTGTATTGCGGCTTGCAGCCCGAGCTGCGATGCGAGACGGCGGCTTCGGAGTCGTAGGCGATCAGGCCGGTCGGGCGGCCCATCTTGGTCATGATGTCGTCGCAGGCGTCGACGCACAGGCCGCAGTTGATGCATTCCAACTGAGCGCCGTCGCGGATGTCGATGCCCATAGGACAGACGACCACGCACTGGCGGCAATCGACGCAGTCGCCGCGCCCTTCCCAGCTCTGGCCCTTCTTGTGCGGGCCGCGAGGCTCGCCGCGGAAGCCTAGATAGGTCACCTGCAGCGAGTGGTGGTCCAGCATGGCGCCCTGGATGCGGGGCCAAGGGCACATGTAGGTGCAGACCTGCTCGCGCATCCAGCCGGCGAAAATGTAGGTCGTGCAGGTCAGCAGGAAGCACGAGACATAGGCCGTCACGGGAGCTTCGCCGGTCCAGAAGGTGCGAAGCAGCGTCGGCGCGTCGTGGAAATAGAAGATCCAGGCGCCGCCGGTGCCGAAGGCGATGGCCAGCCAGGTCAGGTGCTTGCCGGTCTTGCGCCAGATCTTGTCGAACGACAGCGGCGCGGCGTCGAGTCGCATCCGGGCGTTGCGATCGCCCTCAAACAGGCGCTCAACGACGATGTAGAGGTCGGTCCAGACGGTCTGCGGGCAAGCATAGCCACACCACAAACGACCAAACAGCGCCGTCACCAGAAACAGCGCCAGGGCGGACATCACCAGCAGGCCCGTGAAGATATAGACTTCCTGGGGCCACAGCTGGATGTCGAAGAAGTAGAAGCGCCGGCCGGTGAAATCGACCAGCGCCGCCTGTTGCGGGAAACCGTCCGGCCGATGCCAGCGGATCCAGGGCGTGATGTAATAGATCCCAAGCGTGATGATGAGCAGCGCCCACTTTACGTTCCGCCACTTGCCGTGGACCAGCTTGGGATAGATCTGCTCGCGGGGCTTGTAGAGCCCGCCCTTGGCGTCACCCTTGCCCTTGGCCCGGGCGGCGGCCGAGACCGCCGTCCGGGTTTCAGGTTCAGGAGGCCTGTTGTCGATAAGCGTGGGCATAGCCCTTATTGACCACCGGCGTTGGAGTGAATGTAGACCGCGAGAGCCTTGATCGTCTCAGGGCTCAGGCGACCGCCCCAGGTGGGCATGACGCCGCCGTTGCCGGCGTAGATCTGGCCGCGGATCGAAGCCCGGTCAGAGCCATACAGCCAGTCGGCGTCCGTCAGGTTCGGCGCGCCGAGCTCCTGGTTCCCCTTGCCGTCCACGCCATGGCAGGCCGAGCATTGGGTTTCGAAGATCGGAGCGGCGCGGGCCACGGAACCGGCGTCGGCGGGACGGTTCGACAGCTTGACCACGTATTCGGTCAGGTCGTCGATCTGCTCGGGCTTGAGCAGTTCGTCGCGGCCGTAGGCCGGCATTTGCGACATGCGAGCCCCCTCGGCGCCGGTGCGGATGCCGTGGGTGATGGTGTACTGGATATCCTCCAGCTTGCCGCCCCACAGCCACACGTCGTCGCGGAGGTTGGCGTAACCCTTGCCGCCGGTGCCGCCGATGCCGTGGCAGGTGGCGCAGTTGTCGCCGAAGACCGACTGGCCAACCTGCTGGGCGTAGGCCTGCAGCTTAGGATCCTTTTCGATCTGCTCCAGGCTGGCGGTGCGAAGCATCGCCGCGCCCTGGCCGCGCTGGAGCTCAAGCGCGGACAACTCCTTGCCGACATTCACCCGGTCCGACTGACCCAGCATGCCCTTGGTGTAGCTATGCAGGCCCGGCCAGGCCGGCATCGCCACCCAGTAGGCGATCGAGAAGGCGATCGTCGCGTACCAAATCCACAGCCACCAGCGGGGCAGCGGGTTGTCCAGTTCCTTGATGCCGTCCCACTCGTGCCCGGTCGTCTCGACGCCGGTGGCGTGGTCGGTCTCGCGTTCGTGAGCCATCAGGAGAGCTCCTCGTCATCCAGCGGCATATGCGCGGCGTGTTGGAATTCGGCCTTGCGGGAAGGCCACAGGGCGTAGGCGACGCCGGCGAGGAAGATCAGGCCGAAGTAGACCAGCCCACCCTGCTGCGCGAAGCGCGCGACGGTTTCGTAGGTCAGACCGCTCATCGTTGGTTCTCCGGCGCCTGGGCCTTGTAGGACTTGAAGTCCACCAGGGTGCCCAGCATCTGCAGGTAGGCGACCAGCGCATCCATCTCGGAGATCTTGTTGGGATCGCCGTCGAAGTCACGGTTGACGACCTTGGCGTCGTAGCGGGTGCGAAGCGCCACAGCGTCCGTCGAGAACGGATCGGCCTGGGCCTCGAGATCCTTCTTGGCGTTGGCGATCTGATCGGCCGTGTAAGGCACGCCGACGGTGCGCTGGGTCTTCAGGCGATCGACGATGTCGCTGTAGTCCAGGTCCTTTTCAGCCAGGAACTTGTAGGGCGGCATCACCGACTCCGGCACGACCGAGCGCGGGTCGATCAGGTGGTCGCGGTGCCAGGTATCCGAGTACTTGCCGCCCACGCGCGCCAGATCGGGACCGGTCCGCTTGGACCCCCACTGGAACGGGTGGTCGTACATGCTCTCGGCGGCCAGGCTGTAGTGACCGTAGCGCTCGACCTCGTCGCGCAGCGGGCGAACCATCTGCGAGTGGCAGAGGTAGCAGCCCTCACGGACGTAGATGTCGCGGCCGGCCAGCTCGAGCGGGGTGTAGGGACGCATGCCCTGCACCTTCTCGATCGTGCTCTGCAGCCAGAACAGCGGGGCGATCTCGACCAGGCCGCCGATGGAGACGACCAGGAGGATGCCGACGACGAGCAGCAGCGAATGCCGCTCAAGCTTGGAGTGTTGCTTCCAGAGAGACATCGGAACCTCAGGCGATCGCGGTGACGGGAGCGGCCGAAGCGTCGGCCTTCTCGGCGGAGGGCATCTGAACCGTCTTCCAGAGGTTGACGATCATGATCAGGGCGCCGGCGAGGTACATCAGGCCGCCAACGGTGCGGATGACGTTCTCGATGTGCTTGGCCGAGACGGTCTCGATGAAGCTGTAGGCCAGGAAGCCTTGGGGGGTGTATTCCCGCCACATCAGGCCTTCCATGATGCCCGACACCCACATCGCGGCGATGTAGAGCAGGATCCCGGTGGTCGCGATCCAGAAGTGCCACTCGACCATCTTGTTCGAGTACAGGCCCGGCTTCTTCCACAGCCACGGCACCAGGCAGTAGACCGCGCCGAAGCTGATGAAGCCGACCCAACCCAGAGCGCCCGAGTGGACGTGGCCGATGGTCCAGTCGGTGTAGTGGCTCAGCGCGTTGACGGCGCGGATCGACATCACCGGACCTTCGAAGGTCGACATGCCGTAGAAGGCGATCGAGACGACCATCATGCGGACGACGGGGTCGGTGCGCAGCTTGTCCCACGCGCCCGACAGGGTCATCAGGCCGTTGATCATGCCGCCCCAGGAGGGCATCCACAGCATGATCGAGAAGGTCATGCCCAGGGTCTGGGCCCACTGCGGCAGGGCCGTGTAGTGCAGGTGGTGCGGGCCGGCCCAGATGTAGATGAAGATCAGGGCCCAGAAGTGCACGATCGACAGACGGTAGCTGTAGACCGGGCGCTCAACGCGCTTGGGCACGAAGTAGTACATCATGGCCAGGAAGCCGGCGGTCAGGAAGAAGCCCACCGCGTTGTGGCCGTACCACCACTGGGTCAGGGCGTCCTGGACGCCGGACATCACGCCGTAGGACTTGTGGTTCAGCAGACCGACCGGAACGGCGGCGTTGTTGACCAGGTGCAGCAGCGCGATGGTGACGATGAAGGCCAGATAGAACCAGTTGGCCACATAGATATGCGGCTCCTTGCGCTTCCAGATCGTGCCCAGGAAGACCAGCAGATAGGCCACCCAGACGATCGTCAGCCACAGGTCGGTGTACCATTCGGGCTCGGCGTATTCCTTGCTCTGGGTCGCGCCCATCAGGTAGCCGGTCGCGGCCATCACGATGAAGAGCTGGTAGCCCCAGAAGACGAACCAGGGCGCGATCCCGCCGGCCAACCGAGCCTTGCAGGTGCGCTGGACAACCCAGAAGGACGTTGCGATCAGGGCGTTGCCGCCGAACGCAAAGATCACCGCCGAGGTGTGCAGCGGCCGCAGACGCCCGAAGTTCAGGAAACCCAGCTCGGGGAAATAGAAGATGCGCGGCCACGACAGCTGGGCGGCGATGAGCACCCCCACCAGCAAGCCCGCCGCCGCCCAGAACATGGTGGCGATGACGCCAGCCTTCACGACGTTGTCGGAGTACTGATCAGGGTGATCGCGCAGCGTCCCGCCGGCGAGACCGCCGTTCAGGACGAAGGCGGCGATCACGCCGGCCAGGGCGAGGGTTCCGGCCTGAAGGCGGAAAATGGGGTCATGGGTTAGACCCGCCCCCAAAATCGCCAAAAAGGCGCCAATAACAGAGATGATTAGAAGGAGGCTGGAGCCCGCGGGCGGACCAGCACTGGTGTTAGATGGGGCGGACATGCGGACTCCATGAGTCGAACCTGGAGCCCAGGGGTGTCACACCGGCTCACCCCGTGCTTTGATCTGTCTCAAAGCCAAGTCCGCGAACCTGTTGGACCCTGTGGGCCAATTCGGAGTCCGCCATGCTCAAAGAGTTCTCTCGTCATCTCCCTTCGGCCACCGGCGTGGCGGCCCTTGTCGCCTGGGCGATCGCCTTGCAGCAATCGCTGCCGCGCATGCTCGCCGGCCCCATTTGCAGCGCGCGCGGCGACGCCTTCGTGTTCGCGGGCCACTGCCCCGCCTGCTACGTGGCGGTCGCGCTCTCGATCGCATTCGTGGCGTCGCTGTTCCTTGCTGGCCGACAACCTCGGCGTGAAGCGCGCGCGATTCTGACGGTCGAAGCCGCGCTCTAAGCCTGGCCGCGACGTTCCGCCGCGCCCGATGGGCGCGGCGTGTCTTCAGCGGTTCGCGGCCGCCGCTTCGTCCAGACTGTCGCCGATAAGGGCCAGGTTCTGGATGGCCGCCAGCCCCCATTGCGCGACTCCGTTCGTCGACAGGACCGGATCCTCGTCGATCGGACGCAGCACCGCCGTCCCGTCGACGCGACGGCTTTGGCTCGACATCAGGTCGCCCCCTTCCCGTCCCGCCTTGCCAAGGAATTCCGACCAGGCCCGCAGCGCCAGCGCGTGATCGTTCTCGTGCTTGGCGGCGTAGGCGGTGAGGCGCGAATGGGCGTCGGTCAGGCTGCGCCCGCCCGGGACCTGTCCCAGCAGCGCCTTCAACTCGGCGGGCGGCGCATTGTAGTAGCGGCAGTATTCCAGCCACGCCTTGCGATAGGCGGGGACGTCCAGCAGGTCGAGCAGCTCGGAGGTCATCTCGACCACCCCGAACACCGCGTTCAGGTGCGAGACGCTTACGTAGTCGCCGTCGCCCAAAAACTTGCCGGTCTTGAGGTCGTACGGCGCCTCGCCCGCGAACCAGCGCCGCTTCATCGCCGCGATCGTGTTCATGCCGTTGAGGATCCGGTCCCGCCAGCGCGGATCGCGCGTGCGTTCCCATTCCGTGAGCCAGGCCCCCAGGAACGCGCCCCACGACGTACCGAAGCCGGAAGCCACGACGCCCTTGGGCCGCTCTCGCCCTGGCGACGGCGGCAGCTTGCGGGAGATGTCGACAGCCTCCAGCGCCGAGTCGGAGGTGACCAGCTCGCGCATCAGGTCCCCGACCCGTTCGTCGGCCGTCAGGTAATAGTAGATGCGGCGGTAGGCGACGTTCGAAACGCGCGGCTGCTTGGACGAGTCGGACCAGTGCTGCACGCCGTGCCGCGTGCCAAAACCCTTGAATCGGCCCAGGTGATAGACGTCGACCTCGCCCGTGTGGCGGGTCATCGCCTCGGCGAACTTGAAGACGTCCGCCCGGCCGGTGCGCAGGTAGCTGTACCAGACCCAAAGGTCGGTCGAGAGTTCAGAATTGTCCCAGGCGTAGCCGCCGACGTCGTAGCGCCACATGTGGCGGTCCGGGTCGTAGGTGTGCATCACGTCGCCATAGGACCAGAAGCCGTACCAGCGCCGCTGCTCCGTCTCCTTCATGTAGTAGTCGATCAGGTAGGTGAGCCGGTCCTCGATCCGCTTGCGGGTCGGCGTCGAGACGTCGACGACGCTCCAGTCTCCGAACACGCCCGCCGCCTTCAGCCGCTGGGGCGACACGGTCAATCGCGGCGGATCAGCGACCCGGCCGGCCATATCCGAGAACACCTCGTGCGACGGCGTCGCGCCCAGGACCCACAGGGTCAGCTCGGAGGTCCGCGCGATCCCGCGCGCGTCGTCCCAGCCGGCCTCGTAGTCCTCATAGGTGATGTCCAGGCCCTCAAGCTCCTCGGCGTGAGTGTCCATGCCGTTGGCGCTTCGATAGGGCCGCACATCCATGGCCGGCGCCTCGGGCGACCACATCCAGGCGGTCAGTTCGGCGAGGTCGGTGTGGGCGCTGCGGATGTCGAGCCCGGTCGGCGCGCGCTGCCAGAAATCCTTCAGCCCGAGGGCGACGCCGCCGGAGACGCCCCCGACATAGGCCAGCCCCCTTGTCCTCCGACCCGCATTGGAGTCGATCCAGGCATGGCCGGCGCTGGTCCGCTTGCGCAGCGTGAAGCCGTCGGGCGTCAGCTGCGACAGCGAGAAGTCGCCCCACTCCGGAATCCATTTGAGGCCGTCGCGCAGCTTGGGCGGCAGGGTGTCGGTGCGCACCGCGCGGCCGGCGATCTGGTCCCCACGGGCGGCCGGCCCCGGATCGCCACGCGAGCGAAGACCCGTCAGGGTTCGTACGGCCTCGCCGAACACGCCGACGTCCTCGCCCGACAAGCGGACGTGTCGGTTGTGGCTCTCGTCGCTCATCGGCACGCGCGCCGTGACCCCCAGCCCTCGGATGAAGTCCTTGGCCGGGTCTGCGTCGAGGACGAAGCTATGGACGATGCGCACGGCCTCGGAGCCGGCGTGGAAGTAGAGGCGCACGGTGACGGGCAGCCACTCGCGGTCCCCGCCGCGGTGGACGCCATCAAAGCGCACGACAGCCCGGACAGGCCCTGACTGCTCGACGGTGACCGTCGAGAATCGCGACTCGTACCGCGCGGAATGAACAACGCCTTCGGGCTCCAGGGCCGGCTGATCCTGAGCGATGGCGACCAGTCGCAAGCTCTTCAGCGTGACCCGTCCGGCGCGCACCGCCTCCGATACGAGGTCGGGACCAGACGTCGGGAGACGCCAGACCAGATCGCCGGAAGTCACGGTGATCAGCGCGGCGGTCTGGGTCACGGTCACGGGCGAAGCCGGCGCCTTGGGCTTTCCGGGGACAATCGACAGCCCCTCGCGCCCCTCCCCGCCTCCGACCGCGTGGGCGGACCACTTCACCGAGCCATCCGGCCAATAGGCGATCGGCCATGACTGGACTGCGACATCCTCGCCCGTCTTGCCGGCGACCCTGAACGCTTGAGAGGGTTTAAGCGCGCCTCGAGGCCAGGGAACGCCGAAGGCGGCGCCATCCAGAACCTTGGGCGGCTCCTCGTCGAGCCAGCGGAGCTCCGTGACCGGCGTCGAGGGCGAGGCGTCCGCAAGGGCGGTCGACCCGAAGCCGAATGCGGCTGCGGCCGCGGAGAGAACCAGAAGATCGCGGCGTGACAGAGCCGTGGCGTGGGCTTGCTGCAAGATGTCCTCCCAGACCTTCGCCGCCCGCACGGTTACGCCCCGCGGATCGCCGGTCCCAGAGTCCAAGCGTTAGTTTCATATTATGGATGGTCAAGTCACATTTTGAGAGCTCGACGATGCAACCGCCGCTACATCGCTCAACCGGCTCTAAAGACCCTTGAGCGCCAGGCTCAAGGCCTCGGCGCTGACCTGTTTCAAGACCCCCTGCGGGTTCTCGAACACGGCGGCGTTGGCGCCGTGCTCACGGCACTCGACCGAAGCCACCCAGCAGCGCCCCTTGGTCGCCGCGTTCACCAGCCCTTGCGCGTGCTCGAATACGTGCGCGGCCAAGGCCTCTGCGCTGACGCCCGGCACGATCCTGACCTGCGCCAGCCCCAAGCGCTGGAGCCGCTCGAACTCCAGCCGCGACGGATCGTCGGCCGCCACCAGCAAGGTGTGGTCGAACATGTGGTGAAGCCACTCGCGGATCGGACCAAAGCCAGCCTTGCCGAAGTCCACCACCCAGCCGCGCGCGTCCAGCTGCTCAGCCGCGAAGTCGAAAACGAAGCCCAGCGAATAGCCGTGCAGCAGCTGGCAATGGCTCTCGGCCGCCCATTGGCGGTAGGCGCACGACAGGCCGCGCTCAGCCCCGTAGGTCTTCACCGACCTGTAGGCCATCAGGCATGGCCCTCGACGTGGGCGGCGCGTTCGCGTCCGGCCTGGCCCATCAGGGCGCCAGCGACCGGCAAAGGGTTGTCAATCAGCGGATCAGGCTTGGCCAAGCGCGCCAGGACCGCGGGACGGGTGATCGTGACCAGCGGTCCATCGACCTTGACGCCATGCTCCGCCAGGGCGGCGAACGACCGCGAGAGGTTCTCGGGCGTCATGCCCAGCAGCGACGCCAGCATTCTCTTCTGCAACGGCAAACGCAGCACGCTGCCGCCGCCCTGGCGGCGCTGCTGCACGAGCAGGTAATTGGCCAGCCGGACGAGCGGCGCGCGCAACTTGTGGCTCTTGATCGTGCGGACCAGGCCGCTGTAGCAGCCCGACAGCTCCTCGATAACCGCCATGGAGACGCCCTGATCCTCACGGATCACGCGCCGAAAGAGCTCGCCGGGAATCATCAGCAACTGGCTGCGGGCGAGCGTGCGCGCCGTCATCAGCGCCGGCGCCTCAAGAACCACCGAGGCCAGAACGAAGCTGGATAGCGGTCGCAGCACGGCGAGGGTCGAATCGCGGTCGCCCCACGTGCCCTCCAGCTCCACGGAGCCGTCGAGCAGGATGTAGAGGAAATCGTTGACCTCCCCCTCGGCGACCAGCTCAGCGCCCTTCGGCGTCCATTGCAGGAAGCCGCCCTGCCCGATCAGGGAGAGGGACTCCTCGCTGGCGTTGGCCAGCAGCGGCAGGTCACGCACACGGCTTAGGTCAATGGGCTTGATCGACATGAGTCATCTCGAACGTCAGGATGGTGCGTCGGCTTTACGGCCGGGGAACGCGCCCGACGTTGCGGTTAGTCAATCTTGGCCATGATTTGAGTCGCCCGGACGCCCGCGCCGGCGATGAAGCTAGCGAGACGCCAGGATCTGTTCGGCGGCGGCGAGGCTGGCGGGCACGCCGATATCGACGAACGCGCCATCGAAGACCCGGCCGCCCAGGTCTTGCGCCTTGCAAAGCGCGGGCAGCAATTCCGCCTCAAGGGAGAAGGCCCGATTGGTCTTCGGCACGGCCATCCTGGTGAGGCGGCAGACGCCGCCATTGATCAGGCCTTTGCTCAGACTGGCGTCGCGGGGCCGGATCTCGTCGATACGGTCGCCGTCCAAGACCACGGTCTCGTAGCGGTCAGCCGGCTCAACCTGGCGCAGCGCCATCAGGCCAGCGTAGTCGCCACGGTCGGCGAAGGCGCGCCAGTCGAAGTCGAACCAGGTGTCGCCATTCAGCAGCAGGAAGGCGTCGTCCAGCCGATCCCGGGCGTGGCTCAGCGCGCCGCCGGTTCCCAAGGGCTGAGGCTCGACCGACACCGCGATCTCCATGCCAAGGCGATCGATTAGCCCCTCCGCCTCAATATGCCCGGTGATCACCTCGGCCCGGTGTCCGGCCAGCAAGAGCGCGCGGTCGAAGCCGCTGCGCGCCGCCTTGGCCAGCAAATGCTCAAGGAAAGGCCGTCCAGCCACCGGAAGCATGGGCTTGGGCGTGTCGCGAGCGATGTCGCCGAGACGCGTGCCCAGCCCGCCGACGAGGATCACGCACTGGCGAACCCTCACCGAGGCACGCTCCAGGCTTCCGCCCCATCGAACGTGACCTTGACCGAGCTTGCCTGGCCGCCCGCCGCGTTCAGCGTGGTGATCAGGTGGTGACGGTTCTCGGGATCGGTGAAGAACATCAGGAAGCCGCCGCCGCCGGCGCCGGAGACCTTGCCGCCCCAAGCGCCCTCGCTGATCGCGAGATCGAACAGGCGATCGACGGTGTCCGTCGCCACGCCGCTGGCGGTGCGTTTCTTGGCTATCCAGGACTGCATCAGGATGGCGGCCATGTCGCGCATGTCGCCGCGCAGCAGGGCCTCGCGCATCAAGGCCGCGTCGGCCTTGAGCTGGTGCATGCTCTCGAGGGTCTCGGCGTTCATGCCGACGAGCCCGTCGATCTGCTCCTTGATGATCGTCTCGGAGTGTCGAGACTGGCCGGTGAAGCAAATGACCAGCGAGGACTCGAACTCATTGAGATAGGCGCGCGGCACCCGCAGGGGGCTGACCAGCACCTTGTCCTCGGGCAAGAACTCGATGAAGTTTACGCCGCCAAAGGCCGCCGCGTACTGATCTTGGCGCCCGCCGGCCAAGCCGAGCTTGCGGCGCTCGATCAGGAACGCCAGCCGGGCGACGTCGGCGGGGCCCAGCGGCAGGTCCAGCGCGAGGCGAAACGCCTCCACCAGCGCGACGACCAGCGCCGAGGACGAGCCTAGACCGGACCCAGCCGGCGCGTCGATATTCGTCGAAACGCTGAGCGCTGGCGCATCGCCGTCCAGGTAGGTCTCGACCATATGCTCGTAGACCGCGCGATGCAGGCTCAGCCCTTCGTCGATCCGCGGACGCGCCCCCAGTTCATGCCGCTCCTGAACGCCGAGGTCGTTGGCGCGGAATGAGACCGCTCCGTCCCTGCTGGGCGCGACATGCGCGAAGGCGAAGCGGTCGATCGTGACATTCAGGACCGCCCCGCCGAACTGGTCACAATAGGGGGAAAGGTCGGTGCCGCCGCCGGCCAGACCCAGGCGCAACGGCGCGCGGGCGCGAACGTCGAACCCGCTGGTCGCTCGAACTTGGCGAACCCCGCCGAGGGCCTCCGCGCGCCAGGCGTTCATGCGACCTGGCTCAGCAGAACCTGCGTCCCGCCGCGATCGACGCCATAGCGCAGGCGCGGCATGTTCTGAGACGCCATATAGTCTTCCAGCGCCTGCCCGTCGTTCGGCGTGAACAGCATCAGGAAGCCGCCGCCGCCGGCGCCGATGACCTTGCCGCCCGTGACGCCCAGATTGGCGCGAACGTGGTCATACAGCTGGTCGATATGCGGCCAGCTGATCTTCGACGACAGCTGCTTCTTGCTGACCCAATGCTCGTGCAGCATGCGGCCCCAGCCGTCGAGATCGCCGGCGACCCAGGCGTCGCGGATGCGGTAGCCCAGGTCCTTGATCGCGCCCAGGCTTTGGGCGGCCTGGCGCTGGCGCTCGCCGTCGCTGAGCATGGCGCTGTTCTGGTCGTCCAGGATCACCGCCGCGTCGCGTCGCAAGCCCGTGTAGTAGATGTGGGTGTGGGCGATGAACGCCGCCTCGACCTCGGGATCCAACGCGACCGAGCCGACCCGAACCTCGCCGTTCGGCGCGATGTCCAGCGTCGTCAGGCCGCCGAACGCGGCCATGTACTGGTCCTGCTTGCCGATGCCCTTGGCCAGGACATTGATCTCCAGGTCACAAGCCTCTTCGGCCAGCGCCTGACGATCGGGCGCATGGCCCTTCAGCGCGTGCAGGGCGCGCAAGAAGCCGACCAGGAAGCAGCTGGAAGAGCCCAGGCCCGTGCCGCCGACGATGTCGCCGATCGAGGCCGCCTCGAAACCGGTCTCGATCCCATGACGCAGAAGCGCGGCCCGGACCAGTTCGTGCTTGAGGTCTTCGGTGCGGGCGACGTTCTCGGGATCGGGCCCCATCAGGGCCACATGGTCATGGAAGGCCGGGCGGTGCGCGCTGATATGGATGTACTTGTCCAGCGCCATGGCGAAGATGAATCCGCCATCGCGCCGGTAATAGCTCTCCAGATCCGTGCCCCCGCCTCCGAGGGTCACGCGCAACGGCGTACGGGTGGAGATCATCGGTTACTCGGCGGCGACCGCGACGGCGGGAGCGGGAGCGATCTGTTCCCAGTGGCCCTTGGATTGCGAAAGCGCCGGATGCGACACCAGCAGGTGCCAGACGACCGCGGCCAGGCCTTCGACGATCGGCGTGATCAGCTGCGGATCGACGGTGGGCACGACCACGCAGGCGTCGGCGATCTTGGCCGTGAAGCCGCCGTCGCGACCGACGATGCCGGTCACGGCCGCGCCCTTTTCCTTGGCGTACTGCATGGCGCGGACGAGGTTGGCGCTGACGGGCGGCTCAAGGCTGCCGCCGCCGACCGAGAAGATCAGCAGGCCATCCTTGGCGGTCAAGCGGCTGCTCTCCAGCCAGGTCGAGAAGACGCCTTCCCAGCCCTCATCATTGATGCGGGCCGTCAGTTCAGAGACGTTGTCGGTCGGGCAATAGGCCTCGAAGCCGCAGATCTTGCGGAAGTCGTTGGTCGCGTGGCTGGCGTGGCCGGCGCTGCCGCCGACGCCGAGCAGAAACAGACGACCACCGCCATCGCGGACCTTGGCTAGCGTCTTCGCGACGGTTTCCACGGCGCCGCGATCAATCGCGGCCACGGCGCGCGTCGTGGCGTCCAAGAAGTGATCGGAAAACATAGTAAACTCTCGAGAAACGCTGTTAGGTCGCTTCCAGAATATAGGAAATCGATTGCGAGAGTCTTTCCACAACTTGGTCGGCAACGGCAACTGTACCCAAATTGTAGTCGCGCCGAAGTAGTATTGTCTTACAGCTAGCGGCCTGGCCGCAAACTATATCTCGATCCTGATCACCTATCAGCCAAGACTGACGGAGGTCGATGTCATAGCGCTCCGCCAAATCCAAAACCAAGCCAGGCTTGGGTTTCCGGCAAGCGCAGGCGTCGATATTGTCGTGCAAGCACGCCGCGATCTCGTCCACGGGAAGCGCTTGCGCCAGGCGGGCATGGATCGCCTCGAGCGTCTCCGCGCTCATCAGTCCGCGACGAACGTCCGGCTGGTTAGTGACGACGAACAGCAAATAGCCCGCCGCCTTCAACGCCTGGAGCGTCGCGGCAGCGTCGGGCTCGATCTGCAGTTCATCCACGGCGCGCGGAGACGCCGCCTTGCCATCCCGCATGACGACGCGGTTCAGAACGCCGTCGCGATCCAGGAAGATCGCGCGGCGCCGCTGCTGAACGTTCAAAGCTTGAAGCCGGCCGCGCTGGCGTCGTCGTAGAACATGGCGACCGTCTCTTGCGACAGGTCCGCCAGATCCTTGCCAGCCATCGACAGCTTCTTCAGCACGTCGGGCGTCGAGGTGACGATGTGGCAGCCGCAATCGCGGGCCTGATAGACGTTCAGCACCTCGCGCACGCTGGCCCACAGCACCTCGGCCTTGGGCTTGCGGGCGGCCATGGCCACCGCGGCGCGCATGACCGGCATGGGATCGACGCCCGTATCGGCGATCCGACCGGCGAACACCGAGACCACCGCCGGGACATCGGCGTGCAGCGCATCGACCGTCTCGGCCACCTGCTCCAGGGTCAGGATCGCGGTGACATTCACCTTCACGCCTTCATCGGCCAGCGCGCGAACCATCGGCAGGCTGCTCTCGCGCTTGGTGTTGGTGATCGGAACCTTGACGTAGACGTTGGCGCCCCAGGCCGCGATCTTGCGCGCCTGGCGCGCCATGTCGTCGAACTCGTCCGAAAAGACCTCGAAGGAAATCGGCGCATCGGGAATGCGCTCCAGCAGGGCCTTGGCGAAGCCCTCGTAATCCGTGACGCCGGCCTTGCGCATCAGCGTCGGGTTGGTGGTGAAGCCCGCCACCTGACCGGTCTGGTGCAGGCGGGTGAAGTCCTCGAGGCTGGCGCCGTCGGCGAAGAGCTTGATCTGCGTCGTGAGGTCCGTGGACAGGGTGTCGTGGGTGGAAAGACGATGCAGCATACTCTTCAGAGGCCCCCAAAAGGTTCGGAATTGGACGGCGCGCGCCCTGCGCCGTCGCGGTTGATAGCGGACTTGCGGTGAAGTTGGTTGAGATCAGGTTGCTCTATTAAGCGACGGCTCGGCGATGTAGCCGACGGCCCGCTTCCAAAGGAGCTTGCCGATACCGTGCTCCATCAGCGCGCGCCCACGCAGACGCCGCTGAGAGCCGAACTCGAAGGTCAACGCCGATAGAGCAAAGCCGACAATGACTTGCGCCAACCCCTTGGCCATCAGCGTCGCCCAGGTCAGCTGCGGATGCGGCGTGACGTCCAGGTAGATCGAGACGTAGTGTTGCGCCTCGCGGCGCGCGCGAATGAGACGATATGTCACAGCCGTCCGATGCGGGGCGACCGTCTCGGTGACGATCGCGCGAGCCGCCCAGACAATCCTGCGGCCCTCTCTATAGAGACGAATGAAGAGCTCTGCGTCCTCGCCGCCCGCGTCGCCGAACGCCTCGCGCATGGCTGGCTCGCTGTTCGGAAAGCAACGCGACAGGTCGAAAAGCGAGTTGCCCGTGCCCATGCCATAGCGCGGCTTGCCGGACGGCTCCGTCAGCGGAATGATCGCGCCGTCGGGCAGATCGAAGATCCGAACGAATTGGGCCCCCTTCGGATCGTAGGGCGGCGGTTCGCCGGCGAAGATGGCGTGTCTTGGCCCCACCGCCATGTCGGCGTCGGCGTCGCGCAAGGCGCCGACCAACTGGTCCAGCCAATCGGGTTCGGCGACCTCGTCGTCGTCGATCAAGGCGGCCAGGCGCCCTCTCGCCTCGGCGAAGCCCCGATTGCGCAGGGTCGACATGTTGCGCGTCAGTTCGGTCACGTACCGCATTGGCCAGCGAGCGCTTTGCGCGAGGCTTTCAACAACGGTTCTCGCGCTACCGCTCGGATGGTTGTCGACGACCACGATCTCGATCGAAAGGCCGAGCGCGTTGGTCTGAGCAAGGCACGACTTCAGCGTCACGGCCAGTGATGCTGGCCTGTCATAGGTGCAGATGACGATCGACAGATCCGTCATGCGGCCTTCTCGTCGATGAAGCCGATCGGGGCGCGATAGGTGAGCTTGCCAAGCCCCTTGGCCATGCCGATGCGGTTGTCGTAACGCGCCCCGCCCAGCCACTCGCCCGAGACCAGATAGAGACCGGCGTGGACGGCGATCTGCGCCAGACCGAGGAACGTCACCTTGATCCGAGTCAGGCCTGGACGATCGCTGGTGGCGATCCGCGAGGCCGCGTAGTGCTGCGAGCCCCGCTTCATCCGGGTGATCATGTAGCTGGGCTTGGTGCGGTCGGTCTCGATGAACTCGCGCACCACCGCGGTCGGACACCAGACGAAGCGCTTGCCGGCCAGCGCCAGACGGAACAGCAGGTGCGTGTCCTCGCCGTTGGCGTCACCGAAGGCCACGGCGAAGGGCTCGGGCGTGTCAAAGCAGGTCGCGACCCGGAACGCGGCGTTGCCGCTGCCCAGCCCTTTGCCCTTCTTGCGCAAGCGTCCGAACAAATGGATCGGGGTATCGGCGGGTTCACGATAGTCGAGCGTATAACGCCAGCCCTCGGGATCCCAGGCTGGCGGCTCTCCCGCCTCGAACACCGGATACTTGGGTCCGAACGCGGCGTCCGCGCCGGTGCGCTCCAAGCAGGCATGGAGCTCGGAAAGCCAGCCCGCGTCCGGCGCCTCATCGTCGTCGATGAAGGCGACATAGCGCCCGGCCGCCGCCTTGATGCCGACATTGCGGACGATCGACACGTTGCGGCGGGCGTCCGCGAAATAACGGATGGGCGCGCCCCCGGCGGCCAGGCGAGACACCAGCGCCTCGGCCAACCGATCAGGATGGTTGTCGACCACGATGATCTCGAACGGAACGCCGTTCGAAACCTCCGGTCTGAGGCAATTGACCAGCGTGCGCTCAAGCAGGTGGACCCGGTCGTAGCTAAGCACCACGACGCTGACGGCGATCGGCGCGTCGATCATCAGACGCCCGTCCCCCGGAAAACGACCACGGCCGTCCGCGCCAGGATCTGGATGTCCAGCCACAACGACCACCGTCGGATGTAGTCGAGATCGCGCTCGACCCAGTCGTCGTAGTCATTGATCCGGTGACGGCCCTCGACTTGCCAGAGACAGGTGATGCCCGGCTTCACCGCCAGCTTCTGCTTCTGGAACTCCGTGAAACGCGCGTATTCATGCGCGCGCGGCGGACGCGGCCCCACGAGGCTGAGATCCCCGATCAACACGCTCCAGAGCTGAGGCAGTTCGTCCAGGCTGTACTTGCGCAGCACCTTGCCCACCGCCGTGACGCGCGGATCGTTGGTCAGCTTGAAGGCCGGGCCGCGCATCTCGTTGCGGTCCTGGAGTTCGGCCTCCATGGCCTCGGCGTTGGAGACCATGGTGCGGAACTTGTAGCCGGTAAAAGGCCGCTCGCCCTGCCCCACCCAGTGGCAAGCGTAGAAGACAGGCCCCTTCGACGTCAGCTTGACGAGGGCGGCGATCAGCAGCAGCAGCGGCGCCAGCAGCACCAGCAACGCGGCCGAGACGCCGATGTCCATCAATCGCTTTATGGCGTGCGCGGAATTCAAGACTGCCTCAAAACGGGAACCGAACGTAAAGGTGGAGCCCGTACACTCAAGTATGGCGCCAATCGGCGTCGTTCCCCAACGCCCCTCTGCGGCAGGCTCTCTTAATGTCTGGTTCTCAAAGCGTCACAGCGGTCTCCAACGCTTCCGAACGTTGGCCCGAGGTGCGCTTCGCCGGACTTCGCTTCACACCAATGACGGTGGAGCAGACGGTCGACGCCCTTGCGAATCGCTCGCCCCAGGCGCCGTTCGCGACCTTCGTGACGCCGAACGCCGAACACGCCTATCTGCGCCAGCGCGATCCGAAATTCCGCGCGATCAGCGACGCGGCCTGGATCAGCACCAACGACAGCCGCGTCGTGGGGCGAACGGCCCTGCTCGGCGGACTGCGCCTGCGTTTCGCGCCCGGCGCCTATGTGGTCCGTGAACTGTTCGAGCGGGTCATTGAGCCCGACACGCCGCTGTCCGTCATTGGCGGCACGCCCGCCCTCGCTGAAAAGCTTCGCCAGCAATATGGCCTCAGGAACCTGGTTCAACACGTGCCCCCGATGGGCATGATCGACAACCCGGCGGCCGTCGCCCAGGCGGTGGCCTTCGTCGCCGCGCACCCGGCGCGCTTCGTCTTCGTCGCCATGGGCCCGCCACAGTCCGAGCTGCTTTGCGGCCACATCATCGAGGACGGACGAAGCACCGGCGTGGGTCTCTGCATCGGCAGCTCGCTACAGGTGCTGACCGGAGATTCAGACCCCGCGCCGGCGGTTCTGGAGCATTCGGGCTTCGTCTGGCTGTATCGCCTGACCAGAGAACCCCGCAGACTTTGGCGGCGCTATATGCGCGGCTTCTACGGTCTCGGACTTGGTCTGCGGGACGTGATGTTCCGCTGGCTGGGTTTGCGAGGAGCTTATTCCCGTGAGTGACGAGCCGCCCCCTCGCCCCCCGCGCGAAGCTTGGCGCGCCGCCCGTTGGGAGGAACGCGCGGCCACCTCGGCGCGACTGGACGACCGGTTGGCGCTCTGGTCGGGCTTCGTCCTCGTCGCGATGCTGCTCTACATGATGATCGGCACGGCCCCGTATACCCATGAGGTGACGGTCGACGCCCTGTCGGGCGCCTCGCCAACGTCGCCGCTCAACCGCGCGATCTGGCTGACCATACTGGGACTGACGCTGCCGATCCTATGGTTCCGGCGCGTGGAGGTGATGAGCCTCGCGATGCGGGTCTGGCCGTTGCTGCTGCTGTTCGTCTGGTTTGGAGCAACGACACGCTGGGCTATCGACCCGATCGTCTCGAACCGTCGCTTCATCCTCTATCTGATCAATGTGGTGGTGAGCATCGCCCTGGTCGCAGGCCTTCGCGATCCCCGGCGGATGCACGGCGCCCTGGCAGCCGCCTGCGCCATCATGATCACCATCGACGTGGCGTCATGGATCGCTCTCCCGGGCCTTTCTATGACCGACATCGGGCTGGCCGCGATCCATAATCACAAGAACACGCTCGGCTCGGTGATGCTGCTGAGCTCTCTGGTCATCACGCCGTACCTCCTGTTCAGCCAGACGGTGAAGGCGCGCCTGTTCTGGGGCGTGATGTTCGCCGGATGCATAGCGCTGCTCGTCGCCAGCAAGTCAAAGACCAGTCTGGCGATCGCGCTGGCCGCCCTGGCCGCGACGCCTCTCCTGCTTGCGTGGCTGCGCCTGCGCGCTGGCGCCATATGGGCGGCCGCCGTGTTCGGCGTCGCGGCGCTCTTCGCGGCTGGCTTCGGCTGGCTCGCCTGGAACTACGTCAGCGGCCAAGACCCACTGGCCCCGCTGCGCGGCGTGAACTTCACCCGCCGCACCGAGGTCTGGATGTTCGCCCTGAACCAGTTCTCGCAACATCCTCTGAGGGGGCAGGGTTTCGGTTCCTTCTGGGACGTGAACCCCGCGGTCCAGCCCAGCCTGCAAACGGACCTTTGGTTCGCGGCCGAAACCCATACCAATCAGTCACACAACGGCTACATCGACCTTCTCGTCACCGTTGGCGCGCCAGGACTGGCAGGGGCGCTGGTTCTGCTTCTGCGCTGGATGGCCCGAGGTCTTGGCCTTCTTCGCGACTGTCTCAGCGACCCGACGCCCAAGAGCCGCGAGGCGCTGCCTCACGCGGTGTTCCTGGGCGTCTTCCCGCTGATCTTCTTCGTGCACAATTTCATGGAGAGCAGCTACTTCTCGGCCAACGCCATGCTGGGGATATTGATCCTGCTCTTCGGCGTCGACATCGACATGCGCCATGCCCCCGCACAGGAAGCCAGGGTCGCTAGCGGCCGGTTGCGCGTTAGGCCGATCGCCGCCTCGCCGCGGTGATCGACAGGAGAATGGCGGCCATGGCCGCAAGCTCCAACAACTGCCCCGCCGCGGTGCCGATGATGGCGCCGGCGGGGCCCAGCGCCCTCATCGTCAGCAGGATGCCGGCGGCGGCGACCAGAGAGGCCGCGCCATTCGCCAGCGCCAACGGCTTGAAGGCGCGCAGCACCTGAAGGCCGGTGCTAACCACCGTCTGTCCCAGGGTGATGGCGGCGCTGAGCCCCCAGAGGACGACCATCCAGCCATCAGCCAGATACTTGCCGCCGAAAAGGTGCGTTGCGATCGTCGGCCAGGCCATATGAAGGATCACGGTCCAAGCCGCCGCGAACAGCATCCCCACGCCCGCCGCAAGCGCCAGTAGCCGACGGAAGCCGTTCCAGGCCTGGCGATCGCGACGCCGCGCCAGATCGTTGCGGGCCACCATGCTCCAGGACATCGCAAGCAGCGGAACGGGCCGCAACAGCTGCTGGGTCGCCGAGAGGGACGCCAGCGTCGCGGCGCCAAACCAACCGGCGACCACGAATACGTAGAAGCGCGTCAGCAGCTCTGTGCTCGATACGCCCAGAAAAACCCAGCCCGATTGCCGGACATAGTCGCCATAGGCCTTCATCTCGTGGCGGCGAAGCCAGCCGCCCTGCCCTCGCAGGGCCCAAACCGCGCCCGCGGCGCCCGTCACCGTATAGGCGAGGCCCAATCGCCAGAGGACGGTATTCGCGTCCGGTCGACTTCCCTCGAGCAGGACTTGGCCCAGGAGCAGCGCCACCAGACAAAAGACCGCCGCGGTTTGCACGGTCGCAAGGCCTGGGCGTCCGCGCGAGAAAGCCAGCGCCCTCAGGTACTGTTGCGCCAGGAACGCTGGCACGAACAAGGCCGCCGCCGGAGCGCCGTAAGGGCTCCCCGCGCTACGCCACGCGAGCGCCGCGCCCAGGCACGCAAGAGCCGTCATCACTAAGAATACGGCATTGACGCCATGCATCAGGCGCTCGACCGGCAGGCGCTTGGGATCGATCCCGGCGCCGGGCGTCAACGCCTGCAAATGGCAGACGGTCAGGGCGTTCTGCAGACTGGACAGCACGAAGCCGCAGGACGCCCAGAGCATGAACGCCCCGTACTCGTCCGGCGCCACGAAGCGGATCAGCAGCAGATTGACGCCGAAATTGAGCAGGGACCAGACGGCCTGCTCGACAGCGGAGATCAGATAGCGGGACATCCGTCTCCTCGGGCAGCCTTCAGGCTAGTAACGCGTGCCGCGGTTGATGCTGTAGTTGAAATTGAACGGCAAGACCCCGGTCACATACTGTCGAACGAAACGATTGACCTCGGTGATGGCGCTGCGCGGCACAAAGATCAGATCGCCGGGCAGAACGGCGAAGTCGTCGCCGCCCTTGCCGTTCAGATTGTCCCGCACATCGATCGTTCTCATCAGCAGCCGAGGGTCACCCGGCCGCTGGCGGATGACCACCACATGCCCCGTTCGGGCCGTGTCTTGAAATCCGCCGGCCGACATGACGGCCTGGGCCACGGTCAGGCGCCCCTTGATCGTCTTCACGCCCGGATCGCGCACTTCGCCGCCGATATAGATTTGGGAAGCGCCATAGCCCGCCACCAACGTCTCGACCTGGGGCGCGCGCAGCACGGCGGCATAGGCGCGGCTCAGCAGGGCGTTGGCCTCTTCAGCTGTCAGGCCGGCGACATCCTGAGCACTGATCAATGGAAAGATTCCTCGGCCGTCAGGTCCCACCACGACGGTCGCATTGAGGTCGGGGTTGACCATGAAGCGGACCGACAGTTCGTCGCCAGGACCGATGCGATAGCGATAGTCCTCGCTGGTCCAGGGCGCGAAGGTCGCCTCTCCGCGCGCCGCATTACGCGAGCTCGGCGCCGGATCCGAGGCGCAGCCGGCGACCGCCAGAACGATGAAGAGCGATAAAGCGCGCAGCCAGGCTGACAAACCAATCTCCCTCGCCACGAGACAGCGCGGCGTTGGTAAACGTAAGTGGCGCAAGGGCGTTAGGATTTGGTTGCCGCTCCTATCTGCACATGCGGCAAATGGTTGCGCCTCATGTATTGGAAGCCTTTGCATAACAACGATTTTACTCAAAATGGGTCATTTCAAGCGATGTGGACTTAACGGCGCGCGAAGACGTCAATGTTTGTTAAGTCCTGCACCGCTATCGACCAGAGTTACGTCGCGCTTACGCGGTCGCAGAGTCGAAGTCCTCCGCACAGATGAACACCGCGGTGATAGAGCAAGGCGCTTACGTCAAAGGAGGGCAAGGACGCACGCGCTCGCCTCTGACGGTGCGCGAGTTGCTGACGCCGGTGTTCTATTACCGCGCCGAAGCCCTGCTCGGCTTTCTGATCCCTGTCGCGCTGGCGGTGATCGCCATCTTCCTGGCGCATCCCATCTACACCGCCCAGTCGCGCCTGCTGATCCTGCTTGGCGACGACTATGTGTTCCGCAGCGATGTGGATGGCGGGGCTCAAGGCCTCAGCTTCGACCGCGCCCAGATCGTCCAGGCCGAAATCCAGATTCTGTCGGCCAAGGAACTGCGCATTCAGGCGATCCGAAAGGTCGGCCTGGCCCGCGCCTATCCCAAGCTAGCGAACCAACCCAAGGGGCTGGAGAAGGCGGCCGAGCAGTTCTCCAAGGACCTCGACATCGTCAACATCCCTCAGTCGAACGTCATCGAGCTCAACCTGCAGAGCGACGACCCCAAGGTCGCCGCCGACCTCCTGAACACCTTGGTGAAGCTCTATATCGAGCGTCGTCGGCTGATCTTCGAGCAGGCCGATCCGTCCCTGGTGAACGCCCAACGCGACCAGCTGAACAAGCGCCTGACCGAGGTCGAGGCCAAGTTGCTTAGCTTCTCGGTCGATCACGGCTTCGGCGACTATCCGACCGAGCTGACGACCGTTCAGAATCAGCAGGCCTCGCTTGTCAGCCAGATCCAGGTGCTGGATCAGCAGCTCGCCGCGCGAAGCGGCCGGGTGTCGGTGCTGTCCGGCTGGCTCAAGTCCGCGCCGGCGGAAGTGGAGATCTCCAACGACAAGGGGCGTTCGCAACAGCTGGACGACCTGACTCGCACGCTGTTGGACCTTCAGAACCAGCGACGGCAAGCCGCCGCGCGCTATGTCGAAGGGTACCCGCTGATCGTCGATCTTGATCGCAAGATCGCCGAGGTTCAGGCGCAGATCCAAGCGGCGCCGCAACAGCAGGTCATGGCGGTTCGCCGCGGCGCCAATCCGGTGCGTCAACAGCTCGACACCGAACTCGCCGACAGCGTCGGCGATCTCACGGGCCTGCGCCTGGCGCGTGTTCAAGCGGCGCGTGACCTCAAGACCGTCAATGCGCGCCTCGCGGAGCTGGTTCTGATTGGCCCGGAATATCGCGAGCTGATACGCCAACGCGGCACGCTGGAAGGCAGTTTCGCCGAAGTGGCGAAGCGCGCTCAGGAGACCGGACTGGCCAGCACGCTCTCCAAGGCCAAGGCCAATGTCCGCATCGTCCAGGCCGCGGACCCGCCCGTGAAGGGGTCGAGCGGCCGCATGGTTCTGCTGCTGGCCGGCCTGGGGTTGGGGTTAGCCACGGCGGTGGCGGTGATCGTGGTGTCGTCCGCCTTCTCGGACGTGATGATCACGCCGCGAGACGTGGAACAGAAGCTGGACTTGCCGGTCGTGCTGACCGTTTCGGCCGACGACAAGATTGCCGCGCGACGTCGTGGCCAGCCTGGCTCGGTCGGCCGCGCCTCGTTCCTGGGCTATGACGACGCCAAGCTGGTCTTGCGGCTCCTCACCAGCGTCGCGCCAGGACCCGGCCGTGTCATGCAACTTGTCGCCGCCAACGGCGGCGAAGGCGTTTCCAGCCTGCTGATGGACCTGGCCATGATGGCCGCCACGGCCAACGCCAAGCGCGTGCTGATCGTCGATATCGAACCGGCCGTCGAGGGGTCCGTCATCCAGGCCTTCGCGGAGAGCGGCGCCAAGCTGACGCGCGTCTCTCCGGATCGGATCGGCGTCAAGGGCACATCGCTGCATATCACCCTGCCGATGGGCGCGGGCTCTCACGTCTTGAGCGAGACCGAGTGGGAGACCTTCTTCCGCGAGGCGCGCCGAAACTATGACGTGGTGCTGGTCGACTGTCCGGCCTTGGAGCGCTCGTCAGCGTGCCTGATCTTCGCGCCGCTGGTCGACATGAACATCGTCGTCATCGAAGCCGAAGCGACGCGAGCCGCGGTGGCCCGAAACATGATCGAGCGCATCGAAGGCGCCGCGGGCGATGTCGCGGGCGCGATCTTGAACAAGCGCGGCTTCTACATTCCTCGCGCGATCTATTCCTGGCTCTAGAACGCCGACGGCAGCGGCTGGGCGTAGGCGTTGCGCCCCCGCCCTGACCGCACAAAGACGCGGGTGATGCGAGGATCGACCGCGCGGATTTCACTGGCGAAGTCGTCGGCGGCGTCCTCGATCTCGCGGGCTGTCAGGCTGTCCTGAAAATCGAGGGTGACGCCGAGCAGGATCTCCCGCGGCCCCAGGTGCATGGACAACACCTCGGCGACCGTATCGATCCTGGCGGCCATGCACGCCCAACGTCGGCCGGAAAAAGGGCGTTCCACCCTATCGCGCGAACGGCCAGAAGAACGCGATCAGCGCTGGCGCCAGCAGCAGGATCAGCAGGGTCAGCGGCGCGCCGAGACGCGCATAGTCGCCGAACCTATAGCCCCCGGGCGCCAGGACCAGCGTGTTGCACTGGTGACCGATCGGCGTGAGGAAGTCGCAGCCCGCGCCGACGGCGACCGCCATCAGGAACGGGTCTGGGTTCAGGCCCAGTCGCTCAGCCAGCCCCATGCCGATCGGAGCCACGATCAAGACCGTGGCGGCGTTGTTCAGGAACGGAGTCGCGGCCATCGCGACCGCCATCATCGCCGTCAAGGTGACGAGGGGCGGAAGGCCGTGGAACGCGCCCGAGAGCCAGCTCGCGATCAGGTCCGCTCCGCCGGTCGACTGCACGGTGTCGCTGACGGGGATCATCGCCGCGACAAGCACCAGCACCGGCCCTTCGAGAGACGCATAGGCCTCGCGCATGCGCAGAGCGCCCGTCGCGACCACCAGCACCGCCGCTCCGAAGAATCCCGCCGCCGCCGGCAGCACGCCGAACGCGACCAGCAGCATCGCCCCGACCAGGATCGCCGTCGGCAGCAGCACGTGACGGGCGCCGCCCAGCCGCACCTCCCGCTCCGCCAAGGGCAGGCACCCCAGGGCGGACAAGGCCAGGGGAAGCTGCTGCTCGGCGCCCTGCAGCACCAAGATGTCGCCGGCGCGCAGGCGGACCGTCGCCAGACGACCGGCCATGCGATACCCGCTTCGGCTGACGCCGAGTAGATTGACCCCGTGCGCCTCGTTCAGCTTCAGGCCGCGCGCCGTCTGGCCGATCAGGTCGGATTCCGCGCCGATGACGGCCTCCACCACCCTCACCTCTTCGGTGGGCTCGTTCATCACCACGGGCCGGTCCGCGTCGGTCAGCTTCAGGCCCGTCTTGACGATGAGCTCGTTGAGGGCCTGCTGCTCGCCTTCCAACAACAGCTGATCGCCAGGCAGGATGCGGCGATTGGCGTGGGGCGACGCCATGCGCTTTCTACCGCGCAGGATCGCCACGACACTGACCGCCCCATCGGCGGCCGTGCGGAGATCGGCCACGCGGCCTTCCGCGAAGCGCCAGCCTTCCGGCGCCTCGACCTCGGTGACATAGGCGTTCGCGGCCAAGGCGGCGTCCACGTCGATCGCCGCCGTCCTATGCTTGGGCAGCAGGCGATAGGCGAAGGACAGATAGACGATCGTGATCAGGGCGAGACTTCCGCCCACGGGCATGAAGTCGAACATCCGGAACGGCTCGCCCAGCGCCTTTCCGCGCACTTCCGACACGATGATGTTGGGCGACGTGCCGACCAGCACGGCCAGCCCCCCGACCAGCGAACCGAACGACATCGGCATCAAGAGACGCCCCGGCGAGACCCCCGCCCGCTTGGCGATCTGCAGCGCCGACGGCATCATCAGCGCCAAGGCGCCGACGTTCTTGGTCATCATCGACAGGAGGGTCGTCACCGTCACCAGGACGGGAACCTGACTGCGCTCGCTTCCAAGTCGGGGAAGCAGCGGCGCCATCAGACGGTCGACCAGCCCCGAGCGAGACACCGCCGCGCTGAGCACCAGCGCGCTCGCGATGATCACCACGATATCGTTCGAAAAGCCATCGAACGCGGACTTCACCGGGATCAATCCAATAGCGATCCCGACCGCCAAGGCCCCAAGCGCGACCAAGTCATAGCGCCAGCGCCCCCAAAGGAAACAGAGCACCGTGGCGCCGATCAAACCAAACGAAAGACCCTGCTGAAGCGTCACGCGTCCGTTCCCTTTCCGGGCGACAGGCCCGAGCGGCTCCTAGAACGAAGCGGAGCCTTGAACGGTTCACCAGGGCCGATCTCCTTGGCCGCCGGCCGCCAAGAGGAAGCCAGACTGAATAAAATCCAGATCTAACAATAAGATATACCGACAATTACAGCGTAGTTACATGTTTTAATTTTATGCGTCGACACCAATATTTTGATAAAGCATTATCAATGCCGGGACGGGGCTCGCAAAAATGGAGCGAGCTATGAGCAAAAATCAAACAAACATCTTGCGCTGGGATTGGATGAGGTCGCGATGCTAGCGATCGCCCCCCCACGGCCGCCAAGGGAGATGCTCGGCGACCGAAGCTACATCCGACGGCTCAGGCGATACGGCTTATTCCGCGAGGAAGACTGGCTCGAGCTGGAAGCTTTCCTGGCGGGAACAGAAACCTACTCGGCCAACCAATCGATCGAGCCGGACGCCCCAGCCTTCTTCCTGACATCGGGCTGGGCGTGCCTTGCCCGCCGGTTGAGCGACGGCCGTCGGCAGCTTCTATCCTTCATCCTGCCGGGTGACGGGGTAGGCTTCGACCTGCTGACCCGCGCCCACCCCTCGGTCGAGGTCTTGGCGCTAACCCCATTGAAGGTGCGACAAGCCAAACCCGCCTTGCCGCCGCTCTCCGAACGCCTGGGTAGGGTGTTCGCGGGCGCGGCCGCGGCGCAGCAGGGTCGTCTTCTGGATCAGGTCGTGCGCCTGGGCCGGCAAACCGCCTACGAACGCATGGCGCATCTGCTTCTGGAGCTCCATGGCCGCCTCATGGAAATCGGCGAAGCCCGCCCTGACGGCTTTTACATACCGGTGAAGCAGGAGGTGCTGGCCGACGCCTTGGGTCTCAGCCTGGTGCATGTGAACCGCACGCTGCAACAGTTGCGTCGGGACGGCCTCATCGAGGTGCGCGGCGCCCAGGTCACCCTGCTGAATCGCTCAGCGCTTGAAGCGGCGGCCGACCAGCGCCCCTGACCGCCTTCCAAGCTTTAGTCGCTATCAAAAGACGCCGTTCGCAACGGACCTTGAAAGGGAGGGTTGAGCCCAGAGCAACCCTCCCTCTCAAGGACTTCACATGCCCAAGGTGATCGGCAAGGACACCGGCGCGACCTCGCACGCCGCCGAATTCGAAACTCGCCTTGGCGAGGCGGGAGAGCTCCATCAGGTCGCCTCTGAGAATGGCGATGAAAACGCCGTTCTAACTACCCAGCAGGGCGTGCCCGTCGCGGATGACCAGAACACCTTGCGCGTCGGCGCGAGAGGTCCGGCCTTGCTGGAGGACTTCCACTTTCGGGAGAAAATCTTCCATTTCGATCATGAGCGCATTCCCGAGCGGGTGGTTCATGCTCGCGGCTACGGCGTCCATGGGACCTTCACGCTGAAGGAGTCTCTGGCCGAGTTCACGCGGGCCAAGATGCTGACCGAGGTCGGCGAGACAACGCCGATGTTCGTCCGGTTCTCGACCGTGATCGGCAACAAGGGCTCGTTTGACCTGGCGCGCGATGTCCGGGGCTTCGCGGTCAAGTTCTACACCAAGGAGGGCAACTGGGACATCGTGGCCAACAACATCCCGGTGTTCTTCATCCAGGACGCGATCAAGTTTCCGGACATGGTCCACGCGGCCAAGCCCGCGCCCGATCGCGAATTTCCCCAGGCCCAGACCGCCCACGACAACTTCTGGGACTTCATCACCCTGACGCCCGAGTCCATGCACATGATCATGTGGACCATGTCCGACCGGGCGATCCCTCGCTCCTACCGGTTCATGGAAGGCTTCGGGGTCCACACCTTCCGGCTCATCGACGCCGAGGGCAAGGGGACCTATGTGAAGTTCCACTTCAAGCCGCGCCTGGGCCTGCAGTCGGTGCTATGGAACGAGGCGCTTAAGATCAACGGCGCCGACCCCGACTTCCACCGCCGCGACCTCTGGGACGCCATCGACCTGGGCGCGCCGCCGATCTGGGACCTCGGGGTTCAGCTGTTCGATGACGACTTCGCCGACCAGTTCGAGTTCGACGTGCTGGACGCCACCAAGATCATCCCGGAAGAGCAGATTCCGGTCCGGATCATCGGCGAATTCGTACTCGACGGCCTCGTTGACAACTTCTTCGCCGAGACCGAACAGGTCGCCTTCTGCACCCAGAACGTGGTGCCCGGCGTCGGCTTCACCAACGACCCACTGCTGCAGGGGCGGAACTTCTCGTATCTGGACACCCAGCTGAAGCGCTTGGGCGGCCCGAACTTCACGCACATCCCGATCAACGCGCCGCGCTGTCCGGTCCACAATTTCCAACAAGACGGGCACATGAACATGCGCAACCCCAAGGGGCGCGTGAACTATGAGCCCAACAGCTGGGGCGGCCCTCGCGAGAGCCCGGCGACCGGCTATCGCCACTTCGAAGCGGCCGAGAATGGTCGCAAGGTTCAGGAGCGCCCCGGGACCTTCTCGGACCACTACAGCCAGGCCCGGCAGTTCTTCATCAGCCAGACCGCGATCGAGCAGAAGCACATCGGCGACGCCCTGGTCTTTGAACTGTCCAAGTGCGAGCGGATCGACATCCGCGAGCGCATGGTGGCCCATCTGCGCAATATCGATGAGCGCCTAGCCATAGTGGTCGCGACAGGCCTTGGCCTGCCGGCCCTGCCCGCTCCCGCCCCGGCGGCTTCGCCGCCGCTGACCACCCTGCCGCCGTCGGACGCCCTCTCGATCCTCAAGCGCGCGCCCGGCACCTTCGCTGGCCGCAAGCTCGGCATCCTGGTCAGCGACGGCGCGCCGGCGGCGCTGGTCGAGGCCCTGGTCGACGCCGTCAAAAGCCTGCCGGCTGTCTATGAGATCATCGCCCCCAAGACGGCCGGGGCGACGCTCGACGACGGAACGATCGCGCAGGCCAAGCAGAAGATCGATGGCGGTCCATCGGTCCTGTACGACGCCGTCGTTCTGGCGCTATCGCCTGAGGGGGCGGCCATGCTGGCCAAGGACAAAACCGCCAAGGACTTCGTCAGCGACGCCTTCGCCCACTGCAAGTTCATCGGCTACACCAGCGCGGCCGAGCTCTTGCTCAACAAGGCCGGCATCGCGCCCGAGGATTTCGACGAGGGCTTGATCGCACTCGAAGGACCGCAAGACGTTCCGGTCTTCCTGGCGCAGTGCGGCCAGCTGCGGTTCTGGACACGAGAAATGACGATCGATCTGGACGCGGCGGTCTTTCTCGAAAACGCCGGGCTGGACTGATTTCCCTTGGAGCCGCTGGGAAGCCGGCGGCCCCTTCTAATCCCGAAACGAAGAAAGCGTGGCGGTCGACCGCCACGCTTTCTTTTCTTGGCGTTTCGCGAAGGCTAGTGCGCGACGTCGCCGCCAGCCTTTAGCTGTTGCACGTGATCGAGGTGGGCCTGGATCTTCGGAACGGCCTTCGAGGCCGCATCGCGCAGGCCGGCGTCATCGCCGCGTTGGGCGTAGCCCTGCATCAGCGTCAGCGCCTCTTTGTGAGCGGCGTCCTGCTGGTCGAGATAGACCTTGTCGAAGTCGGCCGGCGCGGCCGCGTTCAGATTATCGATCATGCCCTTGCGACGCTCGTCCAATCCAGGCGGCGCGGTCTTGCCGGCGGCGGCGATCAGCGGCTTCATGGCGCTGGACAGGGCCGTGTGGTCGGCGACCATCATCTTGCCGAAGTCCTTCACGCCCTGTGCCTTGCCCTTCTGCTGGGCGATCTTGCCGGCCTCGATCTCGTACATGTCGCTGATCGCGGCGTTGGTGACGAAGGCGTCCGTGGACATCGGTCCCGCCATGGCGGCGGAGGTCGTCCCGACGGCGGCCGAGGTAGCGTCTTGGGCGGCGTTGACAGCCGGGTTGCTCGTGCCCGGGTCGTTCGGATTGGGCGTGGCGTCCTTTTGCTGGCAAGCCGCCAAGGAAAGGGCCGCCACGGATGCGGCGGCCGCTAAAGTCATTCGAGCCATGTTCGTCTCCAAGAAGTGGTCGAAGCTCAACGACAGGGAGACCAAAGTGTTCGGCCGCTAAGCAAAAGACATGGCGTCAGGGCTTGAGCACCACCTTGACGCAACCGTCCTTCTTGTCGCGGAAAGTCTTGTAGAGCTCGGGTCCCTTGGAGAGCGGCGCGGTGTGAGTCACCACGAAGGTCGGGTCGATCTCGCCTTCGCCGATGCGCCGCAGCAAGTCATCGGACCAGCGCTTCACGTGAGTCTGGCCAGTGCGGATCGTCAGCCCCTTGTTCATCACCGCGCCCATCGGGATCATGTTGGACATGCCCCCATAGACGCCGGGAATTGAGACGACGCCCGCCGCCTTACAGGCCATGATCGCCTCGCGCAGGGCCACGGGCCGTTCGGTCTCCAGCTTCATCGCCGCCTGGGCCCTGTCGATCAGGCCCAGCACCGGCGTCGGCCCATGGGCTTCCAGGCCGACGGCGTCGATGCAGCGCTCGGGACCGTGCCCGTCCGTCATCTCCTTCAGGGCGTGCAAGACGTTGACCTGACTGCGGTCCAGGATTTCCGCGCCCAGTCCCTCCGCCATTGCGAGCCGCTCGGGAACGTCGTCGATCGCGATCACCCGCTTGGCGCCCATGATCAGGGCTGACTGGATGGTGAAGAGGCCCACCGGACCGCAGCCCCAAACCGCGACAGTGTCGGTCGGGCGAATGTCGGCGAAGGCCGCGGCCTGCCAGCCGGTCGGCAGGATGTCGCTGAGAAACAGGTACTTCTCGTCCTCGCCCGACTCCGGGACCTTGATGACCGTGGTCGCCGCGTAGGGCACGCGCATGTACTGGGCCTGGCCGCCAGCGTAGCCGCCCGTAATGTGGGAGTAGCCGAACAGCCCCGCCGTCGTATCGCCGAAGAAGGCCTTGGCCAGGTCCGCGTTGCGGTTGGTCGTCTGGCAAACGGAGTAGTTGCCCTGGCGGCACTGTTCGCACTCGCCGCAGATCATCTGGAACGGCACGACCACGCGGTCGCCGACCTTCAACCCCTTGGCCTTCGCTTCCAGGCCGACTTCGACGACCTCGCCCATGGGCTCGTGTCCCATGACGTCGCCCGCGCACATGGTCGGCACGAAGCCGTTCATCAGGTGCAGATCGGACCCGCAGATGCAGGTCGAGGTGACGCGGATGATCGCGTCCTTCGGATCCTCGATGATCGGATCCGGCGCCTCCTCGCAGCGGAGGTCCTTCTTGCCTTGCCAGCAGATCGCCTTCATCGCCGCCTCCTATGCGCAGTCGCGCTTGACGTTGGTCATTCGCACCGCGGCCACGACATCGAGGGCGGTGATCGCCAGCACCACGCCCATCGCCAGGCGCGCGTTGCCGCGTTTGGGATTGTCTCGCCGCGCCAACCGGCGCAGCACCAAGATGTCGAAGACATCGCCCGCCACCCGCGCCCACAGGGCGCTGGACTTGGTCGGGTCCGACGCCAGGACCATGCCCGTGGCCAGTTCGCGCGCACCGAACAAGACGCGCGTCGTGGAGGCCGACGCGCGTATGCCCAGGAAGCGGTTGACGCTATGGGGCGCAAGAAGCCCCCAGACCCCAAGGCCTAGGGCGTTCTGGCCAAGCACCATCGAGATTTGAGGCGTGACGGCCGGCGCGGCGCGCACACGGTCAGTCGAAAGGGTCATCTGCTTGCCGCCCGGGAGGCGGAAGGTCCTGGTGGGAGCAACGGACGGCGCGCCGCCGCCTCGCGCGCCGGGGCTCCACGACCGAGGCTCCTGCGCCAATGACGCTTCGCCCCCCGTGCGCGAGCGGCGTCGGGGCGATGATGTCGGGGGGGCGTCTAGCGACATGCGGTCCTCCACATTGAAAGGTGATCCAGAAGGATCGCGCGCGGCGGCGAGGCTGTTCCTGCGGCCAGCAATTGATGATCGCGAGGTCAAACGCGGCGGGGAGGTTTCGGGCGCGTGTCCTGCAGGCGCACCTCACGCTCGTCGCCTGGCGAGGCGGGAACGGGTTGGCGTGGGGTGGCGACCTTGTGAACGCCGCCTAGACGGTCGGCGGTTTTGGGATCCTTGCCCTGGGGCATGGCGCTCTCCTTCACTGGGCGACGCCTGCCAACGAGCGGTCGAGCCCGGAAGTTCCAGTTTCAGTGAATCGTGAAACGGCGCTGGACCGGATGGGTGTGAGGACCAGCATCCAGCTCGCCGGCCGCGCTGTCCGATCGATCATGAATGACGACCTTCACCCCGCGCCCAGCAAGAGTGAAGGCCGCCGCCAGCCGCACCGCGCTGCGTTCGGCGGCGCGGCCAGCGATAAAAGCCTGCAGGCCAAAATCCGGTCCGCAATCCGCGCCCCCCGCTCGTAAGGGTCTGACGTTGACCGTGATCTGGGTCATATGGCGTGTTCGCGCTTTAGAAGGACGGACCACCACCGCCGCCTTTAGCGGTCTGAACGAGCATCGCCTTAAGCGGCTGCCGGACGGGTCGAATGTGAGATCCGCCGTCCATCGCCGCCGGCCGCTTCAGATACGCCCCTGCCCACGACATCGAAGCCAGCCCCTAAGCCCAAAAAAGAAAAACGCCCGGGTCTTGCCGAGACAAGACCCGGGCGGCGCCGCCCAGGGGGGAGGTGAAAAGCGGCCGCGGAAGGCCTAGAAGCTGTAGCGCAGACCGACGTGGTAGAAGCGGCCCAGCAGGTCGTAGAGCGCCGGGTTCGCGTCGAGACCGGTGTTGGTCTGCGGCGACGGGGTCGGATCGCGGTTCAGCAGGTTGTCGACCTTGCCGTAGAGCTGCAGGCCGTTGCCGAACTTGTACGACGCGCTGACATCGACATAGGTCGCGCCGCTCATGTGGTTGTAGTCGATGGTCGGCCGGCTGCCGGTCGAGACCGGGCAGCTGCCCGGCTTGCATTCGACGTATTCGGTGGTCGTGCCGCCGAACCGGCCATCGCTGAACCAACGCTCCTGCACGCTGATGGCGAAGCGGTCGTTATCCCAGGACTGGACGGCCAGGACCTTCCAATCTGGCGTGGCGCCGGAGTTCTGGCCAGCCGAGTCGACGGCGACCGCTCCAGGGATGCCCGGATTGGTGACGAACTTGTGGACGTTGGTGGCCAGGCCGCGGACCGTGAAGCGGCCTGGAACACTGGGCAGCTCAAAACGGTAGCTGCTCTCGATATCGAAGCCGCTCGTCTTGATCGACGCCAGGTTGAACGTCTGCGAGTTCACGAAGGCCGACGGCGGGTTGAGGTTGAAGGCCCCGCAGAACTGGGTAAGGCCCGCATAGCAGAAGTTGACGATCTGCTGAGCGCCCAGGCTGGAGATGCCGCCGTTGAGGACGATGTTGTACCAGTCGACTGAGATGCTGAAGCCCGGCAACCATTGCGGGTTCGAGAGCACCGCGCCAAGGGTGACGTTCTTGGCGATTTCCGGCTTCAGGTCCGGGTTGCCCACGACATTCTGCAGCACGGTCAGCGAGCCGCTGGACGGCTGACCGGCCGGAGGCTTGCCGTTCGAGGGAATGGTGAAGTTCGGCAGCGTGGTCGTCACCGGCGCGGCGAACAGTTCCGACAGGTTCGGCGCGCGGACGTCACGCGAGGTGACGGCCCGCAGGCGGACGCCGTCGACCGGCGTGTCCCAGGTGACGCCGACCTTCCAAGTGTAGATGGTGCCGGAGGTGCTGTAGTCGGTCCAGCGGCCGGCCATGTTGAGGTTGGCCTTGCCCGCCGCGTCGGAGTTGACCAACGGCATGTTCACTTCGGCATAGGCTTCCTTCACCGAGTACTTGCCGGCGCCGGAGTGGTAGTTGCCCGCGAACCAGTTGGAGCCCGCCGCGTTCAGGATCGGATCGGCGGGGTAGTCGGCGGTGTTCGGAGAATCCGTATTGCCGTCGCCGTAGGGGTCGCCTTTGACGTGGTACTGCTCCTTGCGCCACTCGCCGCCGATGGCCAACGAGATCGGTCCCGCCCAGCCGTTGATCGGCTCGCCGCTGAAGTTGATGCTGGCGACGTCCTGCTTCTGGACAGAGTGCTGGTACGGGCCGTTCTTGGGCGTGATGTAAGCCAGGGCCGCGTCGCTCGGGCGCTGGCCGCCGAAGATGTTGATCGGCACGCAGCCATTGGCGCGCGCGATCGGATCGGCGCAGACGATCTGGCCGTTCACGAGCGTGGCCTGGACCGCCGCCCGATAGCGCGGCGTCAGCAGGATGTCGCGAACATGGATATTCGTCGTGTTCTCGCCGTGCTGGTAGTAGGCGTCATAGCGCCATTCCGTGCCCAAGGCGTTGAACTTGCCATCAGCGCCGATCACGCCGCGATACTGGGTCCGCGTAGGATGCACCGAGATGTTGCGCGGCAGCAGCGCGTTGCTGGTGCCGAAGGTGAAGGTCGTGATGCCGTTCGCGGCGCAGGCCGCGACGATCGACGCCGGCAGATACGGATTCGAGCACGACATCGTCAGACCGGTCGTGGCCGCGCCCGGATTAGGCTGGTTGCTGCTCTCCACGCGGGCGGCGTTGAAGGTGGCGTAAATCTCGTTGTTGGCGTCGAGATCGAAGCCCACACGGCTGTAGCTGTTCAGCCGCTTGATCCGCGACTGCAGCGAAGTGCCGATTCCGACGTTGCCCGACAAGTCGCCGCCGATGCAGAAGCCGCCGTTCGTGTAGCAGCCGCTGACGGCGCCGTTGGCCGCCTTGGACGGCACGCCGCCGCCGCCGTACTGGAACTGGAACGGATTGCCGGCGGCGTCGAACGCCGTGCCTTGCAGCGGACCCGCGCTGATCAGGCCGTACTTGGCGTACTGATAAGCCTGGGCGTGCTCGCGATAGAGATATTGTGGCGAGCCGTCATTGGTGACGCCGCGATTGACCAGGGTGGCGGTCGTGTACCAGTCACGGCTGCCCGGCGCGTCTTCTCCGAAGCCGCCCGCCGGGACGCCCTCTTCCCAGTCGTATTCGCCGCTGACCTGCACGTGCAGGCGGTCATCCATGAAGTTCTTGCCCGCCGCGACCTGGGCCAACCACTGGTGGTTGTCGCCATAGGTCGTGACGCCGCCCATCACATTGGCCTTGAGCCCCTCGAACTTCTTGTTGGTGATGAAGTTGACGACGCCGCCGACGGCGTCCGAGCCGTAGGAGGCCGAGGCGCCGCCGGTGACGACGTCTACCCGCTCGACGAGGAGCTGGGGGAACAGGCTGATGTCGGGAACGCCGGTGACGTTGGCCGGCACGACGCGCTGGCCGTCCAGCAGCGTCAGGGTGCGGATGGTGCCAAGCCCCCGCAGCGAGAACGACGAAAGGCCCTGCTGGCCGCTCGACGTGCTGAAGGTGCCGGTGGTGGCGCCGCTAGAGCCCTGCAGCGACGGCAGCTGGGTGATGGCGGTGAAGATGTTCGGCTGGGCGGCGCGCTCCAGCTCCGCGGCGCCCAGCACCTGGGTCGGCGTCGGCGCGGTGAAGCCCGTCGAGCGGATACGAGATCCGGTGACCACGATCTCGGTGACAACCGAGTCGTCGGCGGTCGTGGCCGGCGGCGTCTGCGCCGCCTGTGCGTGGGCGGCGCCGCCCACCATGATCGTCGCGAACGCGCTCGTCGCGAGCAAGGCGCTCAAAAAGGACGATCCCCCTCGCGTGCTACCGACAGCACTCATCCTACATCCCTCCCAGTTTTCTTTTGGCCATTGTCGACGGCCTGGGAGGACTGTGTCAGAGCGGTGGGGGACGAACTATTAGACCATGGTCGTAGGCGACCGGAGAGCGAGCTGGACCGTCGCTCCTAGTCCGCCCGCACGGCGTAAAGGCCATGGTGCGAAAGCACGTACAGGGTCCGTTTGTCGGCCCCGCCGAACAGCAGCTGAAGGGGCCGTTCCGGCACGTCGATCCGGCCCAGCTCGCGACCGTCCGACGCATAGACAAACACCTGACCGTTGGCGACATAGACGCGCCCCTCGGCGTCCGTCGCGACGCTCTCGCCGCCGCGGTCGGCGAAGACCTTGAGGTCGGTGATCGCGCCGCGTGCGTCGACCCGGCCGCTATAGGTCTTGTTCTCCGAACTGTTGGCGACGAAGACCCGCTGACCGGGCTTGGCCGTGGTGAAGCCGTATGTGTCCAGCGCGTTCGAGAACCTCAGGCCGCGATGGTCCGGCGGCCCTTGCTGGAACACGCGATAGGCCGGCAGCGCCAAGCTGCCGTCCGGAGAGACATATTCCAAGACCGGCGGCGCAGCCGTCTCCCGCGCGAACAGCTCGGCCAGGGTCGTAAACTGATAGGTGTCCGGATCGATCTGATCCTTGAACTCGCCATTGACCCACCAGTTGATGGGCAAGACCTTGGCGGCGTTCGGCCGTCCGCCCGCCGGCGTCGCCGGAATGACCGTCACCTCGGTGTCGGGGCTGCCGGGCTTGAAGCTGTAGACCGAGCCGTTACGGCCGTCCGACGACAGCACCAACAGGTTTCCAGAGCCGTCGACCGCGAGGTTGATGGGATCTAGCGTATTGTCCCGAACGATCGAAAGCTTGCGCTCCGACGACCAGCTGTAGATGCGCTGGTTGCGCCGGTCGGTGAAGTACAGGACGCCCGTCGCATCGACCGCGCCGCCGCCCGCCGAGAAGAAGCCGTCCGCGAGGCGCTCGACCCGGGCATTGGCCGGGAACACCGACGGCGCCGACGCCTTCGCGTCCTTGCCGATGTCCAGCACCGCGAACTGCCGCTCGCGCACCTGCAGGCCGCTCGTCACGTCCTCGATCGCGTTCTCGTACGGATACTTGGTCAGGCGCAAGAAGGTCGCGCAGCCGCCTTCGTCGCAAGTGGAAAAGCCGCTCTCGCCGTTCACCGCCACATTGCGGAAGCGAATGTCCTGCGAGTTGTAGATCTTCACGGCCGAGGAGACCGGACGGCGCGTCCGCGTGACGCGATAGCCGTGATAGTTGGCCAGCAGGATGTCGCGGGAGTCGCGGATCTCCAGCGACACCGTGTCCTCGCCCTCGCCCGCCTCCTCCTCGGTCTGGGGCGCCAGGAACTCCCAGTTGGCGACGCGGTTCAGGCTGATCTCGGACCGCACGTGGTGCTCGACCGACGCTTGATAGACGTGGCCAGGCGTCGTCGTGTCCGACACATAGATGCCCGAATAGGCGTAGGTGTTCGGGCTCCAGACATTGGCGAATGTCCCGCCCCCGCCGTTGGTCACCCAAAGGCTCGGATACTGGCCGCCCCAGCGTTTGGCGGTGTCCGGATCGGCCGAGGCGTTGGCGTTGTAGGGATTGAAGCGCGAGCCGTCGTACAGGTTCGTGCCGTGACCGCCCTGGAACTTCACGTCGTTGACCATCGAGCGCTCGCCCGCGGTCCACAGCAGCGCCGTGGCGCGGGGATTCTGGCCCTCGGTGTAGAGGCCAAGGCCAAAGACGATGTTGTCGCCGCCCTTGCCGGACTCGACCAGCGCCTTGGGCGCGCCGACGCCCTGGAAGGCCGGCGTGCCGTGGGGCAGGACGATCTGCGTCAGGCTGGGATGCAGACCGATCAGAACGGTGTCGGGCCGCAGCTTCAGCGTGTCGGTGACGCGGTAGAAGCCGGTCGGGAAATAGACGACGCGATGGGTGTCGATCGCCTTCTGGATCGCGGCCGTGTCGTCGGTGGCGTTATCGCCCTTGGCGCCCAGGTCGCGGACGCTGTTCCACTCGGACATCGGCGGCAGGTCGCGGATCGCGGGCGTCTGCGGCGCCGGATAGCCCTTTAGCGCCTCGGCGTCGAAGGTGGTCTTGTACTCGCCCATCTGGCCGAGCGCGGGCACGGTCAAACCATAGTTGAAGGCGCCAACCCGGTAGGCGCTCCCCTTCCCGGCCACGGTCTTGCCGCTGTCGCGGAAGCGGGCGAACACGGGCGTGCCCTTGGCGACGGCGTTCTCGAAGCCGACCTGGGTGTAGACGTTGCCTTCATTGGAGATGACGACGCCGGCCTTAGAGACGTTCTCGAAGCGGACGTTCTTGCCCCACAGCCAATCGCCATAGCCGCGGTCGATCTCGATCCCGACCGGCGTATCGCGCATGGTCACGTTGACGAGGGTGAGGCCCGCCTCGTGCTCGCGGATCGCCGCTTCGCGCTGACCTTCGAAGGTGGAGTCGAGCAGCACGAAACCCCAAGCCGGCGACGGCTTCTCGGTCAGGATGCCGTAGCGGCCGCCCTTGAAGTGCAGGTCCTCGGCCTCGTTGCCGATCTGGTACAGCGCCGCCAAGCCCGAGCCGATATCGAAGCGCATGTGGCTCAGGAAGGCGTGCTGGGCCGCGTGGAACCGGATCGCCGTCGCGGCCGGATTGCCCTTGCCGATCTCGAAATCGACATTGCTCATCGCCGTGTAGAAGGTGCCCGAATTGGCGTCCGGCACGTCCTTGTTGAACGGCACGCTGCCTGGCGGCGGGAACGGGACCCTTCGCGCCGGGTCCGGCTTCGCGCCCGCGACGATCACCATGTTGGCGACGCCCTTCTGGAAGCCAGGGGTCGCGTCGCCCAGCACGATCACCGGCCGGGTGGCTCCAACGCCGAACACTCGAACACCGGGCCATAGGAACAGCGTCTTGGTGATGCGATAACGACCCGACGGCAGGAAGACGACACCACCGCCGGGCTTGGCGGCGGCGTCGATGGCCTGTTGCAGCGCCGCGCTATCGTCAGCGCGGCCGTCGCCGCGCCCCTTCGCGATGATCGCCGCCGGATCGGCTGGCGTCGTGACGAAAGCCGAGCGGCTCTCAGCCAAAGCAACGGAGCCGACAGAGGTGGAGGCCAGAAGCGCGGCCAGCGCGATGGTCATGGTCTTCATGGGCGCCCTCCCCCGGGCTTTTCTCAGGGCGTTACGGCGTAGAGCGAATGGTGGGTCAGAATGAACAGGGTCCGACCGCCCTCGCCGCCAAAGATCAGCTGCAGCGGACGCTCCGGCACGTCGATCCGACCGACCTGTTTGCCATCCGGCGCATACTGGAAGATCTGGCCGTTGGCGACGAACACGCGACCCTGCCTGTCCACGGCGACGCTTTCGCCACCGCGATCAGCGAACGCCCTAAGGTCGGTGAGCGTCCCGCCGGGGCCAACTTGGCCGCTGTAGGTCTTGTTCTCGGAGCCGTTGGTGACGAACACCCGCTGTCCGGCCGCGCCGCTGATCAGACCATTGGCCTGGAGGGTGTCGGCCCAGCGCCACCCCACGTGATCCGGCGGCCCCTGCTGCCAGACGCGGAAGGCCGGAAGCACGACGCTGCCGTCGGGCGAGACGTATTCCTGCGCCTTGGGCGTTCCGACGTCGCGGGCGAACATCTCCGCCAGGGTGGTGAAGTGGTCGGTCGCCGGGTCGTACTGGTCGCGGAACTCGCCGTTCACCCACCAATTCACCGGCAGCAAGGTCTTGGCGCCCGCGCGTGGCGCGACGGCCGTCGGCGAGATCATCGTCATCTGGTCTTTCGGCCCCTCGGGATCGATCGAATAGACCGAGGCCTGCGGACCATACGAGGACACGACCAGCAGCTTGCCCGAGCCATCGACCGCCAGGTTCGTCGGGTCCAGCGAGTGGTCGCGCACCACCTCCAGGCCGCGCCCCTCCGTCCAGCGGTAGATGCGCTGGAAACGCTTGTCGATGAAGTAGAGCGTCCCATCCGCGCCCGTCGTGGCGCCCGAGATCGACCAGAAGCCGGTTTCCAGCTTGCGCACCCGCGGATCGGCCGCCGGCGGCGCGCCGGGGGAGACCGGACCGGTGACGTCCAGCACGGCGAATTCGCGTTCGCGAACCTCTAGCTTGCGGGTCTTGTCCTGGATCGCGTTCTCGAACGGATACTTGCTGGCCCGCAGATAGGTGCCGCAGCCGATCTTGTCGCACAGGGCGATGCCGCTCTCGGCGTTGATGTGGACATTGCGGAAGCGGATGTCGGTGGAGTTGAACAGCTTCACCGCCGTTTCGGCCGGATGGTACGACCGCGTCACCCGATAGCCGTGATAATTGGCGAACAGGATGTTGCGCGAGTTGCGCACCTCCAGCGACACCGCGTCTGGGCCGTCGCCGACCTCCTGCTCGGTCTGGGGCGCGAGGAACTCCCAGTTCTCGACATTGTCGAGCACGAACTCGTTGCGGACGTGGTGCTCGACCGAAACCTCGTAGATATAGCCGGGGGTCTTGGTGTCGCTGATGTAGAAGCCGGCCGAGGCGAAGGTGTTGGGGCTCCAGACGTCGGCGAAGGTCCCGCCGCCGCCGTCGGTCACCCAGATGCTGGGATACTGCGCGTCCCAGCGGCCGTCGGCGACCGGATCGCCGCTGCGGGCCTGGGCCGCGCCCAGCGACTTGCCGTCCGCCGTCGGCGTGCCGCCGCCGCCCATGATCTTGACGTCGTTGACCATGGAGTTCGCGCCCGAGCGCCACAGCAGGGCCGAGGCGCGCAGGTTCACCCGGCCTGTGAAGAGGCCGATGCCGGAGAGGATGTTGTCGCCGCCGCGCGGCGTTTCGAGAATCGGCCTGACAGCGCCAACTCCCGCATGCTTGGGATTGTTGTCCGGGATGACCAGCTGGGTGATGGCCGGGTGCAGGCCGATCAGCACCGTGTTGGGCCGCAGCTTCAGGGTGTCGGACACCATGTAGAAGCCGACCGGCAGATAGAGCACGCGGTGGGTGTCGATCGCCTTCTGCAGCGCGGCGGTGTCGTCCGTCGAGCCGTCGCCCTTGACCCCGAGGGTCTTGACGTTGGTCCATTCACCCATCGGCGGCAGGGCTCGCAGCGCCGGCCTCGCGGCCGTCTTGGCGGCGAGTGGCTTGATGTCGGCGACCGTCTTGTACTCGCCCGTCTGGCCAAGGGCCGGCAAGGTCAGCCCATAGGTGAACGAAGCCACCCGATAGTCTTTCCCCTTACCCGCCACGGTCTTGCCGCTGTCGCGGAAGCGGGCGAACACCGGGGTGTTGGTGGCGGTCGCGTTGTCGAAGCCGACCTGGGTGAAGACGCTGTTCTCGGCGGAGATGACGACCCCAGCCTTGGAGACATTCTCGAAGCGGACGTTCTTGCCCCACAGGCTGTCGCTGTAGCCGCGATCGATCTCGATCCCGACCGGCGTGTTCTTGATGCCGACATTGACCAGGGTCAGGTCGACCTCGTGCTCGCGGATCGCCGCGTCGCGCTGGCCGTCGAAGGTGGAGTCGACCAGGGTGAACTGCCAGGCCGGCGAGGTCTTCTCGGTGACGATGCCGTAGCGCCCGCCGTGGAAGTGCACGTCTTCCATGATGTTGCCGGCCTGGTAGACGCCGGCGAAGGCGGAGCCCAGGCGGAAATCCATGTGTCGCAGGAAGGCGTGTTGCGCCATGCGGAAACGGACGGCCGCCGCCGCGGGATTGCCCTCCCCGATCTCGATGTCGATGTTGCTCATCGACGAATAGAAGGTGCCGGAATTGGCGTCGCGCACCTTGGCGGTCGTGGGGCGCACGGTCGGGACCGGCACGGGAATGTCGCCGACCTGATACTGGTCGCCGCCCGTGAAGGCGATCATCGTCGCGACGCCCGTCTGGAAACCCGGCGTATTCGCGCCGAGCACGAACACCGGACGGGTCGCCCCGACGCCGAACACCCGCACGCCCGGCGGGACCAGCAAGGTGCGGCTCAGGCGATAGCGGCCAGACGGCAAGAAGACGAGGCCATGGCCGGTTTTGTCGCGGGCGGCGTCGATGGCCTTCTGAACAGCGTCGGTGTCGTCCGCGCGACCGTCGCCAACGGCCTTGACCACCACCGCGTGCGGATCGTCGGGGATGGAGGTCAGGATGGAGCGGGTTTCCGCTAAGGCTGGAGTCGAAACCGCCAGGATGGCCGCGAAGACAACCGCTCTCATGTCACTCTCCCAGTCACTATCCTCAGCGATATGAGATCGCCGAGGCGTACGCATCCGAGACCATGGTCGTAGTTACGCCCGAACAGGCGCTCGGTAGAAAACAGGTTCCGATCGAGCGCTTGCCAAGCCTGTCCAGGCGCTCGGCCAGCCACGGGGAGCTCGTTTGCAGACGCCATCCAGCAGCCGCGCGCGCCCTGACGAGGGGCTTGCCATCGTGACCATGGGCGTCAGCGGCTGCGGGAAGTCGACGCTGGGCGCGCTTCTGGCGCGTCGCCTCGGCTGCGCCTTTCTCGAGGGCGACGCCTTCCACGACGAGACGGCGGTCGCGAAAATGCGGGCGGGGCGCCCCTTGACGGACGAGGACCGCTGGCCGTGGCTAGATCGGCTGGGCCTGGCGATCAAGGAGGCGCTGGCGTCCGAAGGCCAGGCCGTCGCCGCCTGCTCGGCCTTGAGGCTCAAGTATAGGGAACGTCTTCGCGCCGCGATCGGCGCGCCAGTTCGCTTTGTGCTGCTCGAGGCCAGCCGCGAAGAGTTGCTGAAACGCATGACTGAACGGCCCGACCACTACATGCCTGTCAGCTTGCTCGACAGCCAATTGGCCACGCTGGAGCGTCCCGCCGCCGAAGAGCAGGTCTTCGCCCTTGACGCCCTCATCTCCCCTGATCAGCTCTGCGACAGCGTGGAGAGTTGGCTCTCGGACCAGCCGTTGCCCGCCGACGCTCTCGCCTCAGGGCATTAGCCGCTTTCGCCCACGCGATAGGTGCCATCGCATCGCCAGCGCCGCCCCGTCGCCGTCTTGGGCGCGGATAGCCTCCACGATCATCTCGTGCTCGCGCATCATCTCGTCGATGGCCTCGGGGGGCCGCGAGCGGGAGATATCGACCCCGGCCCGCATGATCTTGTCGACATCGGGCTGAAGCGCCTCGAACGTCACCAGGAAAGCCGGGTTGGCCGTGGCCAGCACGATCCGGCGGTGCAGCTCCATGTCCTCGTCATGCGCGGGGGCGTTCGACAACAGCGCGGCGCGCAGGCTGGACAACGCCTCCTCGATCCCGGCCATCTCCTCGCTCGATCGGCGGGCGGCCGCCAGGCGGGCGGCCTCGGCCTCCAACACGAACCGCACCTCGTAGCTGCCCAAGGTCGATGGCAACTCCGACAGCGGCATATAGGCGCCGAGCTTGTCGGAAGGCCGGTTCTTCACGAACGATCCAGCGCCGCGACGGGCCTCGGTGATGCTGTCAGCGGCCAACCGGACCAGCGCCTCGCGGACGATCGTACGCGACATGCCGAAGATCTCGGCCAGCCGCGCCTCGGACGGCAGCCGGTCGCCGGGGGTCAATCCCTCGACCTTGATCATCTCGACGATGCCCAGATAGGCCTGATCGGCTAGCCGCCCCTGGCTCATCCGCCCCTCCCCTTTTGGCGTCGCTTACCGAGAAACCTGTCCAACAGATTCACGCCAATGGCAACGCCCGTGGAAATTGTTTGCGTTAACATTGACCATTCCGTTTGAATCTGTCCAACTAATATAACTACGTTCGTAGGCACGAACCGCCCGCTGGCGAAGACCGGCGCACAGACCAAGGCGGAGGCCGCTCATCGCAAGATGCGCGGTGTGGGACAGGAAAAGCAGGGGTGAACATGACCGGGAAAAAGCAGGACAACGCCGAAACCACCACGCGGGTCGGCCTTTGCGACCTGACGCCGACGCAGCTGAAGGTTCTCGAAGGCGTCAACTCCGGGCTGCTGAACAAGCAGATCGCCTTCGACCTCGGCATCGCCGAGGCGACGGTGAAGGCGCACATGACCGCGGTGATGCGGAAACTCAACGTTCACAATCGGACCCAAGCCGCGATCGCGGCGCGCGCGATGAGCCTGGAGCCGCGGGCGGCGCAATAGAGGCCACGACGGTCGCGGCTCGCCCCGTGCGAACCGCGACCGCGAGGCTTTTCATCTCGAAACGGAAAGCCGTTCGGGCGCTTTAGGTCTCGTCCGTCCCAGGCTCGGCCATCTTGCGGTGCTGACCAGCCAGCACCGATTGCGGGGTGACCGCGGCCGCCGCGGCCTGCATCTTGTTCTTCAAGCCGTGCACGATGTCGCCCTCCCCGCGCATCATCGCCTCGAATCCCGTCTTGGCGACGTCCGCTGGATCATCCTTCTTGCCCTGACCGATCTTGGTGTCGAGCATGTCCGCGCGTTCGAAGAATTCGGTGTCGGTCGCGCCCGGCATCAAGCAGGTGACCGTGACGCCGCTGTCCTTCAGCTCATCCCGCAAGGCGAACGAGAAGCTGTCGATGAAGGCCTTGGTTCCGTTGTAGACCGCCTGGAACGATCCGGGCATCAGGCCGGCGATCGAACCTGTCAGCAGGATCCGCCCCCGCTCCTGATCTCGCATGCGGCGTCCCAGCTGATGCAGCAGATAGATCGTGCCGGTGACGTTGGTGTCGATCACGTGCCGGATCGCCGCGAAATCCTGATCGAGAAACGCATGACCCAGGCCATGGCCTGCGTTGGCGAGCAAGGCGTCGACGCGACGTCCGCCGACTTTCGCCAGCAGCTGATCGACGCCATCGGTCGTCGCGAGATCGCCTTGAACGGTTTCGACGGAGGCCCCGAGGCCCCGAAGCATCTGCTCCGTTTCAGCAAGAGGCCGATCAGCAGCGATGATCAGGTCAAAACCGTTCTGCGCGCAAAGCTTGGCCAATTCGTAGCCAATACCGCTCGAAGCGCCGGTCACGACCGCCAGCGGACGTAGGTCAACCATATCCCTGCTCCCTTTCGCTCATGGCGCGACGACACCGTGTCGGCTTGGCGATGGAGGTGCGCGGCCATCGTCGAAACGATGGATGGGCGTCGCTGTTTCCAGGCGTATCAAATGTGCCGAGCGCTATTCGGCCAGGCGATACCCGACGCCCGGCTCGGTCAGGATCAGCTTTGGCTTGCCGGGATCATCTTCCAGCTTCTGCCGCAACTGCCCGACGAACACTCGCAGATACTGGGTGTCGTCGGCGTGGGCCGCGCCCCAGACGCTGACCAGAAGCTCCTTGTGCGTCAGCACCTTGCCCTGGGACATGGCCAGGCGGCTCAGCAGGTCGAATTCCTTGGGCGACAGTTTCACCGGCTGGGCCGTCTTGGTCACGAGACGCCGGTCGAGATCGATCACCACGTCCCCGAGCGAAAGCGGCTCCGTCGGTCGCTTGACTGTGGTCGACTGCCTTAGCGCCACGCGCAGTCGCGCCAGCAACTCGCCGACGCCGAAGGGTTTCTCGACATAGTCATTGGCGCCGCGGTCCAGCGCCTCGATCTTCTCGACCTCTCGGTCGCGGGCGGACAGGATCAGGATCGGCCCCTCGTAGAACGCCCGCGCCTTCTCCAGCACCTCCTTGCCGTCCATGTCGGGTAGGCCAAGGTCGAGCACGACGGCGTCCGGCGACCACAGGGCGATGCCGCGCAGCCCCTCCTGGCCGCTATCCGCCCGCAGCGCCTCGTAGCCGGCCGCGTCGAGCGCGGGCCCCAGGAACCGGTGGATCTGCGGCTCGTCGTCGATGACGAGGATACGGTGGCGAAGCGCGCTCATGCCGACGTCATAGCAGATGGTGCGGCGTGTCGACGCCCTTCGGCAGACTGATCAGGATCCGCGTCCCTTTACCGTCGTGAATGGGGCTGGCGGCGGCGATGCGTCCGCCCAGCGCATCGATGAAGCCCTTGGCGATCGACAGTCCCAGGCCCGCGCCCTGGCTGCGATCGCTGGGCTCTTCCATGCGGCGGAACTTGTCGAAAACCCGCTCCAGCTCCGAGGGCGGGATGCCTTTCCCCTCGTCCTCGATGCTGATCACCACGTTCGACCGGTCCTCATAGGCCGCCATCTCTATGCGAGCCTCGACCGGGCTGTAGGCGATGGCGTTTTCCAGCACATTGACCACCACCTGTTCCAGCAGGCTGGCGTCGGCCTGCACCAGGGACAGCTCGCGCGGATAGTCGCGGGTCAGCGCGCGTCCGCCCAGGCGGCGGGAGACGCGATCGGCGGCGGCGTTGAGGACGTCGCGCACGTCGATCCAGTCGGTCCTGAGCCGCAAGGCGCCGCCTTCGATGCGGGTCATGTCCAACAGGTTGGCGACATAGCGGTTCAGTCGCTCAGCCTCCTCGCGGATGCTGACGACGAGGTCCTCGCGCACTGGCTTGGTCAGCTTGTCGCCGTAGTCGATCAGCGTGGTCGAGGCGCCCAGCACGGTCGAGAGCGGCGTGCGCAGGTCGTGGCTGACCGAGTTCATCAAGGCCGAGCGGAAACGGTCGGCGCGACGCAGGGTCTCGGCCTCGACCGCCTCGGACGCCAGTTGCGAACGCTCCAGCGCCACCGCCCCCTGCTCCAGCAGCGCCAGCACCAGACGCTCGTGGTCGGAGCCCGGCGGCGCGGCGCCGGCCTCGACGCCGGCCACGCCGTTGCGGGCCCGCACGCCCTCCATCGGCCAGAAGGTCCAGCGCGCCTGCGGCAGGGTCCCCGTCCCGAAGCCGGCGGGCTCGCCCTTCTCCCAGGCCCAGCGCGCGGCGGCCATCTGGGCGGCGTCCAGAGGCTCGAGACTGGGTGAACCGAAGGCGGGCGCGATCTCCTCGCCCTCCGGCAGCAGGACCATCGATCGTCCACCTGCGGCGGCTGAGACCTGCTCCGCCAGGGCGCGGGCTACCGCGTCTCGTCCTGTCGCGGCCGACAGGGTGCGGCTAGCGGCGAGCAGGGTCGTCACGGCCGCCGCGCGGCGCTGGGAGCCCAGGGCCTGATCTCTCACGCGTCCGGCGAGGCCGCCCGACGCCAGGGCCACCGCCCAGAATACAATCAGGGTGATGAAGTCCGTCGGAGAGCCGACCACCAGGCTGTAGCGGGGCTCTAGGAAAAGATAATTATAGACGATGAATGCCACGGTCGCCGCCGCCAAGGCCGGACGCAGACCATGAAGAACCCCAGCCGCCAGCACCGCGGCCAGGAAGATCATCCCCAGGTCGACGCGATCGAAGGTGACGTCCAGCCCCCAGGCGGCCAGGGTCGCTGCGAGGATGAACAGCGCGCCAACCGCATAGCCCTGCCAGCGTCCCAGTCCGAGAGGCTTGGGCGTTCGGGGCTCGCGCTCATGCGCGGCCTCGGTGACGACGTGAACCGCCACGCCCCGCGCCTCACGCAGCAAGGCGGTGGCCAGGGAGCGTCCGAGCAACTGGCGCCAGCGGCTCTCGACGGACTTGCCGATCACGATCTGGGTGACGTTGTGACGGCGCGCGTAGGCCATCACCGTGTCGACGATGTCGCCGCCGCTCAGCGCCACGGTCGCGCCGCCCAGTTGCTCGGCTAGACGGTAGGCTTCGCGCAGCCGCGCGGTGTCCCCGTCCTTGGCCAACGGCCGGTCGGTCCGCTCGACGTGGGCGACGATCCACGGCGCGTCCATCATCATGTCCGACAGACGCCGTCCTGCTCGCACCAGGGTGGCGGCCATCGCATCGCCGCTGACCAGCACCAGGATCCGCTCGCCCGCCGCCCAGGGCCCCTCGACGCCCTTCTCGCGCATGGTGGCGACGAGCTGGTCGTCTACAGTCTGGGCCGCACGGCGCAGGGCCAGCTCGCGCATGGCCGTGAGGTTCTCGACCTTGAAGAAGTTGTCGGCCGCCAGCCGCGCGGTTTCGGGGACATAGACCTTGCCGGCCGCCATGCGCTCGCGCAGCTCGCCGGGCGTGATGTCGACGAGCTCAATGTCGTCGGCGCGCGACAAGGCGCTGTCAGGCACGGTCTCGCGCTGGCGCACGCCCGTAATCCGCTGGACGACGTCGACGAGGCTCTCCAGGTGCTGGACGTTCAGGGTCGTCCAGACGTCGACGCCGGCGGCCAGCAATTCCTCGACGTCCTGCCAGCGCTTAGGATGGCGCGAGCCGATGGCGTTGGAGTGGGCGTACTCGTCGACCAGCAGGATCTTGGGCTTGCGCGCCAAGGCCGCGTCGATGTCGAACTCCATCTGAACGCGGCCGCGATGCTCGATCGGCTTGCGGGGCAGGATCTCCATGCCACGCAGCAGGCTTTCGGTCTCGCGACGGCCGTGCGTCTCGACGACGCCGATCAGGACATCCGCGCCCTCGGCCTTGCGGCGGCGGGCGGCGCGCAGCATCTCGTAGGTCTTGCCCACGCCCGGCGCCATGCCCAGAAACACCTTGAGACGCCCCCGGCGCGCCTTGTTGGCGGCGGCCAGGAGCGCCTCGGGGTCGGGCCGTTTCGGTTCGTCCGCCGGCACTAGCCGCCTTTCTGACTGGTGTTTGGCGGAAAGCGGGCGTCGAGCGCCCGGTTGAGCGCGAGGACATTGACCCGCGGCTGGCCGATGAAGCCCAGCAGGGGCTGCTGGAGCTGACCGTCGATCAGCGCCATGACCTCGTTTTCCGGGACGCCTCGCGCCTTGGCGATGCGCAGCGCCTGGAAGCGGGCGTTGGCCGGCGAGATGTCCGGATCCAGGCCCGAGGCGGAGGTGGTGACGGCGTCGGCGGGGATGACCGCGCCGGGGTTCTCGGCCCGCAAAGCGGCCGCGTCGACCTTTTCCCGCCCGATCAGCTTGTCGTTGAGCGGACCCATGTTGGAGCCGCTGGAGGCCGTGGCGTCATAGCCGTTCCCCGCCGACGAAGGACGGCCGTGGAAGTATTCCGGCTTGGCGAAGGCCTGGCCGATCAGGGCCGAGCCAACCACCCGGCCGCCGGCGTCACGGACGAGACTGCCGTTGGCCTGGGTCGGAAACACCACCTGGGCGACGCCGGTGACGGCCAGCGGATAGGCCAGGCCCAGCAGAGCGGTGAACAAGCCCATCGAAACTAGAGCGGGGCGAAGATGAGAAAGCATGACGGATGAGTCTCCGATGGCTCGTGTTTACGCCAGACCCAGGGCCGAGACCACGAGGTCGATCAGCTTGATGCCGACGAACGGCGCGATCAGGCCGCCCAGCCCATAGAGGGTCAGGTTGCGCGACAGCAGCTTGCCGGCGCCGACGGCGCGATACTTCACGCCCTTCAGGGCCAGCGGGATCAGGGCGACGATCACCAGGGCGTTGAAGATCACCGCCGACAGGATGGCGCTCTGCGGGCTGTGCAGCTTCATGACGTTCAGCGCGCCCAGCGCCGGCAGCGAGACCACGAACATCGCCGGGATGATGGCGAAGTACTTGGCGACGTCATTGGCGATCGAGAAGGTCGTCAGGGCGCCGCGGGTGATCAGCATCTGCTTGCCGACCTCGACGATCTCGATGACCTTGGTGGGATCGCTGTCGAGATCGACCATGTTGCCGGCCTCGCGGGCGGCCTGGGCGCCGGTCTGCATGGCGACGCCGACGTCGGCCTGGGCGAGCGCGGGCGCATCGTTGGCGCCGTCGCCGCACATGGCCACCAGGCGGCCCTTGCCCTGCTCTTCCCGGATCAGCCGCAGCTTGTCCTCCGGCGTGGCCTCGGCCAGGAAGTCGTCGACGCCGGCTTCCGAGGCGATCGCGGCGGCCGTCACCGGATTGTCGCCGGTGATCATCACCGTGCGCAGGCCCATGCGGCGCAGGTCGGCGAAGCGCTCCTTCACCCCGGGCTTCACGACATCCTTGAGGTGGATGACCCCGACGACCACGCCGTCCTCGCTGACCGCCAGCGGCGTGCCGCCCGAGCGGGCGATCCGGTCGACGGCGGCCGTCAATTCGGCCGGGATGCTCTTGGGCTCCAGCGCCAGCGACCGGTAGACGGCGTCCACGGCCCCCTTGCGCCAGGAGTGACCGCCGTGGTCCAGGCCCGACTGGCGAGTCTGGGCGGTGAACGGGATCGAGGTCGCGCCTTCTGGCGGCTCGACGGTCAGGCCGGCGTTGCGGGCCAGCTCGACGATAGAACGGCCTTCGGGCGTTTCGTCGGCCAGAGAAGCCATCAGCGCCGCCTTCATCGCCGCGTCAGGACGCATGCCCGGCGCCGGGATGACCTCGGTGGCCATGCGGTTGCCGAAGGTGATGGTGCCGGTCTTGTCCAGCAGCAGGGTGTCGACGTCGCCCGCCGCCTCGACAGCACGCCCGGAGGTCGCCAGGACGTTGACCTTCAGCAGGCGATCCATGCCGGCGATGCCGACCGCGGACAGGAGTCCCCCAATGGTCGTCGGAATAAGCGTGATGAACAGCGCGCCCAAGACCAGCGGGTCCAGAGCCACGCCCGAGAACTTGCCCAGCCCCAGCAGGGTCACCACCGCGATCAGGAAGATCAGCGTCAGGCCCGCCAGCAGCACGGCCAAGGCGATCTCGTTCGGCGTTTTGCGGCGGTCCGCGCCCTCGACCATGGCGATCATGCGGTCGAGGAACGTCGATCCGGCCTCGGCCGTAACCCGCACCTTGATCCAGTCCGAGACCACGGTGGTGCCGCCGGTGACGGCCGACCGGTCGCCGCCGCTTTCGCGGATGACCGGCGCGCTCTCGCCGGTGATGGCCGCCTCGTTGACGCTGGCCATGCCCTCGATGATCTCGCCATCGGTCGGAATGACGTCGCCGGCCTCGACCAGGATCACCTCGCCGACGCCCAGCTTGTGAGCCGGGGTCGGGATCCAGGTCCCGGTCTTAGGATCGACGAGCAGCTTGGCCTTGGTGGTCACCCGCGTCGCACGCAGGCTGTCGGCCGCCGCCTTGCCGCGGCCTTCGGCGACGCTTTCGGCGAGGTTGGCGAACAGCACCGTGGCCCACAGCCAGACGGCGATCTGGATGGCGAAGCCCGCCGCCTGATGGGTGGCCACCGCCGCCACCGCCGAGACGGTCGAGAGCAGGGCCACCAGCCAGGTGGCGAAGATCACAGGATTGCCGGTCAGCTTGCGCGGATCGAGCTTGAGGAACGCCTCCTTGGCCGCGCGGGCCAGGACGGCGCCGGAGAGACCGCCGGCCAGGGCGCGTCGCCCTTCGCCGGCGTGGATGTCGATCGAAGTCATGGGATCACCACTCAGCGGAGGGCCGCGACCGCGCCGAGCGCCTGGAAGTGCTCGACGATCGGTCCCAGAGCCATCGCGGGGAAGAATTGCAGGCCGCCCAGGATCAGGATCACCCCGATCAGGACGCCGACGAAGAG
>NZ_LSJA01000078.1 GCF_001556515.1 Caulobacter sp. CCH9-E1 | reverse complement strand
CCCCCCGCCGCCACGATGGTCGCTGGCCATGCGCCCTTTCCTCGCGACGAGGTGGGTAAAGCATAAGGGCGGTTTCAACGCGGATGATGGAGCGGGGTGTAAAAGTAGGAAGTCATTGAAATCGTTTGGTTCGATTCCGGATACGCGGATGATAGAGCGCCGCGAACGCTCGTAAAATCCTCCCCCTAGCGGGGGAGGTGTCGGCGAAGCCGACGGAGGGGGAAGTCC
>NZ_LSJA01000077.1 GCF_001556515.1 Caulobacter sp. CCH9-E1 | reverse complement strand
CGAGATGGAACGCAGAGCGGCTTAACCCCGTCCACTTTTTCGGGGGAAGATCAAGACCTTTCAGCGCGCCTTCAAACGTGCCGTAGAACAAGCAGGCATCACGAAGCCCGCCACACCGCACACCCTCCGCCACTCGTTCGCGACGGCCTTGCTCCGCAGCGGTTACGACATTCGAACCGTGCAGGATCTGCTCGGCCATTCCGACGTCTCTACGACGATGATTTACACGCATGTGCTGAAAGTTGGCGGTGCCGGAGTGCGCTCACCGCTTGATGCGCTGCCGCCCCTCACTAGTGAGAGGTAGGGCAGCGCAAGTCAATCCTGGCGGATTCACTACCCCTGCGCGAAGGCCATCGGTGCCGCATCGAACGGCCGGTTGCGGAAAGTCCTCCCTGCGTCCGCTGATGGCCGGCAGCAGCCCGTCGTTGCCTGATGGATCCAACCCCTCCGCTGCTATAGTGCAGTCGGCTTCTGACGTTCAGTGCAGCCGTCTTCTGAAAACGACAACCAGCCTTAGAGAAAACAATAGCTTGAGCGGCTCATATTATAGTCTCATAATAGGGCATGATTTACGGCTATGCGCGGGTCTCCACGGACGGGCAGGGCGTCTCGGCGCAAATCGATGAACTTCGCTTGGCCGGTTGCCATAAGATCTTCCAAGAGGTCGTCTCCGGGGCGCGAGCTGATCGAGCCCAACTAAAACGGGCGATCGCCGCGCTTGACGCCGGCGACATCCTGTTGGTCATGCGCCTCGACCGGCTTGCGCGCTCGACGCGCGACCTGCTCAACATTCTGGCGGCGATTGCTGAGAAGGGGGCTCAGTTTCGATCCATGCGCGACGCCTGGGCGGATACCACGACCGCGCACGGGCGCCTTATGCTGACGGTTCTCGGCGGCCTTGCCGAGTTCGAGCGCGAACTGATACGGGCGCGGACATCTGAAGGGCGGGCGCGGGCCAGGACGCGAGGCGTAAAGCTTGGCCGGCGCTACAAGCTTTCAGCTGACCAGCGCGCTTTCGTCGCGACTGAGCGCTCAAAGGGCGAAAGCACGCGCCATCTGGCTAAGGTCCTTGGCGTTAGTCGCGCAACGATCGGCAGGATCGCGCCGGAGAGAGACGCGTAGGTGGCGGCGCATTGGGCGTCAACCGCTGATCGAGAAGTGCTCGGGCCCCGTTTTTGTCCGCGCCTTTGCCTGGGGCTGTCTGGCTCGATGGTTAAGTCGCGGCCCCAACCGGTTTTACCGACAGCAAGGACGGGGCGAATGCCCCTCTCCCAGCGGCGCTTAGGTTAGGCGCATTTCGAAGCGTCGTGAGACCAAAGCGAGGACGTGGCCGCCATTTATGGTTTCCGATCGCGGCTGTCTCGCGCATATTCGAAAGCGTGATCGTGCGGGGGCGTACATGAACAAAGACCACCTAGCTCGGCAGCCCAATCCTGTCGATTTGCACGTTGGCATGCGGATCCGCGCGCGCCGCAAAAGCCTTGGCCTTAGCCAGGACAAGTTGGCGATGGCCTTGGGTCTTACATTCCAGCAAGTGCAAAAATACGAACGCGGCGCTAACCGCATCAGCGCCTCGAAGCTTTATGAAGCCGCCAGAATCCTTGGTGTCCCGATCCCTTTTTTCTTCGAGGGGCTGCCGGTGTTGGTCGACGATGACGCCGCGCACTCGGCTGGACAGGGCCTCGGAGACGCCTTCACCCGGTTCATGGCGACCCAAGGCGCGCTCGAGCTGGCCGAACTCTTTCCCCGGATCTCCAACGCCAAGATCCGCCGCCACGTGGTGGGCATGTGCAAGGCGATGGCTGATGTAGGGGATCAGAATGCCAAGGTCGCATGATCTTGGGCGGATTTCCCGCAGGCGCAGTGTGGAACCTTAACTACAGGCATGCGCCCGGCCGAAGACACCTGCGCACCAGACGAGGCCAACATGCGCGCCGGCGTGCGCATCGCGACAGACTATGTGTTGCGCTGGACGGTGACGGCGTTACGCAAACACGATGGCGATATCCTTGAGGCGCTGGTGCTGGCTTGCCTCTCCTGCGCCGACACGCCAATCCTCGGCGCCGAACACGGGCTGCGCCCGCTGAGGATTAATCAGGTCGCCGCCTCCTTGCATCTGCCTATGGAGACAGTTCGGCGACGCTTCATCGCCCTCCAGGATAAGGGGTTCATCCGGCAGACCAAAGAGGGATACGTCATCGCACCCCTGGAGCGTGACGCCTCGCTCGAACAGGCGCTCGCCCATCTCCCCCAAATCCGCCGCCTTCTTCGCGAACTGGCCGCCGTGGGGGTAAAAGTTTAGAGCTTTGACCCTTTCGAGCAGCGCTGTTGCGCCGACGCGCGAGGACCCAGGCTTAGTCGGCCAGGCGTAATCGGCGATATGAAGACTTTACGAACCCTGCCCGCTTGTGGCCTGTCGCTCTAACGCCAGCGCTGGAGCGATCATGTCGATCCGTCGACTTCGTCATCCCGCAACGCTTTTGATCGCGGGCTTCACCCTCCTAGGCGTGGTCGTCCTGGGCGCGCTCGTTCTGACCGAGGCCCAGAGGCGCACCGATGCATGGGTGCGCCATTCCATGCAGGTGCAAACCACGCTTTGGCAGCTTCGCGCGAACGTGCAGGCCGCTGAGACCGGGCAGCGCGGCTATCTCGTCTCGGGCGTCGAAAGCTACTTGAACCCCTACCAGGCGGCGCTTTCCGATATGGAACCGCTTATGGGACGCTTGACCAGCCAGGTCGCGGATAACCCCCGCCAGACGGCTTCGGCCGCGCGGCTCCATGGGTTGATCCAGCAGCGCCTGCGGATCCTGGCGCGAGGGGTCGCGTTGCGCCACGATAAGGGGTTCGAAGCGGCGCGGGACTACCTGCTGGTCAACCGCGGCGATGCCTTGACCGAAGAAATCCGTCGGCAGGTGGCGGGGATGATCGCCGAGGAAGCCCGTCTCCTGGACGTTCGCCAGGATCGTGCGGCGGCGACGCGCACCGCGCTCCAGGCCTCCCTGGTGCTCGGTTTCCTGGGACTGCTTGCTCTGACCTTGACGGCGGTGAGGGCGGCCAACGGCCAGCTTAGGGCGCTGCAAGAAAGCCGAGACGAACTCTCAAGCGCCAACGACCGATTGACGGCGGAGGCTGTCGCGCGGGAAAAGGCCGAATCCCAGGTTCGGCAAATGCAGAAGATGGAGGCCGTCGGACAGCTCACGGGCGGCATTGCTCACGACTTCAACAATATGCTCTCGGTGATCATCGGCAGCCTGGAGATCGCCAAGCGCCGCCTGCGCGGTGAACCCGACCGAGCCGAGGCGTGCATCGACAACGCCATGGACGGCGCCCAGCGGGCGGCGAGCCTGACCGCGCGATTGCTGATCTTCTCGCGACAAGCGCCGCTTGAGCCGCGTCCGCTTGAGCCGACAAAGCTCATCAGCGGCATGTCTGACTTGTTGCGCCGCACGATCGGCGAGCAGATGAATATCGAGGTGGTGCTTGGCGGCGGCACCTGGCCCGTGCACGCCGATCCCCAGCTGCTGGAAAACGCCATTCTCAATCTTTGCGTCAACGCGCGCGACGCCATGCCCGACGGTGGCAGACTGACGATCGAGACCTCGAACACCTCGCTTGACGAGGCCTACGCTCAAGGCAATCTGGAAGTCGTTCCGGGACAGTATGTGCTGATTTCCGTCACCGACACCGGCACGGGCATGGCGCCCGAGATCGTCGATCGCGTGTTTGAACCCTTCTTCACCACCAAGGAGGTCGGGCGGGGGACGGGCCTTGGGCTCAGCCAGGTTTTTGGGTTCGTCAAACAGTCGGGCGGCCACATCAAAATATACTCAGAAGTGGGGGTGGGCACCTCGGTGAAGCTTTACCTGCCGCGCTATCTCGGTGAGGCCACAGCCGCCGCGCCGTTCACGCCACGACCGGTATCACCGCGCGCCAGGCCAGGCGAGACGATCTTGCTCGTGGAAGACGACGAAAACGTCCGCAAGACCACGGGTGAAGCGCTCCAGGACCTGGGCTACGACGTCGTCTTGGCGGCGACAGGCGAAGATGCGATCGCACGCTTTGACGGAGCCTCGCGCATTGATCTGCTGATGACGGACATCGTCATGCCTGGCATGACCGGGCGCGTCCTGGCCGATAGGCTCAGGAGCGATCATCCAAACCTGCACGTGCTTTACATGACCGGCTATACGCGCAATGCCGTCGTCCACAACGGCGTCCTCGATTTTGGCGTCGCCTTCCTCCAAAAGCCCTTCACCCTCGAGCAGCTGTCGCGAAAGGTTCGTGACGTTCTCGACGGGGGCGGTGTCAACCGCCCCGCTCCCTGAGCGCCGAAGCCGCTCCGCCGAGCCTCATCATCAATGTAGCTTGCAAGCTGCACGGGAGCGCGCTTTTCTAAACACTAGCGTCGGGGGCTCTGTTGGGAGACGACGCTTTGACATCGACTGCTTGCGATCTAGACGCCCGAGGCGCTGGGGGCGGGGACGCCGCGGAGGCCGCCAAGGGCGCCGCCCTATCACCCTTGCCCCCGCAGGCCGCCCTCGAGGCCCTACTGGAGCCGTCGACGGCTTTCGCCCCGGGGCTCGCCTGTCCGCCGTCAGCGCCCATGAGACAGATTGAGGGTTCCGTTTAGAGGAGGGTTT
>NZ_LSJA01000076.1 GCF_001556515.1 Caulobacter sp. CCH9-E1 | reverse complement strand
GTCTCGAAACCCGCCGCAAGGTGCTGGGCGACGCCTGGGTCGACAAGTCCCTGGCCAAGCGCACCGCCTTCACCGCCGATTACCAGGCGATGATCACCCGCTACGCCTGGAACGAGATCTGGGGCCGCCCAGGCCTGGACCACCGCACCCGCCGTCTGCTGGTTCTGGCCATCTGCGCCAGCCTGGCGCGCTGGGAGGAGTTCCGTCTCCACGTCCGCGCCGGGCTGGAACAAGGCGGCTTCACCCAGGACGAGCTGAAGGAGGTGCTGATGCAGACGGCGATCTACGCCGGCGTGCCCGCCGCCAACACCGCCTTCACCGAAGCCGCCGAGGTGATCGCCGAGCTGGGCTGAGGCCTCCAGGCGCCCCTATTTCAGGCCCTTGCGTTCGACGCGCCAACCCGGTCGCGCGCAGAGGCGGCAGTCCGGGCCGACGAACATGGCCCGACCGGTCGCGTCGCCCTTGAGCTGCCAGTTCAGCCACGCGACGGCCACCTCGCCGAACGAACCGCCGCGCGGCTGGCTATAGGTTCCACCATGGCCAACGCCATCCTCGTAAGCCCGAACGACCGGGATGTGATCGATCCGCGCGAAGTCGTCATTGGCGTTGCCGAAGGCGATGTCGCTGGCGTCGCCGCTGACATAGATCGCCGGACCGTGGAGCGCCTTCAGGCTCGCCTTGGTCACGTTGGCGCCGGGCAAGCCGCCCGTCCCCGTCCCGAGAACGCCGCTGTTCCACACCCCGGTGGTGGTGACGCGCGGATCGGCCGACGCCTCGATGGCCTGGAGGCCGCCGCAGGACATGCCCATGACCGCGATCTTCTTGACGTCGAGACGCCCCTTGTAGCGGCTGCCCGACCGCGCGTTCTCGGCGACCGCCCAGTCGATGGCGTCGATCAGCTGCGATGACGTGGTCTTGGGCGGCGCGTTCATGTCGGGTCGCGGCGCGGGTCCAGACGCCGGCGGCTTGGGACCGACGATCGGACCAATGGCCACGGCCAGATAGCCGTGCCCAGCGATCTCGGTCAGGAACTTGGCGAAGGCGTCGCCCTCGTTGGCGCACGCGCCGTTGGCCCAGGCCAGGATCGGCAGCTTTGTCTCCCCCAAGGCGGCCAGGTCCGCGGGTCGGTAGACCGTATGGGTCGGCAAGCCGGGGTCTCTTTCCATCACGGCCGCATAGGGTGGAGGCGCCGGTTCACGGGCCGCGACCGCGCTGGGGAGGACCAGGGCCGCGAGCGTCGCGGCTAGAATCGGAAGCTTCATCGGAACTCTCCAGACGGTTGGAATGGGACAGGTCGTTAAGGCGGTCAGAGGCCTTCGATAAAGGCCGTGACGGCGGCCTCCAAGGCGTCGCCCTCGAGGCTCATATTGCTCATCGGCAGGCGCAGCACCGGAACGCCGGCGCGTTCCAGGGCGGCCAGGACGAAGGGGTCGGCGTCGTCGATCGCCACCGCCCCATGCACGCCATGGGCTTGGGCTTCCTTGACGTGCCAGGCGCCCGCCCAGGTCGGCATGCGTAGCTCGTCGCCCATGGTGACAAAGCGCGCGGCCAGGGCGCGCATGGCGTCCTTCTCGCCCTCGAACGATCTTAGATAGCCGTCGGCGGCCAAGCCCAGATACATCGACCAGACGAACACCGCGCCGTGGCTCTCCTCCCAGCGCTGGTAGAAGCCCATGTCGCTCCAAAGCCCCCGCCCGACCCACATCAGCCGGATCTTCTCGCCCGGGCACGCGGCCTCGCCGGCCTCGACGCGCGCGGCGACCTCCTCATAGAAGCGCTTGGCCGCGTCGCGGCCCCAGACCGACCCGCGATGCCACTGCGGCACCATGGTCGCAGGCATGGTGTCGACGATGCCCGCCGGCGCCGGATGGGTGGCGGCGATCAGGTCGCGCGTGCGGCGGTAGTAATCCTCCTGCTCGTTGACGAGGTTCATCACCTCCACGAAGCGGGCCGGATCGAACTTGCGGCCGGTGATCGCCTCCAGGCGCGGGATGCTGGCCTCCAGCTGGGCCGTCAGCAGATCCAGCCGCTCGGCCTCCAGGGTTTCTTCCCACCGCTCGGGCAGGTCGGACCACCATTCCAGGGGCAGATCCCAGCGCCCCTCGATCGAGCGGGCGTAGGCGAAAAGCGCCGCGCCCGTCTCGCGCGCCCAGGCCTCGAACAGCTTGGGTCCGGCGTCGGAGCCCGCCGTCAGGGCCAGGATGTCGGGCTTGGGCAGACCGCCCCACGGCGCGGCCTCGACGTCCGTGTCGAGAGCGGCCGCCAGGCCCTGGGCGCTGTAGGACTCGACGTCCGACGGATAGTCGGCCGCCCGCAGCAAGGCGGCATAGTCGCGGCCGCGCTGCTTGGCCGCCACGATCGAGGCCCACCACTGATTCACCACATAGGGGATGTCCATGGCGCGCAGGATTTCCTGCGGGGCGTCGGCGTTGACCACCGCGAACGGTCCCTCCGCCGCCTTGCGCCGGACCTCGGCGAACCAGTCGCGTTGCCAGGTCGCGAAATCGGCGGTCGAGGTCAGCGACTTGTGGCTGCGCCGGCCGACATTGGCGGCGGCGACGGGGCGCTTCGCGCCATCGGCGACGGGCTTCGCGGCACGCGGTTCTGGCGCGGCTTGGCCGGCGGGATTAGCGAAGAAGGCCGAAAGCTTGGCGGCGAGGTCGGCCGTGTCCGGGATCAGGTCCAGCCGCAGCGTCGCCAGCGGCTTGCCGACGGCGGCCAGCGCCCTTCGCGTCTCGGCCACATCCCACGGCGAGGCCTCGTCGCCCGGCAGCCGGATGTGGAGGACCGCGTCGACGTCCAGCGCCGAGGCTTGGGCCGCCAGGGCCTGGGCGCGGACTTGGCTGGAGCCGGTGGGCGCGGACGGCGGCGGCGTCTCCCACCGCGCCGCGAGCGCGTCGAACGGGTCTAGGCTTTCGTCCAGCAGGGCGACCGCTGACGGCTCGCCCCAGTCGTGATCCTCGCCGACGATCACGCAGCCAGCGGCTTCGATCGCGGCGTAGACGGCGGAGGTTTCGTGCGGCGAGCCGGTGACCAGCACGCGACGGCCGGGTAGCGGTCGCGACTCGGCGCGCGCGGCCTCGATCGCGCGATCGCCTTCCTCGCGCGGCGCCTGGCTGACGCGCCGGATCAGGTCGAGCGCTTGGACGCCGCTCAGTCTCGGCGCCTTCTCGCCGCGAAGGGCCAGCACTTCCGCGAGGCGTCGACGCTGGGCGTTGCTCGCGACGATCTCGGCGCGCAGGGCGTCGGCGGTGACGGCCTGTCCACCGAGCGCCTCCAGCCAAGCCTTGAAGTTGGTCAGCCGCGCGCGGTTGTAGGCGCGGATCGCCGACTCGGCGCCGTGCAGAATGTCGAGGTGCGCGACCGGCGCCGCGACGCCGCCTCCGACCCGCGACAACTCCCGCAACACCGAGAACAGCTGCGCGTCCTCGACGCAGCCGTGGCCGATGGCGACGCCGGCGAAGGCTCCGTTCCGGACCTGGGCCACCAGCCCGCTGGTGCGCGGTGTCTGGCCGGCGAGGCCTTCGGTCTTCGGGGCCGCATCCGCCGCCAACCGCACCGGCGTGAAGCCGGCCGCGGCGACCAGTTCGCGCGGAATATCCGCCCCGACATAGGCCAGGATCGGCGCGGGCATCAGATCGCGCCCGCCTGCGCCAGCGCCTCGACCTGCTCCTCTGAATAGCCCAGCAGCTCGCGATAGACCGTCGCGTTGTGCTCGCCGACCGCCACCGGCAGCACCGGATCAAAGCCCGTGCGCCCTTCGGAAAACTGGATCGGCACGCCGCTCGTCAACAGTCCGTCGTCGCGCGCGTAGGCGGGGTGCGTGATCGGCAGGGTCTCGCCGCGCGCCAGGACGCGAGGATCGCGCAGGCCTTCGGCGGGATGGCGGACCGGCGCGGCCGGAACGCCCTCGGCCTCCAGCCGGCGTACGACCTCATCGGTGGGCAGTTGACTGGACCAGGCCTCGATCAGGGCTTCGAGGACCTTGGCGTTGGCGACCCGGCGATCACGCGTCGCGAACCGAGGATCCTCGCCCAGCGCCTCGTTTTCCATGGCCTTGAACAGGCCTCGCGCCAGACCTTCGTGCACCGCCACGATCGACACATAGCCATCCGCGCAGCGGAAAACGCCGAACGGCGACAGCCGCTGCACCGTCAGCCCGGTGCGCGCCTCCATCCCCGCCAGCGCCATGGCTTGCCAGTTCTCGATCGCCACGAACGAGGTCAGGGCGCCCAGCATCGACACGTCGACCTGCTGTCCCCGCCCCGTGCGCCGCCGCTGCTCCAGCGCGGCCAGGATGCCGATGACGCCGAACACGGGCGCCAACATATCGGCCATCGGAATGCCGATCCGCACGGGCGGATCGTCGGGCCCGCCGCTGGCGTACATGGCCCCGCTGAGCGCCTGGATCAGGACGTCCATCGCCTTGCTGCCCTCGGACACACCCGCGCCGAAGCCGCTCAATGAGCAGTAGATGACGCCTGGATTAGCCGCCTTGGCGGCCGCATAGCCGACGCCCAGACGATCGGCGGTGCCGCTGGTGAAGTTCTCGACCACGATATCGGCGTCACGCACCAGATCGGCGAACACCTCCCGCGCCTTGGGGTGCTTGAGGTTCAGGCTGACGCCGTATTTGCCGCGCGCCCGGGTAAGGTGAGAGATCGACAGATCGTCGTCGTGGAGGCGCTCCACGCTGACGCCATCTCGCCCGACATAGGGACTGTTCTCTCGGGCCAGGTCGCCGCCGCGCGGGTCTTCCACCTTGATCACCGTTGCGCCTAGGCCCGCCAGCAACAGCGTGGCGTACGGTCCCGCGAGCGCCCGGGTCAGGTCGATGACCTTGAGACCCTCCAGAGGGCGGGGACGGGTGTCGGCGGCGGCGTCGGTCACGGAATTTTCCTGCTACGAGTCGAGCTTGAGACGGCGGAACGACGCACCAGAACCCCTGGACGCCCTTCTCCATCCATTCAGAGAGGGCAAGAGCCCCGTGTCAATAAATAGTTTGGATTACAAACTATATTACTGGCGGACAGTCCCATGAGGGGTACGGCGCCTTGGGAGGACGAGCGGCGCCCTTCCTCCATAACGTCGTTCTTGATTTTCCGCGGGCCACTTGAAATTAAAATTGTTTGTGTAACATACTATTTGTAGTCGAACGATTTTTCACTCGACCGAAAACAGAACAGCCGACGGCGGGCGCGCCGGACGGCGCACGGGAGGGCCGCCATGAAGACCACCAATTCACGCCACGCCTGCGTCTCGCACCTCGCCATGATCGTCGCCGCATGGTCGGCGGCGTCGGCGGTGCAGGCGCAGACCGCGCCACAATCCTCGACCGTGGAAGACACGGCGGTCTCGGAGATCGTGGTGACGGGCACTAGCATTCGCGGGGTGGCGGCCGCCGGTTCGCCCACCGTCGGCGTGAGCCTCCAGGATTTGAAGGCCTCCGGCGCCGGCACGCCCAGCGACGCGCTGCGCATGCTGCCACAGGTGTTGAACCTGGGCGCCGACGAAAGCCGCAACAGCTTCAACGGCGGGGCGCAGGACGCCGCGGCCAACTCCACCGCCGTTCGGACCGCCAACCTTCGCGGGGTCGGTCCCGAGGCCACCCTCCTGCTGCTGAACGGTCGCCGCTTGGCGCCGAACGGCATCATCAAGGCGCTGGGCGACCTTGACCAGATTCCGACGTCCGCCGTCGCGCGCATCGAGGTCGTCACCGACGGCGCGTCGGCCATCTACGGCTCGGACGCCGTGGCCGGCGTTGTAAACCTGATCACCCGTCGCTCGCTGGACGGCGGCGAGACCACCTTCCGCTACGGCTTCGCCGACAACGTCTCGCAAAAGCAGTACAGCCAAACCTTCGGCAAGACCTGGGACACCGGGGAGCTGTTCTTCTCGTTCGAACACAACGAGCGCGGCAATCTGTCGGGCGCGGATCGCGACTTCGCCAGCCAGAACCGCACCGCGCGAGGCGGAACGGACGCTCGCCCCTTCACTGCCGCGCCGGGCAACATCGTCATCGGCGGCGTGCGCTACGCCCTCCCCGCCGGCAATGGCGTCGGCGTCAACCCGTCCGCCTTGGTCGCGGGCACGGCCAACCGCTATGACGAAGGGGCGGCCGCGGACCTGCTGCCGAAGCAGAACCGGAACACGATCCTGTTCAACGTCCACCAGCACATCGGCGACAAGGCCGAGGTCTGGTATGAAGGCTTCTACACCCGCCGCAAATATAACCTCGCCGCGCCGCCCGCCCTGTTCAGCCTGACGGTGCGCAACACCAACCCCTGGTTCGTCTCGCCCGCCGGCCAGACCTCCGAGACGGTCGAATATCGCCTTAGCGAAGACGCTGACCCGAACTCGACAGGCTTCGAGAACGCCCAGCAGAACGCGATCGGCTTCAACTACGACCTGGGCAAGCAGTGGCGGATCGCCGCCTATGCCGACCACAGCATCAGCCGTGGCTTCCAGGATCGCAAAAACGTCCTGAACAACGCCGCCCTCACCGCGGCTCTCGCCAGCAGCAGTCAGGCGACGGCATTCAATCCGTTCGGCGACGGAACGTTCAACCGCACCAATAATCCCGCCCTGCTCGACATCATCGACGCCAACCGCGCGACGTGGGGCACCAACATCGCCAAGGACTATTCGATCAAGGCCGACGGCCCGATCTTCGACCTGCCCGCAGGCTCGGTCCGCATCGCGGTGGGCGCCGAATACCACGACAACAGCTTCAAGCAGACGCTCGAGGCCACCAACGTCCTGGCTAGCGGCGCGGCGACCTACAAGATCGTGCGCAACAGCCGCGACATCAAAACCGTCTACGGCGAGCTGTTCGTGCCGATCGTCGGGCCGTCCAACGCCCTGCCTGGCGTGCAACGCCTGGAACTGTCGCTGGCCGGCCGCCGCGAGGACTACTCCGACTTCGGCAAGACCAGCAATCCGAAGATCGGGGTGATCTACGCGCCGATCTCGGACCTGACGCTGCGCGCCACCTACGGCACCTCGTTCCGGGCCCCGTCGCTGATCGACAGCGCCGACCAGATCAAGAACATCTTCATCCAGAACCTGACCGACCCGACCTCGTCCACCGGCGTCACGCGCGGCATATTCACCAACGGCGGCAACGGTCAGCTGGGTCCGGAAACGGCCAAGACCTGGTCGGCGGGCTTCGACTGGAAGCCCAAGATCATCAAGGGCCTTAATGTCTCGGCGACCTGGTACAAGATCCTCTACAGCAACCGCATCGACGTGACCCCCAATACGGCCCTGGCCAACGGCTCGGTCTATGCGCCTTTCATCACGCGCCGCCCCGCGGCGTCGGACGCCGCCGCCACGGCCGCCTTCAACGCCCTGGTCGCCGCGGCCATGGCCAGCCCCGACCTGCAAAACCCCGTCGAGCCGGTCGCCAACATCAACGTGCTGATCGACGGTCGCCGCCAGAACCTGGGCAAGCTCGACCAGCGCGGCCTCGATGTTTCAGTTCGCTACGCCTTCGCCACGCCGATCGGCGACTGGACGGTCTCGACCGAGGTCGCCAAGGTCCTGAAACTGGAACGCAAGACGGCGGCGAACGCGCCTTGGCAAGACGTGCTGGACACCTTCGGCAACCCGATCGACCTGCGGGTGCGCGGCGCGGTGGGCTGGCGGTCGGACGGCTGGTCGGCCAACCTGTTCGCCAACTACACCGACAGCTACCTGAACACCGCCGTCACGCCGAACGTGAAGGTCAAGAGCCAGACGCTCTTCGACGCCACCGCGTCCTACGCCTTCGAGCGCGAAGCCGGCTGGGCCAAGGACCTGAGGATCTCGGCCAATGTCATGAACCTGTTCGACAAGGATCCGCCGATCGCGATGAACGGCACCCTCTCGTGGGACAGCCAGGCCGCTTCGCCGCTGGGACGCTTCGTCTCCGTGGAGATCAGCAAGGCCTGGTGATCGACGACTTTCCCCCCGGGAACACCTATGGCGGGCGAGCTTGGCTTCGCCC
>NZ_LSJA01000075.1 GCF_001556515.1 Caulobacter sp. CCH9-E1 | reverse complement strand
CCGGTTAACAGCCGGCTGCTCTACCACTGAGCTACCGCGGAACAGGTCGCTCTCAGAAGAGGCCGCGTGATAGCCGCCTCCCCGCGGCGATGCAAGCGCCTTATTCCAAAAAAACAGCCCGGTACGAGACCGGGCTGTGGAAAGTCAGTGATGGTGGTGCGCCTTCCAAAGAAGACGCGCACAGGGTCGGGCGATCGTGGTTAATCAGGCCTTAATTCTTAACGCCGGGGCGAAAAGGTCGCAGGCGGCCCAGCCACTGCTTGGGCCTCACCCGCGCTTGGGAATGTCGAGGCCGCGCCGCACCGCCGGACGCGCCAAACCCTGCTCCAGCCAGCGGGGAACGTGTTTCAGGGCCGCGTAGTCGACCAGATCGCCCGCGCCGTAGAAGTCCACGAGGTTTCGCACCCAGCCCAGCGTGGCGATGTCGGCGATCGTGTAGTCGTCGCCCATGATCCACGAACGGTCGGCCAGGCGCCCCTCCAAGACGCCCAGAAGCCGCTTTGATTCGGCGGCGTAGCGGTCGCGCGGACGCTTGTCCTCGTAGTCCTTGCCCGCGAACTTGTGGAAGAAGCCCAGCTGGCCGAACATCGGCCCGATCGCGGCCATCTGGAAGAAGACCCATTGCAGGGTCTCGTAGCGCGCGGCCGGGTCGCTCGGCAGGAACTGGCCGCTCTTGTCGGCCAGATAGACCAGGATCGCGCCGGATTCGAACAGGGCCAGCGGCTTCCCGTCCGGACCGTTGGGATCGAGGATCGCCGGAATCTTGCCGTTCGGGTTCAGGGACAGATATTCCGGCTCCCACGTCTGGTTCTTGCCGATGTCGATCAGGTGCGGCTCGTACGGCAACCCCGTCTCCTCCAGCATGATCGAGACCTTCACGCCGTTGGGGGTCGGCAGCGAATACAGCTGGATCTGGTCGGGATGCTGGGCGGGCCAGCGGCGAGTGATCGGAAAGGCGGACAGATCCGACATGGCTTCAAGCCTCGTGTTCCGCTCCGGAGCGGAGCCGTCGGCATTTGGCGTCTCGTCCGACGTATTTCCAGCGCCAGCCTATACCCAAAACGCGAAGTTCGCGCTGGGAGTGCTTTCCTCGCCCAATGAACCCGGTTATCGGGAGCCCCCAGGGGGACAACAAGTAAATGGCGAATGCTGACGATCACTGGCCAGAGACGCTGAACCGCGTCGCCGCGATCCTGGATTTCAAGCTCACCGGCGAAAAGATCGGGGCCAACACCACGAAGCCCAGCTTCAAGATGTGCGCATTCGCCCCCTCCAACCTGTCCGCGCTTCCCGCGCTGGTGGCGACGGCGGTGCACGCCGGCCTGGAGGTCGACCGACTGATCTCCCTGCCCGGCCCGGGCGCGTTCGACGCCCAGGCGCGCAAGGTGCGCCAGGCGCTGGCCGACGCGCTGAACACCGAAGCGCCCGGCGGCGCGCGCTCGCCGTTCGTCACCGGCTACAAGACCGCCTATCGCGTGGAGTTGGCGCGGGTGATCTGGAAGGCCATCGCCGACGCGCCGGTCCGACGGCTGGAAGACCTGGCCCGCGCGCGTCTCGTCTAGCCCCGCGCCTACCAGGCGCCGGTATTGGGCATCGAGGCCCAGGGCTCGGCCGGCGGCAGGCTGCCGTCCTGCAGCAGTTCGACCGAGATGCCGTCCGGCGAGCGCACGAACGCCATGTGGCCGTCGCGCGGGGGACGGTTTATCGTCACGCCCATGTCCATCAGGCGCTGGCAGGTCTCGTAGATGTCGTCGACGCGATAGGCCAGGTGACCGAAGTTGCGCCCGCCCAGATATTCCTCGTCGTCCCAGTTGTAGGTCAGCTCGACCAGCGGCGCCTTGCGCTCCTTGGCCAGCTCGACGTCTTCCGGGGCGGCCAGGAAGACGAGCGTGAAGCGGCCCTTGTCGTTCTCCATCCTGGACACTTCCTGAAGGCCCAGGCCCTCGCAATAGAACCGCAGCGAAGCGTCCAGATCGCGAACGCGGACCATGGTGTGCAGATAGCGCAAGGCGGAACTCCTCTGGAAAACGTCGTCGATATAGTCTCCCCGCCGGGCGCGGCGAAGCCCTAAACCGGCTCGCGCTCGCGGGTCTGGCGGCGCCACAAGGCCGCGTACTCGCCGCCGGCCTCCAGCAGCGCCTCGTGGCGGCCGCGCTCGACCACCCTGCCCCGCCGTAACACCACGATCTCGTCGGCGTCGGCGATGGTCGAGAGACGGTGGGCCACGACCAGGGTGGTGCGCCCCGCCCGCGCCTTGCGCAGCGTCGCCTGGATGGCCGCCTCGGTGCGACTGTCGAGCGCGCTGGTCGCCTCGTCCAGGATCAGCACGCGCGGATCGGCCAGCAGGGCGCGGGCGATGCCGACCCGTTGGCGCTCGCCGCCAGAAAGCTTCAAGCCGCGCTCGCCGACCTTGGTGGCCATGCCGTCCGGCAGATTGCGGATGAACTCGCCAAGCTCCGCCGCCTCCGCCGCCGCCCAGACCTCGGCCTCGGTGGCCTGGGGCCGGGCGAAGGCGATGTTGGCGGCCAGGGTGTCGTTGAACAGCGCCACGTCCTGCGGCACCAGCGCCACCGCGCGACGCAGCGAAGCCTGGGTCAGGGCGCGCAGATCGTGGCCGTCCAGCGTGATCCGCCCCGCCTGAGGATCGATCATCCGCAACGCCAGCCGCACCAGCGTCGTCTTGCCCGCGCCCGAGGGGCCGACGATGGCGACCGTCGTTCCCGGCGCGATGTTCAGGGTCACGTCCGCCAGACCCTCGGACCGCGCGCCGTGGCGGAAGGAGACCGTCTCGAACGCCACCGCCCCGCCTCGGTGGTCGACACTGGGCGGCAGGTCGATGGCGTCCGGCGCATCGGCCACGTCGGCGCTCTGACGGCGCAGGTCCATCATCGCCTCCATGTCGATCAGAGACTGGCGGATCTCGCGATAGGCGAAGCCCAGGATGTTCAGCGGGGCGTAGAGGTTGATCAGGATCAGGATGGCGGCCGTCACGTCGCCGGGGCCGATGCGGCCGGCCGCGGCCTCGGCGCCCGCCAGCACCGCCATGCCGCCCAGGCCGACGCTCATCACGGCCGCCTGCACCATGTTCAGCAGGTTCAGCGAGTTGGTCGCCTTGATCTGCGCCTCGCCATAGCGATCCAGCGCGCCGCCATAACCCGCCACCGCCCGCGCCTCGGCGCCGAACGACTTGACGGTCTCATAGTTCAGCAAGGCGTCGACCGCCCGGCCGGCGGCTTCGGCGTCGGCCTCGTTCAGGGCCCGGCGATGGCCGATGCGCCAGTCCGAGATCGCGAAGGTCAGGTAGCCATAGACGGCCACGGTGCCCAGCGCGATGGCCGCGAACCGCCAGTCATAGGCCTTGGCCAGCACGACCGCCGCCATGACCAGTTCGACGCCCGTGGGCGCCAGGTTGAAGGCCAGGCTGCGCAGCAGGAAGTCCATCGACCGCGCGCCGCGATCGATCACCCGCGACAGCGAGCCGGTCCGCTTGGATTGGTGGAAGTCGATCGACAGCGACAGGGCGTGCGAGAAGGTCTCGACCGCCGCCCGGTTCTGGGCGGCCTGGGCGACGGGCGTGAAGATCGTGTCGCGGGCCTGAGGCGCGGCGGCCGAGACGAACCGCACGAACGCCCAGCCCAGGGCCAGGCCGGCAAAGGCCCAGGTCACGGCGACCGCCGCGCTCTGGCCGGCCGACAGCTGATTGACCGCCTTGCCCAGCATCAGCGGCGCCAGCACGCCCAGCGCCTTGCCCGTCAGCGTCAGGATCAGCGCGACCGTCACTCGCCAGCGCAGTCCTGGCGCGCCGGAGCGGACGACCAGGCGCGCCAAATCGCCCATGGCGCTCCAGAAGCGCACGGGCTGATCAGCCTTGGCGATCGCGCCGGGAACGGCCGCGCGTCCGGCGGAGGGCGGGCCGCCCATGCCCCTCATCGCGGACCGCCGATCAGCATGGTGGTCTGGACGCCGCCGCCGGGCGTCATCCAATCGACTCGCCAGCCTTGCGGCGTACGCTCCGCGCGCACCGGCCCGGTCACCAGCGGCTGAGGCGGAGAGGTGACGACCGACACCGCGGTTTCCCCGCCGTCGCCCGCGACCTGGATGTCGTGGCCGCCCGGCGCCAGGGAGGCCGTCAGCGAGATAAAGAACCGTCCGTCTTCGTCGGCCCGCCCTCCGCCGCGCGTGACGCGATCGACCCGAACGTTGAGGCCGGCGTCCGGCGCGGCGACGCCGGACACCACCGCCCCGCCCTCGCGATCAACGTCGATCGTCAGGATGCGGGGCGACGATGAGCCGGGAGCCAGGCGCTTGGCCCCGGCGCCCGCGCGCAGCAGCGCCACGTCGCCGCCGTCCGCCACCATCACATAGCCCTCGGCCTGCACGGTGCGTCCGGCGCGGGTCGTCGACAGGCCAAAGAGGCGCACGCCCTCGACATTGGGAACGGTGAGCTTCCAGCGTCCTTCGCGATCGGTCCGCCCGGCAAAGGTCTCGCCGGCGGGCGAGCGCAGGCGAACGTCGGCTTCCGGCGCGCCGTGGCCCGACAGAGCCAGGGCGCCGCTCACGCGCTGGACGGTCTCGACGACGGGCGGGCCGACATAGCCGGCCTCGGCGCTGTCATCGGCCTTGGGCGCATCCGCGGGCTTGGGCGCGCTGGGCGAGCAGGCGGCGAGCAGCGCCGCGGCCAATCCCCCCGCGACGATCGGCGGCTTGCAACCCAAGAAGCGAATCCTGATCATGCGCCCTCAAATAGGAACGGTTCGAAGGCGCGCGAGCCCGTGCGCCTTTCGTCTTTTGTGTGGAGTGGACGACGATGCCCAACGAGTCTAGCCGTCTGGGCTCGGTCTGCGTCTATTGCGGATCGTCCAACACCGTCGAGCCCAGCTACCTGACCGATGCTCATCAGATCGGCGAGAGCTTCGCCAAGGCCGGCCTGAAGCTGGTCTATGGCGGCGGCGGCGTCGGCCTGATGGGTGCTACCGCGCGCGGGGCGCATTCAGCGGGCGGCGCTGTCCTTGGCGTCATCCCAAGTTTCCTGCGCGGTCGCGAACAGCCCTTCGACGACGTAGAGACCGTAGTTGTCGAGACGATGCACGAACGCAAGATGATGATGTTCGAACGCTCGGACGCCTTCGTCGTGCTCCCCGGCGGCATCGGCACGCTGGAAGAGATCGTCGAACTGCTGTCTTGGCGCCGTTTAGACCTTCACCAGAAGCCGATCGTGTTCCATAACCCCGCCGGCTTCTGGGATCCGTTCTTCACCCTGATCCGACACACGGTCGATCTGGGCCTGACCCCGCCCAGCCTGCTGAACGCCTGGCGCGCGGTCGAGAAGGCCGAGGACGTAACCCCCGCCCTGCTGACCTGGAACCAGGAAATCGACGTGGCTGGCGCGCCGGCTACGCTTCGCCAGTTGACTTAGTTTCTAAAAAAGACGCACTATGTCCTTGAGCCGACGGTCAACATGGACCGCGTGTGCTCGTGCGCCGGAACTCCCATCCGGCGCGGGGATAGGAGACTAAAGGAATGCGTACCGCTGTTCACGCGGGCCTGATGGCCTGCGCTCTTGTCGCTGGCCTGTCGGCCGGAACCGCCTTCGCCGCCGATAGCGAAGGCGCCTGGCTCAAGCTGAAGACGCCGCCCACCACCGCTCAGTTCATCCAGGACGGTTCGGTCTGGCGCTGCAAGGACGACATGTGCTCGACCACCAAGGTCCGGGCCCTGCCTGTCGCCCGCGCCTGCCGCAAGCTGGCCGGTCAACTGGGCGAGCTGACCGCCTTCAACTATCGCGGCGAACCGCTCGAGGACGCCGCCCTCGCCGAGTGCAACGCGGCGGCCAAGCCCAAGGGCTAAGCTGAAAAAAGGCCTCCGCCGGAAACGACGGAGGCCTTCTTGTTCGAGGGCGTGGGACCCTGAAGCCACTGGCAAGCTTACTTTCGTTCCGACTTGGCGGACGACTTGGCGGGCTTCGGATAGGACCGGCCTCCCACCAGCATGCCGCCCATCAGGGCGAACGAGAACATGGCGTGGTTCATCTTCGATACGGTCATGGCGGCGTCTCCCAGATTGACCTTTAGGACCAGGAGACGCGCGCGGCTTACAGGGGCGGTCCCCTCCTAGTCGTCAGCGCGTCGAGGTGAAGTTTGCGCCCTTAGCGTGCGTCGGCAACGCGACAAAGCGCGCAGGCGAGCTCGTCCGTCTGTCGCCTAAACACCCGCGTCACAAAGGAAAATTTATCAGTCCACGCACAACCAGGGGCGATCTCCGGCCTTGGCGGGGCGCCCTCGGCTCAAGCGGAGCAAGGGGCGCTGGCGTTCCGCCTGATCCGCCTCCCCCCATCCAGCCCCCCGACCGCCTGTCGCCGGCGCCCCATGCGACGGAAGCACGCCCAGCCATGAAGAAGGCCGCCCGCGTCGGCGTGACGCAGGCGGCCTCTCCATTCTGGCCTATTGCTCCGTACGCCGAACGGCGTTCGTCAGGCCGCCGCGTCGAACGACAGCGACTCGTAGCGCTTCAGATGGTGGTCGACCGAGCCGAACAGGCCCTCGATCATCGTGGCCCGCTTGAAGTAGTGGCCGATGGCCAGCTCGTCGGTCATGCCCATGCCGCCGTGGATCTGGATGGCGTTCTGGCCCACGAACTTGCAGGCGCGCCCGATGCGGACCTTCATCGCCGACACGGCCTTGGCGCGCTCGGCGGCGTCCTCATCGAGCTTGATGGTGGCCATGTAGGTCATCGACACCGATTGCTCGACCTCGATGAACATGTCGACCATCCGGTGCTGCAGCACCTGGAAGTTGGCGATGGCCGTGCCGAACTGCTTGCGTTGCTTGGCGTAGTCCAGCGTGCCCTCGTGCAGCTTGCGCAGCACGCCCACGGCCTCGGCGCCGACGGCGGCGGTGGCCTCGTCGATCACCTTGTCGACCAAAGCCAGGCCATCCTCGGCGATCAGGGCGTCGGCCGGGACCGAGACGTTCTCGAAATAGACTTCCGAGGCGCGGTTGCCGTCGACGGTCGGGTAGTCGCGGGTGACGATGCCCGGCAGACTCTTGTCGACCAGGAACACGCCGACGCCGCCGGCGTCGCGCTGGGCGCCGCCGGTGCGGGCGGTGACGATCAGGTGGGTGGCGAACGGCGCGCCGATCACCACGGCCTTGTGGCCGTTCAGGACCCAGCCCGCGCCGTCCTTCTTGGCGGTCGTCTTCAGGTCGCGCCAGGTGTAGCGGGCCTGGGGCTCGCCATAGGCGAAGGCGATGGTGGTGGTCCCGCCGATGATCCCCTCGATCACCGAGGCCGCGCTGGCGTAACCCGAGTGCTTCAGGAAGCCGCCGCCGATCACCACGGTGCCGAGGTAGGGCTCGATGACGAGCGCCTTACCGAACTCCTCCATGACAATCATGTTGTCGACGCCGCCGCCGCCCAGACCGCCCAGCTCTTCCGAGAACGGCGCGCCCAGGATGCCCAGCTCCTCGGCGAACGCCTTCCAGTAGTCGGCCCGCCAGCCGCTGTCGGAGCTGACGATCTTGCGGCGGGTGTCGAAGTCGTACTTGTCCTGCAGGAAGCTCGCGACCGTGTCGCGGAGCATCGACTGTTCTTCGGTGAAGTTGAAATCCATCCCTGGGTTTCCTCTATTATTCTATGACCAGCTCCCCTCCCCCTTGCGGGGAGGGGCCGGGGGTGGGGGTGTCGGCGCCAATGAGCGCCAGTATTCTTTCGACCGCCGAGTACGGGTCGTTGATGGCCTGCGAATTGGAAACCCGGATCACCCGGTACCCACGCGCCTTGAGCCAGGCTTGGCGTTCGGCGTCGCGGGCAGCCACGTCATCCAGGTCGTGAACCGCGCCATCCACTTCGACGATCAGCCGATGATGATGGCAGACAAAGTCCACGATGTAGGGTCCGAACGGCGCCTGGCGACGGAAGTGAGACCCCGGGATCTCGATCTGTCGCAGCGCCTTCCAGAACAGCTTCTCCGCCAGGGTCGGCTCGCGACGCATCCGCTTGGCCGAGCGATCGGCTCGGTCGGAATGGTGCAGAGCTCCTGGCGTCCGTGCTGACACCCCCACCCCCATCCCCTCCCCGCAAGGGGGAGGGGTGCTTTGCTTATATCAGAGCCCCAGCACCATCTTGGCGATGATGTTGCGCTGGATCTCGTTGGAGCCGCCGTAGATCGACGTCTTGCGGACGTTGAAATAGGTCGGGGCGGCGCGGTGGGCGAAGTCGGGGCCGATCGGGTGGGCGTTGTCGCCGTCGGTCGGGAAGCCGCGGAAGTACGGCGCGCCGTAGTGGCCGGCCGCCTCCAGCACGAGCTCGGTGATCCGCTGCTGGATCTCGGTGCCCTTGATCTTCAGCAGGCTGGATTCCGGACCAGGACCCTTGCCGGCGGCTTCGCCCGCCAGGGTGCGCAGTTCGGTGTATTCCAGCGCCGTCAGGTCGATCTCCAGTTCGGCCACCTTGCGCTTGAACATCGGGTCCTTGATCAGGGCCGAGCCGTCATCGCCGAGCTCGGTCGAGGCCATCTGGCGGATGCGCTCGATACCGCGCTTGGAGCGGGCGACGCCGGCGATGCCGGAGCGCTCGTGGGCCAGCAGGAACTTGGCGCAGGTCCAGCCCTTGTTCTCTTCGTAGATGCGGTTCTCGACCGGCACCTTGACGTTCTCGAACCAGACCTCGTTGACCTCGTGCTCGCCGCCCAGGGTGATGATCGGGCGGACGGTCACGCCCGGCGACTTCATGTCGATCAGCAGGAACGAGATGCCCTCCTGGATCTTGGCGTTCGGGTCGGTGCGGACCAGGCAGAAGATCCAGTCGCCGTGCTGGGCCAGGGTGGTCCAGGTCTTCTGGCCGTTGACCAGATAGTATTCCTTGCCGTCGTCGCCGGTGAAGCGTTCGGCCTTGGTCTTGAGGCTGGCGAGGTCGGAGCCGGCGCCCGGCTCGGAATAGCCTTGGCTCCACCAGATGTCGCCCGACAGGGTCGGCGGCAGGAAGCGCTCTTTCTGCTCGGGCGTGCCGAAGGTGTAGATCACCGGGCCGACCATGTTGATGCCGAACGGCAGGATCGGCACGCAGTCGGCGCGAGCGGTCTCTTCCGACCAGATGTAGCGCTGAACGGAGGTCCAGCCCGGACCGCCATATTGGGTCGGCCACGCCGGGGCCACCCAGCCCTTGTTGGCCAAAATGCGATGCCAGGCCAGGAAATCTTCCTTGGCCATTTCCTCGCCCTCCTCCTGCTTGTCGCGCAAGCTCGCCGGATAGTTCTCGGCGATGAAGGCGCGGACCTCATCGCGGAAGGCGAGGTCCTCGGGCGAGAAGTCGAGATTCATGGCCAGCTCCCGTTCCAATCGGCCTCTCTAGGGGAGGCCGTTATTGCGTTTCGAGCGCCACGATATCGGTCGAACGACCGTTTGGAAAGATGACGTTAGCGTCAACGGAAGCAAACGTGATCCGCGTTCAGTTGAGCTGACGCCGAACCGCCTACCGAACCTCGCAGGCCAGCTTGACGAGCGCCAGGGCCGAGGCGCCGCCGACACCTTCCTCATCGAGGGTATCGAGCGCCAGAAGCGGCCGCTTGTCGAGGATTTCCAGAAGGCGGGCGTGGCCCTTCGCCGGGCTGACATGCGCGGCGAGGCAATGGTCGATCGCCGTCGGCTCGACCGAACGCAGAATGGCGGCGGCGGCGCAGGCGGCGTAGCCATCCAGCAGCACCGGGACCTTCTGAACGCGGGCGGCCAGGATCGCGCCGAGCACGGCGGCCGTCTCTCGCCCGCCCAGCTGGCGCAGGATGTCCAGCGGGTCGTCAGTCATGCCCTCGGCCTTGGCGCGGGCGACGGCGGCGGCGACCGGCTCGGGATCGTCCGACCAGTCCGAGGCCTCGCCGCCAAACAACGCCAGGCATAGGGCCGCGGCGGTGCGGGCCGGCTCGGCGACGATGACGCCTGGGATCAGCAGGTCGGGCTGCTTGGCCAAGGCTTCCATGCCGAAGGCCATGGTGGCGGCGGCTTCCTTCTCGCTCATCGAGGCCTTCTCGACGGAGTCCGGCGACGGGCGGTCGATGGCGAGGTCGAAGGCTTCGAGGCCCGCCCCTTGGACGCCCGCCAACCGCGAGACGGTGGCGCCGCCCGAGGCGATGGCCTCCAGCCGATCGCGGGCGTAGCCGCGCGGCCCGACGCCTTGTCGCGCGCCGGCGTACAGCGCCACGACCGGCCGGTTCACCGCCGGCGGGCTCTTGCCGCTCCACGCGGTGAGCCAGGCCGAGATCTCGGCCAGCCGCCCGCCCTGTTCCAGCGTCGGAGACGGTCCCGGCGCGGGCGGCGAGACAGCGAGTTGGCGGATGTCGGCGAAGGGGGAAGCGGTCATGGGCGCGGACTTAAACCCGTCCGCGCCCAAAGCAAGCCCCGATGACCTCAAGATCGACGCGCCTTGCGCGCCATCAAGGGAATGGAGATGTTTGTCGCCATGACAATGACGCCTCCAGCCAAACCGCCCCGCCCGATCGCCACGCCCTGTGTCAAGGTGTGCGCGGTGGACGGCGCCAGCGGCTATTGCCTGGGTTGTCGCCGCACCCTGGCGGAGATCGCCGGCTGGGCGCGGTTCAGCGACGAGGAACGGGCGACGATCACCGCCACCCTCACCGATCGGCCGGACCCGATGATCGCCCTGATGGCGGCGACCACGGGGCGATAGGCGCTATTTTCCGCCCGCGATAAAGGCGGCGCAGGCGCCGTCGCGCTGAGCCAGCAGCTTGGCCTTCTTTTCGCCGTCCGCGGCGTTGGCCTCCTTCAAGGCGGCCTGCATCTTGTTGATGGCCGAGGTGCGGACCGCGAGATCACGGGCCGCGCCCTCGTCGCGCAGGAAGGCGTCCAGAGTTGTGGTGTCGAGCTTGCCGAGGTTTTCGGAGGCCGCCAGCCCCCGGCACCGCGCCGCTTCCAGATAGTTCAGGTTCGACACTCCGGCCTGGGCGACGCCGGCAAAGGCCGCGAAGGCGGCGGCTGTGACAATAAGCGCTTTCATGGTGCGTTCCCTCGATGAGCCGTTTACTAGCCCATTGGTGGAATAGACCCGCCCCAAATTCGGATGAAGTTAAATCGAATACATTAATATAGATCGCAAAATCCAGGATATATTACGATCGCGTAATCTTATCGCCGATAATAGACCTGTCGTATCGCGCGTATGGGATTGATGGATTCCGGCGCGAAAAACGCCCGCCCGATTCACGCCTTGAAAACGCCTGGCTCCTAATGATTGAACGGGGCCGAGAAGCGGTCTTGGGAGCCTATAAGGCGGGATGTCTTCGATGTTTAGGTTTGCGGCGATCGCTCTGGTGGGCGCCCTGTCGGCCGTGGGCGCGGCCAAGGCCGTCGTGTCGCTGGACGATCTGCGCCATCCCGAGCTCCGCGCGCCGTCGGCCGCCGCCGCCACCTTGGGCGACGCCGAAGGCGGCTCCGCCCAGATCGCCAAGGACAGCGACGGCCACTTCTGGGCCAAGGCCGCCGTTGACGGTCACGACGTCCGCTTCCTGGTCGACACTGGCGCCACCGCCGTCTCGCTCAGCATGGCAGACGCCCAGCGCCTGGGCATCGACACCAGCAAGCTGACCTACGACTACAACGTCATCACCGCCGACGGCCGCACCCGCGCCGCCTCGGTCAAGCTGGCCAGCGTCGCCATCGCCGGCGCCAGGGTCCGCGACGTCGACGCCCTGGTCATCGAGAAGGGCCTTGAGAATTCGCTGCTGGGCATGAGCTATCTGGGCCGCCTATCGCGGTTCGAGGCCACCCCCGAAGCGCTGATCCTGCACCCCTGAGCCTCAGGCGACAGGCGCTGTCCGCTCCTCGCGCGAGGCCAGCGCCGCGCGCACCGCGTCCAGCGCGCGGTCGACCACGTCGAGACCCGCGCCCGGCTTGACGCCCTCGACCGTCAGGATGCGCCGCCACGCCCGCGCGCCCGGCAGGCCGTGGAACAGCCCCAGCATGTGCCGGGTCATCGCCGCCAGATGCGTTCCGGCCGCCAGCTCCCGCGCCAGATAAGGCCGATAGCGCTCGACCGCCTCGAAACTGTCGACATCGGCGACATCCAGGCCGAACACGCGGCGGTCCACCTCGCCCAACAGGCCCGCCTCGTGATAGGCCGCGCGGCCCAGCATCACCCCATCGACGCCGTTGGCCAGATGCTCCAGCGCCGCGTCGACGCTGGGCACGCCGCCGTTGATGGCGATGGTCAGGCTCGGCCGCTCGCGCTTGAGCCGATAGACGAGCTCATAGTCCAGCGGCGGGATGTCCCGGTTCTCCTTGGGCGACAGGCCTTGCAGCCAGGCCTTGCGGGCGTGGACGATGAAATTGTCGATCCCGGCGGCCGCGCAACGGTCGACAAGCGTGAAGAGGCTCTCTTCCGGGTCCTGGTCGTCGACGCCGATCCGGCACTTCACCGTGGCCGGGACCTTCACCGCGTCCTTGATCGCGGCCATGCATTCGGCCACGAGGTCGGGCTCGCGCATCAGGCAGGCGCCGAAGCGGCCGCTCTGCACGCGGTCCGAAGGGCAGCCGACGTTCAGATTGATCTCGTCATAGCCCCAGTCCTCGCCGATCCGCGCGGCCTGGGCCAGCTCGGCGGGGTCCGAACCGCCCAGCTGCAGCGCCACCGGATGCTGGCCGGCGTCGAAGCCCAGCAGCTTCTCGCGATCGCCGTGCGCCACCGCGCCGCTCGTGACCATCTCGCTGTACAGCAGCGCGCGGCTGGACAGCACGCGGTGCAGCGACCGGCAGTGGCGGTCGGTCCAGTCCATCATGGGCGCAACAGAAAATCTATGGGGTTCAAATCGCGTCATTTTTATCGTATATTCAATGCGTTAGGAGATACCGAAAACCGAAGAACGTACGCGAGTGTACGCAGGTTTTCTCTATGTTCCGACATTCCACTGTACACATGGCGTACACGAAAATGGCGACCTTTGTGAATTTGCCCTCCGGCGCCTGGCGAGCCATCGTCCGTCGGAAGGGGCGCTATATAAGCGAGACGTTCAAGCTACGCGAGGACGCGCGGCGATGGGCCACGGCACAGGAGAGCGCGATCGACAACGGTGCGGCGCCGAAGAAGACGTATGTGACCACGAAGACGTCCCTCGCCCATCTTATCGACCTACACATCGACGATCTCGCCGCAGCCAAAAAGCCCATCGGCCGTACAAAGCTTGAGGCGCTGCTCCATCTGCGCCGGACGATTGGCGAAACGCGTTTTGCCAAGATCGACCGGCAGTTCATCATCGATTTTGGACGCGAGCGCGCCAAGGGCGGGACCGGCCCGGTCACGATCGGCATGTATGTCGGCTGGATCAAGCTGGTCTTCGCCCACGCCTCGGCCGTCCACGAGATCGAGACCAAGATCGAGCCGATCGAAAAGGGCCGATTGGCGCTGAAGCATCTGGGCCTGATTGGCAAAAGCCAGGAACGCGATCGCCGCCCAACCCAGGAAGAGCTCGATCGGCTGTTCAAGTCGTTCGATGAGAACCTCTGGCAGCGCAACCCGATGACGCGGATCATCCAGTTCGCGATCGCCACGGCCATGCGTCAGGACGAGATCTGCCGGATCACCTGGAGCGATCTCGACCTGCGGGCCAAGACCATCATCATCCGCGACCGCAAGGACCCGCGCGACAAGTACGGCAACGATCAGCGTGTGCCGCTCGTCAACATCAATGGCTATGATGCTCTAGGTTTGATCGAGGAGCAGCGGGCGATCCGTAGCAATTTCGACGATCGGATCTTCCCCTACACGGCGACAGCGATCAGCGCGGCGTTCACGCGCACGGCCGCCAAGCTGCAGATCGATGACCTGCATTTCCACGACACGCGCCATGAAGCCACGAGCCGCTTCTTCGAGGCAGGCCTGAAGATCGAGCAGGTCGCCCTGATCACCGGTCACAAGGATTGGAAAATGCTGCGCCGCTACACGCACATCAAAGCCAAGTCCGTCCATGCGGCAGTCGCCCAGCTTCAGACGTGGACGGATCCGGACGACTAACCGACAGGGGTCGGACGCGGTCGCAGTTCGTCGGCTGCATCGGCCGCCTCGAGGAGCACGCGCGCCAGGTCTCGTAGAGCATCGGGCGTTGCCGATAGGTTGGCGATCTTCCTATGCGGTTTCTTGTCGGGCGCCTGGGTAATCAGCTCGGCGAGCAACTCGACCTGACCCAGAAGGACCGGGCGTGCGGTCAGAAACAGCGTTCGCAAGCCCTGCCTGTTATCCTCGCTGGCGATCGATACCCCGCCGGCGCCCGGGATGCCGACATCGGTATCGACGCCAAGATCGAAGACCACATGGTCGACTTGGGCCTGCGTTTCCTGAAGTTGGCCAATGGCCCAGGCGTTGAGATGAGGATCGCTGCCGGTCATCCGCGAACTCTACTCCATTGCCGCCAGTGATACATCCAACCCGTTGGACGTCGCGGAAATGCGGCAATTTGGCATGGCCCCGAACCCGCCCGCGCCACTGGAGAACGCCGGAAGAAACACCATCTAAGCTTCTGGATTAAAGGAGCTTTCGAACGGATGGCAGGCGGCTGGACCCATGACGGGGGCGTTCTCGATCAGATCGAAGATACGGTAACCGACGGCGTCCTCAACGCGCGTGCTCGGCTACCCGCTGGAGAAAGCTTCTTTTTCTGTGTCGAGTGCGGCGAGGACATTCCCGAAGCTCGCCGACGCGCCCTACCCGGCTGCCGGACCTGCATCGAGTGCCAGGCTGGGCGCGACAAGCAAGTGGTGTTCAGCAGCATCAATCGCCGCGGCAGCAAAGACAGCCAGCTGCGCTGATCCCCATCAGACTGGGGACTCGTGCGCCCCGCTTCGCGGCGGCGCGGTCCCCATGGGCTCGGGACTGACTCGCCGCCATTCCTTTGAGCAGCGACGATACCTGGAGCCCGGCCCGAAGCCTCGTGCTTCGGGCCACCCTCTGCGACCTCACGTCGACTCGCCTTTCACATCAGGATGTTCTATATTCGTTCCCATGAACCACGCTCATCCCGTCACCGCTGAACCGCTGACTGCCGTGGAAATCGACGGCTTAGTCGGCGCACCCGGATACCTGGAAACCCTCCCCGCTGTCCGGCATGTGGAAGCCGGCCGCGATGGCGGCTTGGTCATCTGGCTTGACCGCACGATCGACGCCGCGCCGGCGCTCGATGAGGCCCGTCCTGATCGCCCGCACGAGGTCGAGCTGCATGGCCAGGGCGCACCCTGCCAAGCGCTTGTCGACCATCCGCGCGCCCAGCACGTGGAGATGTTCTTCGATGGTCTGGGCGATCCAGAGCACGCCCCGCGCGGATGGTGGCACGCGCGCGTGTGGTTGAAGGCAGCCTAGAGACGTTCGGTACGTCGGCTTGCAGTTTGATGGCTGACCGCTAGCGTCGGCTGAACGGCCGCCTGGAGACCTCTTGAATGTGCAATCTCTACGCCCTGATGAAGGCGCGCGCTGAAGTGGCGGCGCTGGCGCGGGCGATGACCGACCTCAATAACAACCAGCCGCCTATGCCGGGCATCTATCCTGACTACGCCGCGCCGATCATCACCCAAGGCGAAGACGGTCAGCGGATCATGCGCGACGCGAGGTGGGGCATGCCGTCATCAAAGGAAGCGCTGTTCGACGCGGCCACGCTGCGGGCCGACAAATTGCGCGCCAAGGGCACGGAGTTCGACTTCGCCGAGTTGCTGAAGATGGAGCCCGACAAGGGGACCACCAACATCCGCTACGCGATCAGCAAGAAGACGGGCAAAACCAACCGGCACTGGGCGCCGTGGCTAGGCGCCGGCAGTCGCTGCCTCGTGCCGTTCACCTCCTTCGCCGAGCCCGATCAGGACCACAAGAAAGACCGCAAGAACGTCTGGTTCGCGCTGGACGAAGGCCGCCCCCTGGCCTTCTTCGCCGGCATCTGGACGCCCCACGCCTGCGTGCGGATGATCAGCAAGGGCTGGGAAGAGATTGTGGCCTACGGCTTCCTCACGACGGATTCCGCCGAGCCGGTGAAGACCTATCACTCCAAGGCCATGCCGGTGATCCTCACCGAACCGGAGGAGTGGGACCTCTGGATGAGCGACGCGCCCTGGGACGAGGTCAAGTCGCTCCAGCGTCCGCTTCCGGACCGTCTGAAGATCGTCGCCTTTGGCGGCAAGAGCGACGAGGTTGTCCCCGCCTAGCCCTCGTCGTCCGGCGGGGTCCAAGACCAAGGGCCGTCGTAGAGATGCGGGAAGACAGCCACCTCCTTGGACCTGCATCCTTCTTCGCCGCTGCAGGATAGCCGCGCGGCGATATCCGCGATCTTAATGTGCGTCCGCTCGCCAAATTTCTCGACAAGATCCTCGGGAGTCCATTCCAGGCACCGAGGGCAGTCCTTGCAGCAGATCGCGAGAGAATAGCCCTTGGTGAGGTAGGTGCGCACCGTATCGCTTCCCACCTGACCGAGATGGAAGCGCCGAATGAGCTGTTCCGGCGGTCGCTTCAGCGTCGAAGGCGGGCGCTCTGACATGTCGGCGGTCTGTTCCTCGTGATCGACATCATCGGCGTCGTTCGATCCCGTAAGGAGCGATCGCGCGCCCCTGGCGTTCGGATCATGAGGTAATCCATGTCCGATCCGTTCGCACCCCCACCGCCCCATCCGGAACCTGGTGCTCCACCGCTGGAGATCCCGCCGGACGGCCCGCCGCCTGAGCTCGACGAGCCGATCGTCCCGTTCAACGAGCCAGGACCACCTTTGTCTCCAGACGACGACCGCCCCTACGATCCGCCGCCACGCGTGCAGTAGGCTTAGCCCGCGCGACGCAACTCCGTCGGCTTGGGATCGGCAGGCAACTGCGGAAAGAGCCAGATCAGCTCTGGATGCCGGTCGACCAAGTGCGCGAAAGGCTTGCGGATTCTCGGCGTTAGCGCCGGGTTCTTAACGCACATCGCTACGACTAGAGCGGCCGTCGTGCGCAGGGTCGGGTTGCGCAAACTGGCCCGCTGATCTTCCAGGCGCTTACGATAGCGCGAGCCGTGGTCTGTTGGCGGTAGTTCGGCCATCGCCCGATCGATGTCGCGCAGGGTCTCGGCAATCGCTTCGGCTAGGCCGATCTCCAGGGCCAGGCTCAGAAATTCACCCTCGATACGCGACACGTCTGGCACTCCCCGACTGGCCCCACGATGGACCACCCGAGCGGCCCTTCGCGCTGCGACGCGGCGTCGCAAGACCCGTGGTTTCACCCGATCTCAGCCGCCCGCTCAAGGAGAAAGTTCGCGTTTCGTTCACAGGGTGTTAGCTTGCTGGGGACATGGACTCGCCGCCTCGCAAAATCATCCATATCGACATGGACGCCTTCTATGCGTCGGTCGAACAGCGCGATGATCCCAGCCTTAAGGGCAAGCCCCTCGCCGTTGGCCACGGGGCACGGCGCGGGGTGGTCGCGGCCGCCAGCTATGAGGCCCGACGGTTCGGTGTGCGATCGGCCATGCCGTCAACCACGGCCCTACGCAAATGCCCGCAGCTCGTCTTCGTGCCGCCTCGGTTCGAGGTCTACAAATCTGTTTCGCGCCAGATCCACGAGATCTTCGCTGACTTCACCGACCTGATCGAACCGCTGTCGCTGGACGAGGCCTATCTCGACGTCACCGCCGACAAGGCCGGCGTCGGCAGCGCCACCGAGACCGCGCGGCAGATCCGGGCGCGCATCCTGGCCGAGACGGGCCTCACCGCCTCGGCGGGCATCTCCTACAACAAGTTCTTGGCCAAGATGGCTAGCGACCAGAACAAGCCCAACGGCCAGTTCCTGGTCGCGCCTGGCCGGGGCCAAGCCTTCGTGGCTACCTTGCCGATCGGCCGTTTCTACGGCGTAGGCGAAGTCACCGAGCGCAAGATGAAGGCGCTGGACATCGAGACCGGCGAGGACCTCTACAATCAGACCCTGGACTTCCTTGTTCACCACTTCCGCAACAGCGGAGCATGGTTCTACGGGATCGCCCGCGGTGTCGACGAGCGCCCGGTCAATCCCGATCGCGAGCGCAAGTCCTCAGGCTCGGAGACGACCTTCGAGACCGACCTCACCGATCCCGATCTCATTGAGACCGAGATCGCCGCCTTGGCCGACAAGGTGTTCGGCTGGTGCGAAAAGACCCAGGCGTTTGGGCGCACAGCGACGGTGAAGATCAAGTATGCCGACTTCGAGCAGGCCACGCGGCGGCGCTCTTTGCCCAACGTCATCGCTGACGCGACGACCCTGAAAGGCGTGGCCCAGGATCTGGTGCGATCAGTGTACCCTTTGCGCGCGGGCGTGCGATTGTTGGGCGTGACCGTGTCGAGCTTCGCTCCGGCCCCGATCGAGGCCCAGGCCACCCTACCCGTCTAGCCTCGGACCGTAGGCGTTCGTCATCGTGGCGCTATAAACCTCCCAATGACGCAGCCGCCGAACCCCGAATTGGAACCGATCGACTACTGGCGGGCCGTATCTCGCCGCGGCGTCCTGGCGCTTGGTTTCTGCGTGCGACGCGAAGTCGAGGGCCCCGTGCTGGTCGCTGAACTGACCGGGCCGCTGGACGGTTGGACGCGCCGCGCGGCGCTCGCCGCGATTGCGGTGCATCAGGATGTCACCGCAACGCGTGACCTGCCCTTGATCGCCGCGCACGCCGTATTGATCATGGCCTTGGAGCGGAGCGCAGCCGTCACCGCCCTGGCCGCCTACCAGGACCTTCTTGCCGGTGCGCTATGGCGCGCCATCGAGGCGGACCCGGCGCGCCAGATCGAGGCCTTGAGCCAGGGCGAGCCGTCCTAGCCAGCACTCAGGAGAGACCGCTTGGACATGACTGAGGACCAAGTCGGATCGCAAATCGCAATCCCGACGATGAAGTCGCTCTACATCGAAATGTTCCGGGGCGAGCTGAAGCTGGCGTCCGGCACCGGCTTCCTGGCGGCAAACGACCGGCAGTCGCACTGCGCTTTCATCACCAACCGGCACAACGTCACCGGGCGCGACCAGGATTCTGGACAGTGCCTGCACAGCCAGGGCGCCGAGCCGGACGCCATCGTCATCCATTTCCATAAGGCCGGCCATGTCGGGGAATGGGTTGAAATCCGCCTGCCGTTGTTTCGGGACGACGGCACGCCGTATTGGATCGAGCACCCTCGTCTCGGCGCAGCGGCCGATCTGGTGGCGCTGAACCTTAGTTGGGGCGGCGACGTCAGCAAATACGCGTACTACATGGACCTAGATCTGGATCGGGCGGGGATTTACGTCGGCCCCGCAGACACCGTCAGCGTCATCGGTTTTCCCTTCGGACAGTCGTCGTTCGGCCGGTTTCCAATTTGGGCGACCGGTTTTCTGGCTCAGGAGCTGGAGCTGATTACGCCGGACAACCCGGTGTTCCTTGTCGACTGTCGCGCGCGGAGAGGCCAATCGGGTTCGGCGGTGATCTCCTATCGCACCGGAACCTACCGCACGCGCCGAGCGGACGGCGCTTTGTCATCGGTCATGAGCGGCGCGTCTGTCTGGGAATTCCTGGGCATCTATTCAGGCCGCCTCAACCCGGAATCCGACCTCGGCAGGGTTTGGCATGTCACCGCGGTCAGGGACGTCCTGGATGCGGCCCACCAGGACCAAGTACGACGCGAGGCGGCCGCCGCGCTCGCAGCCCCATCCAAAGACGCTCCAGCCTCCGTCTAGCGCATCGTCCAGGGGCGGATCGCCAGGACGGCCAGCGTGAAGAGGCCGATGAAGAGGCCAGGCAAGAACCACGGCTCGGTCTTGCCCTCGATCATCTGAACCAAGCTGGTGAGCACAACCGTCGGCATCACCGCCCCGACCAGACAGACTGCCCAGCCCTCCCACTCGTAAAACCTTGGGCGCTGTCGGGGCTCGTCATCATCATCCATCAGCCACCTCCGACCACGACCCTAACGCGCATGGCCAGGCTTGGCGACCGCAGGCGGCGCCGCTTCTGGCCACGCTTACGTCAGCTTCGGTCGTCCCCGAAAAATTTCGATTCCGCTCAAACCCTTGTGGCGATTGGACCTTGGGCCGGGCGCGCGCCTGCGCCGCACCGATGGCCCCGTTGACTCCGAAACGGCAACAAGAACAAAGCTAGAACGAATTCGTTCTCTTGCCATGATCTCATCCTCATCCCCCGCCGCGCTCGACGCGCTCCGTCGCAAGGTTCGCGCCCTGGAAGCCCAGGATCGCGTCACCCGCGCGGTGTTGCCGTTCGGCGTCCAACCCTTGGACGCGCGCCTGCCCGGCGGCGGCCTGGCGCTCGGGGCGCTGCACGAAGTGGTTGGCGGCGCCGAGGAAGCGCTCTACGGCGCGACGGCGGCCAAGTTCGCCGCCGGCATCCTGGCCCGAGCGCAGGGCGAGGTTCTCTGGTGCCGGCGGCAAGCGGACCTCTTCGCCCCCTCCCTGGCCCAGGCCGGCCTGCCGCCACAGCGGGTGATCTTCGCCGACGCCGGCGACGAGGCCGGCGTGCTGGCCGCCATGGAGGAAGGTCTGCGCTGGCCGGGCTTGGCCGGGGTGATCGGCGAGGTCGGCAAGCTCTCGATGACCGCCTCGCGGCGCCTGCAGCTGGCGGCCGAGAAGAGCGGCCAGATCGCCATCGCGGTCCGAAGGTGGCGACGGATCGCCGACGCGGCCGACCTCGGCCAGCCGACAGCGGCCGAGACGCGGTGGCGGGTCTCGCCCCTGCCCTCCTCGCCACTTCCGCCTTCCGTTCCTGGCGTGGGTCGTCCCCGCTGGTTTCTCGAACTCCTCCGCTGCAAGGCCGGCGACGCCTTCGACATCGAGCTAGAAGCCTGTGACGCAAAGGGTCATCTCCGTCTTCCTGCCCCGCTGGCCCACCGACCGGCTGGCCCGTTTGCAGGGCAAGAGCGCGCCATCGCCTGACACGCCGATCGTTATGGTCGGACGGGTCGGTCGCCGGCGCGCGGTCGCGCACATGAACCTTGCCGCCGCCAAGACCGGCCTTCGGTTTGGCCAGGCCGTCGCCCACGCCACGGCCCTGGTCCCCGGCCTCGTGCTCCATGATCTCGACGTCGAGGGCGACAACGCCGCCCTCCAGCGCTTGGCGCTCTGGGCCCAGCGGCTCTACTCGCCGACAGTGGCGGCTGATCCGCCCGACGGCCTAGTCATCGACGCCACAGGCTGCGCGCATCTCTTCGGTGGGGAAGAGAAGATGCTGATCGACCTGCGCCGGCGCCTCGCCAAGGCCGGCTACGCCGCCACGGTCGCGATCGCCGACAGCTGGGGCGGCGCCCACGCGCTGGCCCGTTATTCCCGGCGCTCGGTGTTCGTCGTGCCGCCCGGCGGCCTGGGCGTGCAGCTCAAGGACCTGCCGGTCGCAGCGCTGCGCCTGCAGCCGGAGACCGTCCAGGCCCTGGCTAAGCCGGGCTTCGACACCATTGGCGAGTTGGAGGCCACGGCCAAGGGTCCGTTGGCCCATCGCTTCGGGATGGAGCCGATCCGCCGGCTCGACCAGGCCCATGCCCGTGAGCGCGAGCCGATCGAGCCGGTCTTCGCGCCCGAGACCCCACGCGCGGCCAAGATCTTCGCCGAACCGATCGGTGCGCCCGAGACCATGGCCCGCTACTTGACCGAGCTGACCGTCGAACTCTGCGCCACGCTTGAAGCTCTAACGCTCGGGGCCAAGACGATCGATGCCTGGTTCTACCGGGTCGACAACCGCGTCGAGAGCGCCCGCATCGGCCTCTCCGCCCCGGCACGCGACGCTCGTCGGCTGGCCAAGTTGCTTTGCGAAAAGCTGGAGAAGGTCGATCCGGGCTTCGGCGTCGACAAGATGGTCCTGGCCGCGTCTAACGCTGAGCCGCTGGCCTACAGCCAAGACGATGTGCTGGGCGGCAAACGCACCGCCGATCTGTCGGGCTTGATCGACACGCTGCGGGTGCGCCTCGGCGCGGAGGCGGTCTACCGCCTGGCCAGCACCGAGAGCGACTTGCCTGAACGAAGCGTGCGCAAGGCGCCCGCCGGCGAGACGCCGGCCGCCTTCTCCTGGCCCGTCGACTGGCCTCGGCCGACCCGGTTCTTTCCCCGTCCCGAGCCGATCGAGACGGTGGCCCTACTCCCCGACCAACCGCCGGCGTCGTTCACCTGGCGCGGCGTGCGTCGGCGGGTCCGCCGCGCCGACGGCCCCGAGCGGGTGTTCGGCGAGTGGTGGAAGGCGGACGCCGAGCTGGCCCGCTCCAGAGACTACTTCCAGGTCGAGGACGACGGCGGCGAGCGCTACTGGATCTATCGCGACGGCGACGGCGAGGACGCCGCCACCGGCAGCCAGCGCTGGTTCATGGCCGGGGTGTTCGGATGAACTCACCCGGACAAGCACCTGAAGATCTTGGCGAATATGTCGAGCTCCAATGCGCCTCGCACTTTTCGCTGCTACGCGGGGCGTCGTCCCCGGGCGAGCTGTTCGACGAGGCCGCTCGGCTAGGCTACCGGGCGCTGGCCATTTGCGATCGCAACAGCCTGGCTGGCCTGGTGCGCGCCCACATCGCCGCCAAGGAAACCGGGGTTCGGCTGATCGTCGGCTGCGAGTTGGTCCTGCGCGACCGCATGACGATCGTGGTCTTGCCCACAGACCGCCCCGCCTACAGCCGCCTTTCGCGGATGCTGTCCTTGGGGAAGACCCGCGCAGGCAAGGGCGGCTGCGACCTTGATCTCACCGATCTCGCCGCCCACGCCGAGGGGCTGATCGCGATCCTCGTGCCCGAGGACGCCGACGAGACCACCGCCCAGCAGCTCCACAAGCTCGCGTACATTTTCGGCCCGGACGCCCATGTCGCCCTGACCTTGCGCCGGCGTCCTGGCGACGCGCTGCGGCTCTATGAGCTTGAACAGATGGCCCTGGCGGCCGGCGTCACCCCGGTGGTCACCAACCGGGTGCTGTTCCATGAGAAGGAACGGCGACTGCTGCAGGACGTCGTCACCTGCATCCGCGAAGGGACCACGATCGACGACGTCGGCTTCAAGCGCGACCGGCACGCCGACCGCTACCTGAAAACCCCGGCCGAAATCCTGCGCCTCTTCCCACGCCACCGCGCCGCCGTCGCCGCGTCGGTAGCGATCGCGCAGCGCTGCCGGTTCTCGCTGTCCGAGCTCAGCTACCAGTATCCGCGTGAAGTGGTCGCCGACGGTGAGACCGCCCAGCAGACTCTGGAGCGCCTGACGTGGGAAGGCGCGGCCCACCGTTTTCCCGACGGCCTGACGCCGGAGGTCCGCCGGATCCTTCAGCATGAGCTGCAGCTTATCGGGCAGCTGGGCTATGCGCCCTACTTCCTGACCGTCAATTCGATCGTCCGCTATTCCAAGAGCCAGGACATCCTCTGCCAGGGCCGCGGCTCGGCCGCCAATTCGGCGGTCTGCTACGTGCTGGGCATCACCAGCATCGACCCCGAGCGCAACGACCTGCTGTTCGAGCGCTTCGTCAGCGCCGAGCGCGACGAGCCGCCGGACATCGATGTCGATTTCGAGCACGCCCGACGCGAGACGGTGATGCAATGGATCTTCGAAACCTATGGCCGCCATCGCTCGGCGATCGTCGCGGTCGTCCAGCGCTTTCGGCCGCGCGGCGCGGTGCGTGACGTCGGCAAGGTCCTGGGCCTGCCCGAGGACATGACCAAGGGGCTCTCCAGCCAGATCTGGAGCTTTTCCCGCGAGGACATCGAAGAAAAGCACGCCCGCGACATGGGCCTCGATCTTTCCGACCGGCGCCTCCGCCTGACCCTGGAGCTGGCCCAGGTGCTGCTCAACACCCCGCGCCATTTTGGCCAGCACCCTGGCGGCTTCGTCCTGACCCATGACCGCCTGGACGAGCTCGTCCCGATCGAGCCGGCGCGAATGAAGGATCGCCAGATCATCGAGTGGGACAAGGACGACATCGACGAGCTGAAGTTCATGAAGGTCGATGTGCTGGGCCTGGGGATGATGACCTGCCTCAAGCGCGGCCTGGACCTACTCAAGGACGCCAAGGGGATCGCGCTCGATCTTGCGACCATTCCGCCCGAGGATCCGCGCACCTACGCGATGATCCGCAGGGCCGACACCCTGGGCGTTTTCCAGATCGAGAGCCGCGCGCAGATGGCCATGCTGCCACGCCTCAAGCCCCGCTCGTTCTACGACCTGGTCATCGAGGTGGCGATCGTGCGTCCCGGCCCGATCCAGGGCGACATGGTCCATCCCTATCTGCGCCGCCGCGAAGGCAAGGAGCCTGTGACCTTCCCCAAGCCCGAGCTGGAAAAGGTGCTGGGCAAGACCTTGGGCGTGCCGCTCTTCCAGGAGCAGGCTATGCGGGTGGCCATCGAGTGCGCCGGCTTCACGCCCGGCGAGGCCGACCAGCTGCGCCGGGCGATGGCCACCTTCAAGTTCACCGGCGGGGTCAGCCACTTCAAGGACAAGCTGGTCGGCGGCATGGTCGAGCGCGGCTATCCGCTGGAATTTGCCGAACAGACCTTCACCCAGCTGGAGGGCTTCGGGTCCTACGGCTTTCCCGAAAGCCATGCCGCTAGTTTTGCGCTCCTGGCCTACGCCTCGTCCTGGCTCAAATGCCACCACCCCGATGTCTTCTGCGCGGCCCTTCTCAACAGCCAGCCGATGGGCTTTTACCAACCGGCCCAGATCGTCAGGGACGCTATCGAGCACGGCGTCGAAGTGCGACCGATCTGCATCAATGCCTCGCGCTGGGACTGCATCCTGGAGGAGACCTCGGACGGGTCGCTGGCCGTGCGTCTGGGTCTGCGGATGGTGCGCAAGCTGTCCGAACTCGACGCCGCACGCCTCGTTATGGCCCGCGCGGAAGAGCCCTATGGATCGATCGACGAGGTCTGGCGTCGCGCGCAGATCGGCCCTGGCGCCCTCTCGCGCCTGGCCGAAGCCGACGCTTTTCGGCCAAGCCTTGGCCTTGCCCGACGCGAAGCGGGTTGGAAGATCAAAGGCCTGCGTGATGTCGCCCTGCCCCTGTTTGATCAGGCCAAGGCGCCGGAGCTGAATGAGCCAGCCCCGGCGCTGAAGGCCATGACCGAGGGGCGCGAGATCGTCGAGGACTATGGCCACGTGGGCCTGAGCTTACGCCGCCATCCCTTGGCGCTGCTACGCGAAGAACTTGCCGCCCAGGGCTACCGCCCCTGCCAGGCCGCCGCCAGCGGTCGCGATCGCCAGTTCATCAAGACGGCAGGCCTGGTGCTGGTGCGCCAGATGCCGGGCACCGCCAAGGGCGTGATGTTCATGACCCTCGAGGATGAGAGTGGCGTTTCCAACCTCGTGATCTGGAAGACGCTCTACGAAAAGCAGCGCCGAGTGGCCCTTTCGGCCCATCTGCTCGGCGTCGAGGGCTACATCCAGCGCGAAGGCGATGTCGTCCACCTGGTCGCCTACAAGCTCCATGACCTCGGCGCGGTCCTGTCGCACCTGCAGGATCGCGGCGCCGACGCCGGCGATCTTTCCTGGGCCCGCCGCAGCCGCAATTTCTGTTGAGGCGCGCGATGATCGACACCCAACCCTTGCTCTTCGACCTTCCTCTCGCGCCCAAGACGCCCTTGCCGGAAGGCTTTCGCTATAAGGCCGAGCTGATTGACGCGGCCGAGGAACGCGAGCTCGTCGCTAGCTTCCAGGACCTGCCGTTCAAGGCCTATGAGCATCTGGGCTATTTCGGAAATCGCCGCATCGCCGGCTTTGGCTGGCGGCAGGACGAGAGCGGCCGGATGGTGGAAACCGGCGAGCCCATCCCCGACCTGCTCCTGCCGTTGCTGGACAAGGTGGCGGCCTTCACGGGCCTAGCGCGCGACAGCTTCCGCCATGCCCTGGTCACCGAGTATTCGCCGGGCGCGGGGATCGGCTGGCATCGCGACCGGCCGCCGGCCGTGGCGATCGCGGGGGTTTCACTCTTGTCGCCCTGTCATTTCCGCCTGAGGCGCAAGGCCGGCGACCGCTGGGATCGCGCGTCGATCATCGCCTCGCCACGCTCGGCCTATCTGATGGCCGGTCCGGCGCGTAGCGACTGGCAGCACAGCATCCCCGCGCTCGAGGCCCTGCGCTATTCGGTGACGTTTCGGACCGTGCGGCGCTAGACGCGCCAGCTGACGAGGAACGTCTCGATCAAGGCCTTGGCCAGGTCTTCGAAGCGCGCGGCGGCCGCGACTGGAACGCGTGCGGTCAAGCCGCCCGGGAACTTAGCCAGCGCGCCGCCGGTCAGAGCGATTATCAGTTCAAGCTGGGGGCGCGCGTCGCGAACCTCCCCATCCGGACCAATACCCGAGACCTTGGCTTCGGCGGGAATGGCGAACTCGTAGGTGACGACTTTGCTGGCGGCTGCGGCATGGGCCAGGAAGCGCTCGCGGCGCTCGGCGACGCCCTCCAGATCGAGGATCTCCGCGCTCGTTTCGACCGTCAGGTCCTCGGCGAACGGCAGGAGCGCGGCCTTCGCCGTGGATCGCGTGTGCATGCCCCAGATATGGGAACGCCCCGTGAATTTTCGAGAGGTTGGCCGGCCCGCGGGCGCTAGAGGGCGAACACGACGGACCGGCTTTCCCGCCCGCCAAACTCAAGCGGCGGACGGTATTCTAGCGCCAGACGGGCCGGCCAAGTTTCACACCGGCCAATGCGGCAGAATCCTTTCGCCATGCGAAGCGTTGTCTTGGCGCCAGGAGATTTCCCATGCCCGACACCCAGACCTATCGCGTCCATGCGCGCGGCGAAGACGCCAGCCACGGGCACGCGGTCGACGCCGTCAGCTTCGAGGACGCGGCGGTGGCCTTTGTCGAGCTCTGGCATCCGCCAGTCGACGCCGACAACGAGGTCTCTCTGATCGTGCGGGAGACCGAGAGCGGCGTGGAGCACTGCTTCCGGATCGATCTGGACAGCGGCGAGGCCGCGCCCTGCCAGTAGAGGCCGGCCAGAACGAATCACCGCCAGCCCCGTTGAGTCGAGTCTTCACGGACCGGCGATCCTGCCGGCCCTCACGGAAACAGGACCATGGCCGGCTATCGCCCTACTTGGCAGGGACACCTTCGCCTCTCGCTCGTCACCTGTCCGGTGGCGCTCTACACCGCGACCAACTCCGGCGGCGAGGTCCATTTCAACCTGATCAATCCGGAGACCAACAACCGGATCAAGATGGTCACCACCGACCCCGACACCGGGCCGATCGAGCGCGCTAAACTGGTGAAGGGCTACGAGTTCGAGAAGGGCCAGTACGTGCTGCTGACCAATGATGAGATCGCCTCGGTCAAACTGGAGAGCACCAAGACCATCGACATCGAGCGGTTCGTGCCCGAGGCCGACATCGATCGCATCTACTGGGACAATCCCTATTACCTCGCGCCCGACGGCAAGCTGGCCCAGGAAGCCTTCAGCGTCATCCGCGAGGCCATGGCGCGCTCAGGCCAGATCGCCTTGGGCCGGGTGGTCATGTCGACCCGCGAGCGCTTGCTAGCCCTGGAGCCGCGCGGCAAGGGCATCCTGGCCTATACCCTGCGCACCGATGCGGAGGTCCGGGCCGAGGATGAAATTTTCGGGGCAATCAGCGACAAGGCGCCGGACGCGGCGATGATCTCAATCGCCGAAAAGATCATCCAGCAGCAGGAAGGCCCGTTCGACCCCAGTCAGTTTACCGATCGCTACGAGGAGGCGCTCAAGGCGCTGATCGCCGACAAGCGCAAGGGCCACAAGGTGGCCAAGGTCGCCGAGCCGGACGACACCAATGTCGTGGACCTGATGGCGGCGCTGCGGGCCAGCCTTGGCGGCGCGCCCGGCGCCAAGGCCAAGCCGCCCAAGGCGGCGGCCAAGGCCAGCGGTCGATCGAAGGCGACGACGGCGCCGGCGCCCGCCAAGGCGCCGGCCCGCCGCAAGGCTGGCTAGGCCTTCTGGCGATCGCCCTTGTCGCCCTGGCCGCGTCCCGCGTCATGGCTGGAGTGGCGGCGCTGGTCGGCGGCCGACGATTTGCCGACATCGACCACCTCGGAGAAGTGGCCCTTGTCGTCGCGACGCACATAGCGCTTGTCACCGGGCGTGGGCTCGATCAGTTCACGTTTGGACATGGCGGTAAGTCTCCCTTTCGAAAGACGAATCCGCAGGCCAGCCAAACTGTTCCGCACCTAGCCTTTGGAACGACGTCCCGGCGGTGACGGTTGTCCTGGCGTGCGCATCGCCACCTTGAACATCAACAACGTCCTCAGCCGGTTCGACCCGCTGATCGAATGGCTGGACGACGCCCAGCCCGACGTCGTCTGTCTCCAGGAGCTCAAGGCCGAACAGGGCCGGTTTCCAGCCGAGGCCATTGAGCAGATGGGCTACGGCGCGGTCTGGAAGGGCCAGCGCACCTGGAACGGCGTGGCGATCCTGGCGCGCGGGATGACCCCGGTCCTGACGCGCACCGCCCTGCCCGGCGATCCTGATCCATCCCAGAGCCGCTACATCGAGGCGGCGGTAGAAGGCGTGCTGATCGGCTGCCTCTACCTGCCGAACGGCAATCCGGTTCCCGGCCCTAAATTCGATTACAAACTCGCCTGGTTCGAGGCCCTGCTATCCCACGCCCAAAGCCTTCTGAACTCCGGGGCGCCGGTGGTGCTGGCCGGCGACTACAACGTCGTGCCGACCGAAGCTGACATCTATCCCAATCACTCCTATGGCGGCGACGCCCTGCTCCGTCCCGAGAGCCGCGCTGCCTTCCAGCGCCTGCTCGATCAGGGCTGGACCGACGCCCTGCGCGCCGTGCATCCGAACGCCGCGCCCTGGACCTACTGGTCCTATCTGCGGGAGCGCTGGCCCAAGGACAAAGGCCTGCGCATCGACCATCTGCTTCTGTCGCCCGATCTCGCCGACGAACTCGAAGACGCCGGTGTCGATCGATGGGTGCGCGGGCTCGACGGCGCGAGCGACCACGCGCCCGCCTGGATCGAGCTCCTCCGATGAAGCCCCCCGCGCCCATTACGCCGGATGGCCGCTACATCGTCGTGCGCGGGCGGCTCTGGCGACGAAGCAATCCACACCTCTCGGCCGAGCACCGCCAGACCTTGGTGAACGCGCTGATGAATGCGCGTCGCGCGGTCAGGGCGGCGCTGGCGGCCGAGGACCCAGATCAATTGGCCAAGGCTCGCGCTCAAGTCGACGCCGCCAAGGTCGGGCTGGGCGAGCGCGGCCCGGTGTGGTGGAACGATGGAGCGCCAGACCTCAACCGGCACATGGCCAAGAATACCGTCTATGCCGATTGGTGGGCGGGCCTCAACGCGAGCTAGCGCCGCCATGAGCGGCGCCGTACCATGGCCTCATGCCCGCTCGCTCCCGACCAACCGCCCGCCTGCTGACCCCCGCCGGCTGGGCCGGCCTTGCCGCCTTGGTCCTGCTGGCGGCGGGCTTGGTCTTCGCCCTCGTCCAGGTTCTGCCGCGCACCTAGCGCGTCCAGAAAACATGCACTTGGTCGGCGGCGGTCTCGACCGTGAACAACTCGCCGTTTAGCCGCGCGTCGCGCGCCATGGCCTCATAGTCGATGTAGAGCCGCAGGGTCTCCGGAATGGCCGTGGTCTCCTCGGTCATCTCTTGAAAGCAATCGGCCAGACTGGCGAAGACCCCGTGATACTGGTCGTCGAGCGCTGCGGCGGCCGCATCGAGATCGCCTCCGACCTCGGCCAGCACCAGGGCGCCGAGCGTACCCCGCGCGCGCAGGAAGGCGGCGATTTCGACGACCCTGGCGATGTTGGCATATTCGGCGATCTCTACGCCGCCGAAGCCCTCATAGTCATGGATCGCAAACTCCTCGGCCATCGGCTCGGGCGAGGCCGCCAGCATCGCCCGGATCGCCACCCACACCGCTTCGATGTCGTCCTCGACATCGATCCAGGCGCCGTGCAATCGGCCGCCATTGTAGGCGGCCAGGCACGCGACATAGATACGGGGCTCAAGATCATCAGCGGCTTTTCCCATGATCCTCATCCTTCAAGGCAGGGGTTCGACATCGAACCCTTGCCCGTCGGCGAGACCGGGGGTGCAAGCGGAGGGACGGCTTCGCGGGGACCCGGCTGCAGGACGGCCATAGGCCGGCCGAAGCTGGGCGGAAGCCGATCCGAAGCGCGCCGGGGGCGGAGCCCCAAGCTAAAATAGTGGAGCGCCCGATCTGCGGCGCATGAGCCGTTGGCCCAGCAGGACTAGAACTGTGTTAGATTTGAATCACGGATCGAGGCTGTCTCGATCGCGCCTGCGCCAGAGGCGCTTCCAGCGTCGCCGTAGCCACATCGCCACCGCTCTGAAGGCCCGACCGAGTTTGTCGCCCGTCAGGCGTAGCGAGATGGCGAGCCGATGGCTCCAGGGCACGATCCCTAGAGAGGAAAGCGCAAGGTCCATCAGATCACGCGTCGCGGATATGACCTCCCCCATCGGGCCAAGATAGACATCTGGCCCAGCGTCGTAGTCCCAAGCACGTCGCGCGGTAAGAAGGCGCTCGTAGCGATCACGAAAGTGCGCTGGCAGGATCAGGTAGTTGGCCTTGAAGGCCTCATCCGCCTTTACGACCTGCACCCAGTATCGATCGTGATCGGTTTTGAGCGCATCGCTGGCATAGTAGCCGTGCACGTCCTCGTCGAACCCATCGTAGATACGTTCCGCTAGGGGTTTTGCGGCCCTAAGCGCTCCGATGATTTCGCTGCAGGCCTCCTGCCGACGCTCCCAGACTTTTTCATGCCGGTGGCGGTCGCGGGCGAACAGGCCGTTGACGATAGTGACAAGCAACGTGCCCGTCACGCCAATCAAGGCTCCGATCAGCGCGGCAGCCGCAGCCGTGAGCCGAGTATCGAAGAGAATCGAGGAAAGCACAGCCGGTTTCGCCTATATCTGCGATGACAGTCCAGGTTCAAAATTTGCCACTATTCTACTTGCCACAATAGGCGGCCGCGCTAGCCCATCAATGAGCCCTCGATGAGCGAAGTGACCTTGTCCGCCACACTGAAGGCCAACAGCTTCCTGGCGACCGTCACCGTCTCTAACGGTGTCGCGCTCAGCTCCGCTGAGACCTTCCCGACGATCCGGGAGGCTATCACCGCGCCCCTCCCTGAAGCTCCTGCAGATACCAGAGCGGATCGAGTCGCTGGGGGCCGACGAACACTAGTCCGTCACCGCAAAGGGCGAACACCATGACCCAGCGTATCGATCTCTTTGCGCCATGCGTGCCGCCCACAAAGCTGCACCCCAATTTCGCGGCATTGCTGAGGTCGGACCATCACGCCTTGGTGCGCGAGATGATCAGCGACGCCTTCGCGCGGATGGGCGACCCGAACGGGCACTTTGTCTCGCAATTTCAGGGCTATGGCTTCCATGCCCGCCTATTCGAGATTGCGTGCTTTCTTTATCTGGAAGCGGCCGGCCTAGCGCCAAGCCGACCGTTTGACGCTCCAGACTTCATGGCTTCCAAGGCAGGTCTGGAGATCGCCGTGGAAGCGATGACCGCCAATCCCACTGACGGGAACGAAGCCGACATCAGCATCTTGCGCATGGAGGACGGATCTCCCGCAGATATGCAGGAGCGCAGCAGCGTCCTCTTCCCGCGCCGAATGCGCGCGGCCCTGATCAAAAAGGCGAGACACGGCTATGACGCCCTGACGCATATGGCGGGAAAACCGCTTGTGCTGATGACTCAGCCGGCTTTCGAGGCAGGGTCCAGCCTCTACGTGGCGGACGCGCTCGTCCCAATGCTATTTGGCGACACGAAAGGGTCTGCGGGTTTCTTCGCCCGCCCAGACGCTGCCGCGATCAGTGCGATCGCCTATTGCAATGGCTTTGCGGTATCCAAGTTCTGGCGACTGTCTTCGGCGTCGCTGTTTGGAACAGCGATCTTTGCGAAGCGCTTGGGCACGTGCCTCCTGCCCGAGGAAGGCGATCACCCGCAGCCGAGGGAATACGAGTTCGACGTGAGCGATCCCGGCGCGCCGGAGGAAACCTGGTGGCAGGGCGTCACCCTGTTTTTGAATCCGAATGCGACTGTACCGCTGCCTGCGGATTTCCTGCCCGCGACATGTGTCATCGCCCGCGAAGACGGCGTGCTGACGATGGAGATCGATGGGTTCCATCCGATGACGTCCCTCATGCGCGCCGTTGTGCCTGGCCAGAAGGACGCCGGAGAGAATGGTCGCAATAGCCCGCCAGATACCGCTGCCCCCGCGCGCCCTTAAGCTTGATCCCTCGTTTGTCTAGGCTGGCGACATGACCTCGGATTCGCCCGCTACCCACAAACGCACCTCGCCCTGTCCGTGGAGAGATCGACTCCTGCATTGGAAGGATCGCACGACTTGGCATCCGACGCTGACGCAGTGGCTCCAGCCGCACTTTGTCGACGGCGGCTATGCAACTTTGTCGGCCCTCCCAGAACAGGATCTTTGCTGGGACGATACCGATTGGTTGGACGAGATCCTCGCGCCCTATCTCAAAGAGGATCTTGAGGTAGTGCTCGACCAGCTGAGCACCGTGATCAACCGAGCAGTGCTTCGCGCCTTCCACGGCTGCCGCGTCGCTGACGCCGGGGTATTTCATCGCGAGGGAATCCGCTTGAACGACCCCGCCGTGCTCGAAGACGAGGCCCGCCGCATCGTCGCCGAGACAGCGGAGCTCGCCTGGATGCAGAAGTCGCTGGAGAGCCGCCTTGCGGCCTTCGATGCCCGAGAGCGCGATACCGACCAACTCTTCCTCTGCGCCGACGACCAAGTGCAACTCGACCACATCGGCCACTACATGCTGTACGGCAGCGAGTGGATGACGTGTGCGCTTGGTCCTTCCGCCTTCGACACACTCCGAAGACGCGGCATTCCGACCATGATCGAGGTCGATCTGCCGGTCTCTTGGATATCGCCTGGCCTGAGGGACGAACTGGCCGAAAAGCTGCTTCAGGAGTGGGTTCGTGTTGTGGTCAACGCGCCAACCTTCATTCCGAAGATCGACTTCGGCATCGACCTGCGTGTACCCGTGCCGGCCGAGATGATCGTCGCTCACTACCACCCGGCCATCTTGAAGGATCCCTACAACGGCAACGCGCCGTGTCGCACCGAAGTTCGGACTTGCCCCAGCTGCGCCTAGACGCCGATGGCTACCGAAGTCGCAAGATCGACCGGCGCGCCGGTCGATCTTGCGAGGGTTCTTTAGGCGAGCATGGCGTTGAGGCGCGCGTAGGCGGGCGCATCGGTCGGCGAACCACGACGCTTGTGCTCGGCCCTGACAGCTTCCTCTGGCCTATCGACGCCTTCGTTGAAGTACTGCAGAACCGCATCGGCCAGGATGGGCAAGCCGCGCACACCGTGATCCTCCAGGAAGGCCTCTGAGAGCGACCTTGCACCTCGGTGGAGCCAGTTGGGCTCACCGGACAAATCGAAGAAGTAGGTCTGCCCTTTGCGCGGACCGATCCATAGCCACGGCCCCAGACGCTCGACCCTATCGCCACCCACGCGCCAGAGTGGATAATAGTCACGGCTGAACAGAACCTTGGAGCCGTCTTCTAGCGTCCAGTAACCGTAGGGCCGCCAATAGCGCGATGGGATGAAGTCGGCGGGCCGAACCTTGGGGCGAACGACCTCGAAGGTTGCGCAGGTGAGGATACTGTCCTCGAGCAGCACCTTGGCGCCACGTTCACCGTGGCTCAGGACGTAGCCGTATTCCCGAGGCCGCCCCGACGCTTTGATGCGAACGAGGTCACCTCGCCCCCTGGGCTTGGCCGCCAGCAAAGGGCCGCGCCGCCAAGCCGAAAGCCGCAGCATCATGTGATCTTCACGTGACCAGTTTCGGTCGCCAGTGAGCCGCGCCGCAGATAGCGCGTATTGCGCGTCACTATCGGGAATATCGAGGTAGCTGGCGAGAGCGCCGATCTGGTGATCTGCGCGCGCAAGGAACTCGGGATCGGATAGATCCTGGTCCAAGATGCTCGGCGATCGATCCGGTGGACTCTGCTCGAACGCGAACCAGTCTTGGTAGCCGAGGGCCCTGGCCAGGCCCTCCTGCACGGCAGACAGCTTGACGTCCGGAAGCGCCTTGGCAATGCGCTGCGCAGCCTTCTTCGCACGCTCGCGATTCTGGAAAACGAATGTCATGACAAACCCAATCTCGGTGCTGTTTCATGACGCGTCCACTACGCCCGCCAGCACCTCAGAAAGGGTGAGAGGGTCATTCTAGTCGTCGGCCCCTGCCCGGAAGGCTTCGCCACTGTGGACGGCATGGCGGGGTACGCCATGCCTTATCCTTAACAGCAAACGACGCCGAAGGCCACCCTTGCCTCGCACTAGCGCCGACGTCGCGGCCTTAGGGTCGGCCCGACGACGATCTGCAGAATGGAAGTCCTCGTTAGTCCTCCCGAGGCTTGCGTCCCCTCACAAACGCCCGGTCGCTGGCCATGAACTGATCCAGCATCGGCACGACCAGCCGCACGGGCTCAGCGACCTTGCCGCCGGTCTGGGTGGCGTGCGCCTGAGCGTAAGCCACCAGGTTGCGATAGGTCGCCGGCGGCACATCTAGGGTCATCTTGACCGGTGCCTCGTCCTCAAGGGGGCGCAACTTCAGCTTGCTCATCGGCCTGCTCCCGAGCTGTAAGGCTCCAGCACGAGATCCCTGGTCAGCAGGACGCGCAGAGGCGCACCGGGCCGGATGGTCAGGGTGGGTGCGCGATCGAGACTGCGACCAACAACCTGGCGGCCAACGTCGGTTACCGCATCCGCGCTTCCTCTTCGGACAGCACGGGCAAGGTCGGACTCGTCGCTGGACGATCCGCTTTCAGCGCCGATCGCCAGCAAGGTGCTCAAAGCCGCCGCCGCCAGGATCCGCCCGCCGTGGCGATCGACGCCGTCTTGAAGGCCGGCCATGCCTTGCGCATCGGCGGCCGGGAGCTTGTCCAGCACGATCGAGCGTCCCGACGGCAGGATCAGGCGCGTCCAGCCCACCCGCAGGCGGCTCTGTCCTGCCTTGACCTCGGCCTCGTACTCGCCGACCAGACGCGCGCCCGCCGGGATCAGCAGATAGCCGCCGCCGAGGCTGTCATAGACATCCTGGGTGACCTGCGCGATCGCGGCGCCAGGCGCGTCGGATCGAAGCCCGGTGACCAAGGCCGCGGGGATCACCGCGCCAGCCTGCAGCACATAGGCAGAGGCCGGAGCCTGAAGACGTTCGGGACTGGTCGTGCGCGGATCCTGGGGCGGCTGGGCCGTCCCATCGGACGACGCTGTCGCCTGGCCGGGTCCCCGCTCGGCGCGCTCGCTTACGAAGAGCGCGCTCTGACCTGCCGCACGGCGGACCGCCGCCCTGGCCTCCCGCTCTGGATCAACTGGCGGCGGGGTAGCGGGCGGCACTGACGAGGCCGAGACGACCGAGCTTTGCCCTGCCCCCTCCACGGTTCCGGCGCGCTGGGCCGCTAGGATCGGACGGCCGAGGTCTCCCGGCAGTGGCGGTCCCAAGGCCGGGACCCCGGCGGGACCGATATAGCCCTTGGGCAAGGCGGTTACCCGCTCCGAAGGCGTTGCGATCGCCGGTGTATCGGCCGCAGGCGGCGCTGCGCGCCGATGTTGGAGCATCGACCAGCTCACCGCGCCGAACAGGCCAATCGAAACGATCGCGGTGGTGATGATCAGGGCCCGGCGTGAGATGCGGGCCACCGGGACGGGCGTTGCGCGCAGGCGGAGGGTCTTGGCGATGGCCTCTTCGGCCTCGGAGCGCTCGTTGCTCATCGCAAGCCCTCCGTCGCACCAGCCTGCCGAACGATGCGCACGCGAAGGGCTTGTCGTTTGATCCCGAGCCTCAACTCCACGCGGTCGAACAGTCGATCCAGGACGATGCGCCGCCCCTCGATGCGATAGTTGACCAGTTCGCTGGTCTTGCCGTCGCCGCCGACCCGATAGAGCGGCGGCAGGTCGTCCAGCGCGACGCCGGGCCCGAACTCGACATAGGCGCGCTGGCCATCGTCGAAGACCGCGATAGGCCGCCAGACCGGGTGATCGCCCTCGATGCGGTAGCTCCGGTTCACGCGCGAGAGGTCGAGCGCCGGCCGCGCGGGCGGCGCCGCGATCAAGACCGGCTCCGCCGCCGGATAGCGCCACGAGACCTCGGCCTGCCACGTCCGTGCAGAGCCGCGAAGCTCCAGATGGTAGGTGCGTCGGTCGGTGTTGATCAGCAGGTTGGTGGCCAGGCCCGTCGCGGTCGGCTTGATCAGCACATGGACACGACGCTCAGACCCGACCCCGCTGGTCGTGTCGCCGATCACCCAGCGCGCGGTGTCGCCCGCCGCGATCGCATTCGATCCGACCAAGGCCTCGCCCGGTTCCAGGACGATGTCGGTGATGCGGCCTGGCGTGGCGATCACCGGATAGACGAGGCCTTCCCGCCAGGCGAACCGGGTCATGCCCGCCGGCGCGGCCAGGCGCGCGTCGCTCTCGACGGGCTCGGCCCACGCGGGGGAAGACAGGAGAACGCAGGCCCAGCCCGCGATTGGCGCCAGGCGGGTCATGCCCCGAACTCCTTGGACCAGGACAGGGCAGTGACGAAGACGCCCAGCGGATTGGCGCGAAGGCCTTCGGCGGTGCGCGGCGGCTTGATGGTGATGGTCAGGATCGCGGTCCAACGGTCGGTGGCGACCAGTTGGCCGTCGGCGAAGCGCTGCTCGGTCCAGGCCAGGCGAAAACTGTCAGGCGAGGCGCGAACCACGCTGGTCACGGTGACCGTCGTCTGCGTCTTGCCAACCTGGCTGAACGGGTCTGCGCGCCGCGCGTGATCGGAGAGCGCCGCGGCCCCTTCGGTCGACGTGAAGTCGTAGGCGCGAAGCCAAGCCTGGCGCATCAGGACCGGATCGGTCGAGACGGTGCGCACGTCGGTGACGAAGCGCGCCAAGGTCCAGGCGATCATCGCATCGGTCGGACGCGCGCCCTGCACGGCGGGCGCGACGACGCGCGGCTCGCCCAGCTTGTCGATCTGGACGACCCAGGGCGTGACGCCGCCCCGAAGCGACAGCGTGACAAGGCCAGCCGACAAGCCGCCGCTCAGCGCCAGCAACCCGAGCGCCATCAGGCGCCAGTTGAACGCCTGGACACGGGCCGCGCCGAGCCGTTGATCCCACGCCTGGCCGGCGCGCTGATAGGCCGTCTCCGGCGTCGGTGTCGCGCCATAGCGGGCCGGTCCCTTGAGGGGGCTCATGTTCTATCCTCCGAAAGGCTGGGCGCCGCGCCGGCGCTGTGGTCGTCGCCGCTGCCGGCGGCGTGGACGGCCATGGCCGCGCCATGGGTCATGGTCTGGCGATGCTCGAGATCCCGAGCCCAGGCGGGTTGCTCGGAGCCGTCGTCGGGTTGGCCGGGCGAACTCGGCGGGGCTTGGCGCGCGCCGCCGCCCTGGCCGCCAGAGCCACCGCCAGCACTGCCGCCATTGGGGCCGCCGGTGGGCGATGACGAGGCGGCGTCCGTTGAGGCAGCGCCTGCGCCGCCGCCCCCAGGCGGTGAATTGGGAGACCCGCCCCCCGAGGGCGCGGAGCCGGTCGGGGGCGGTCGCCCGCCGCTCGCGGCTGCCGCCGCCGCGCCGGCTCCAGAGCTTGCGACACCGCTGGCGGCCATCTGGGCGGCGGCCGCGCCGGCCATGGCCATGCCGCCAACGACTAGGCCGGTTCCGACAGCCGCGCCGGCGCCAAGTTGCGGCGCGCCCGACACCAGGCCCGAGGCGACGCCCGGTCCGAAGATCGACAGGCCCAGCAGGGTCAAGGCCGCCAGGGCCATGGCCAGGACCTCTTCCAGGGTCGGCTGGCCGCCGGCGGCGTTCGTGAACTCCGAAAAGAGCGAGGAGCCGATGCCGACGACGATGGCCAGCACCATGACCTTGACGCCGCTGGCGATGACGTTGCCGAGCACCTTTTCGGCGAGGAAGGCGGTGCGTCCGAAGAGGCCGAAGGGAACGAGAACGAAGCCGGCCAGGGTGACGAGCTTGAACTCGATCAGCACCACGAAGATCTGCACGGCGATGATGAAGAAGGCGACGATCACGAAGAGCGCCACCAGAAGCAGGACGACGATCTGGACGATGTTTTCGAAGAAGCCCGGAAAGCCGCCCAGCTCGGCGGCCGCCTCCAGGAGCGGCTTGCAGGACGAGACGCCCAGCGCCGCTAGCCGCCCTGGCCGTAGGAAGTCTTCGGCCGAAATCCCGGCGCCAGAGGCTTTCAGGCCAAGGCCCGAGAAGCTCTTGAGCACCACCAGGGAGAGGGTCTGGAAGTTGCCGATCAAGAAGGCGAAGAACCCGACATAGAGGGTCTTCTTGATCAGTCGGGCCAGCACGTCCTCGTTCGAGGCCCAGGCCCAGAACAGCGCCGCCAAGGTGACGTCGATGGCCACCAGGGTGGTCGACAGAAACGCGACCTCGCCGCCCAGCAGCCCAAAGCCAGAGTCGAGGTAGCGGTTGAAGGTGTCGAAGAAGCGATCGATGACGCCGACGTCGCTCATGACGCGGCCCCGCCGAAGGAGCGCTTGCGGGCCAAGGCCCACGCGGCCGCGCAGGCCGCGTCTTGACCGCCCGCCTCGCCGAGCCGCCGGCATCGCGCCAGCTCCGGGTCACGTGGCGACACGCTCGCTTGCGTGATCGATGAAGGCTGGGACGCCCCGCCCGCCAAGACAGCGGCGCCCAGTAGGATGATGAGTGCTGTCCCCCAAACGAGGGCTTTGGTCACGGCGTGCCTGCGCTCCCCATGAACTTGGAGAAGCGGGCCTTGGCGTCGGCCCGGGCGGCGGCACGATCGGCGGCTTCAAGGGCCTGGGCTCGTCCTTGGGCGGCGCTGAGCGCGATCAGGTCCGTCAGTTGCTGGGCTTGCAGCGCCAGGAGCTGATTTCCGGCCTGGGCTGCCTGCAGCCCACCGACCGCGCCCTGGCTCTGGCCCACCAGCGCCGCCAGCTGGTCGCGGCTGGCCCCGATCCCTCCGACCACGCCCGCCTGGACCTTCAGGGCGTCCTGGAACCCGGCGACCGCCGCGCCCCAGCGAGCATCGGCGCGCTGCGTCAGGGCCGCATCCGTCGCCGACAGGTCGACCGCGCCATACTGCGTGCGGAAGGCCTCTCGGATCTGGGCGACGTCGTAGGCCAGGCCCTGGGCCTCAGCTAAAAGACCACGGGTGCGGTCGACCTGAGCCTGCAGCGCCGCCAGGGACGAGTACGGCAGGCTGGCCAGGCTCTTGGCTTGCCCGATCAGCATCTGCGCCTCGTTCTGCAGCGAGCTGATCTGGTTGTTGATGGTCTGCAGAGCGCGGGCGGCCTGCAGAACGTTCTGGGCGTAGTTCGTCGGGTCGAAGACCGTGAACTGGGCCCAGGCCATGGAAGGGACGGCCGGTGTGGCGGCGAGCAGGCTCGCGACCACGACGCCCGTCAGGCGGCGACGCGTGACGTTCATGACGATGTCTCCGGAGAGGCGGACGCCGGGGCGGACGACCCGCCCGGCAGGAGGGTGGCGGCCCAGGACAGGCGCTTGGCGCGCAGCCAAGCGGCGGCGAAGCCGCGCTTGCCGTGGCTCTTGAGCGTCTTTCCGATCGCGGCTTGGTCGGCCTTCGACGAGGCCGCGCAGAACGCCAGGGCCACGGGGCCAAGGCCCAGATCGAACAGGCGGTCGCCGACCCGCGATTGCAGGTAGTAGTCGCGGGCCGGCGTGGCGCGGGCCAGGATCTCGATCTGCCGCGCGTTGAGCCCAAAGCGCGCATAGGCCGCGGCCCCTTGCGGCTCCAGGGCGCGTGGATTGGGCAGGAAGATCCGGGTCGGGCAGCTTTCGATGATCGCCGCGGCGATGGCGCTGGCGGTTACGTCGGCCAGCGACTGGGTGGCGAACACGACCGACGCGTTCTTCTTGCGCAGGGTCTTGAGCCATTCGCGCAGCTGGGCGCCGAACGCGGGGTCATCGAGCGCCAGCCAGCCCTCGTCGATCAGGATCAACGTCGGCCGACCATCGAGGCGACGCCCGATGCGATGGAAGAGATAGGCCAGCACCGCCGGGGCTGCGGCGATGCGCGCGAGGCCCTCGGTCTCGAAGACCTGGACATCGCCCTCCCCCAACCGCTCTCCCGCCCCGTCCAGAAGCCGGCCATGGGGACCGCCCAGAATGAACGGCGCCAGGGCCGCCTTCAGCGGCGGACTGGCCAGTAGCGCAACCAGGCCCGTCAGGGTGCGCTCAGGGACCGGCGCTCCGGCCAAACTTCCCAGCGCCGCCCAGAGGTGCTCGCGGACGGCCGGGGTGATGATCACGCCCTCGCGGGCCAGGATCGCCGCCAACCACTCGGCGGCCCACGCACGCTCCTCGGGCTGATCGATCATCGCCAGCGGCTGCAGGGTCGGCGTCTTGCCGCCCTCGCCCGACAGATCATGGAAGTCCCCGCCCATGCCCAGCACGGCAGCGCGACTGGACGCGCCGAAATCGAAGGCGAAGACCTGGGCGCCGGGATAGCGGCGGAACGACAGAGCCAGCATCGCCAGGAGGACGCTCTTGCCAGCGCCCGTGGGCCCCACCACCAGGGTGTGACCCACATCGTCGACATGCAGACTGAGCCGGAATGGCGTCGAGCCCGCCGTGCGGGCGATCAGCAGCGGCGGTCCGTCGAGGTGGCGGTTGCGGTCCGGTCCGGCCCAGACCGCCGACAGCGGGGCCAGGTGGGCCAGGTTCAGCGTCGAAAGGGGCGGCTGACGCACATTGGCGTAGACATGACCGGGTAGTGTGCCGAGCCAGGCTTCGACAGCGTTGACGCTCTCGCGGATAACCGTGAGCTCTCGGCCCTGGACGACCTTCTCGACGAGGGCGAGCTTGGCGTCGGCGCGAGCGGGGTCCTCATCCCACACCACGATGCTGGCGGTGACATAGGCGTAGCCGACAGCGTCGCCGCCGAGATCTTGAAGCGCGAGGTCAGCTTCGCTGGCCTTGTTGGCCGCATCATTGTCGACGAGCGCCGACGGCTCCTGGGTCAGCGCCTCGCGCAGGAGGACTAGGACCGACTTGCGCTTGGCGAACCACTGCCGGCGGATCTTGGTCAGCAGGCCTGTAGCGGCGGTCTTGTCCAGGCATAGCGCCCGCGTCGACCAGCGATAGGCGAAGGCCAGCCGGTTGAGGTCGTCGAGAAGACCTGGCGTGGTGGCGGGCGGAAACCCGACAACGGTCAGGACCCGCAGGTGCGCCGCGCCCAGGCGCGGCTCGAGACCGCCGGCCAGGCCTTGCGTGGCCAGAAGGGTATCCAGGTAGATCGGCGTGTCGGGGACGGCCACGCGCTGACGCATCGTGGAGACCGCGCCGTGCAGGACGCTCAGCGTCGCGGCGTCGTCCAGCCAGGCCAGGCTGGGCATCAGGCCGTCGAGCAGCGCCAGGAAGCGGTCGGTGCGGTCGACGAACGCGGCCAGCTCGGCGCGCCAGTCGATGTCGGCGCTGTTGCGGCCCTCGACGAAGAGCCTTTCAATCCGGCCGCGCTGCTCGGCCGGCGGCAGATAACTGAGGGTCAGGAAATAGCGGCTCTCGAAGTGGTCGCCGCTCTCCAGGAAATCGGCCCGCCGCTCCTCTTCGACCAAGGCCGAGACCGGATCGGGGAAGGCGCTTGTCGGATAGGCCGCCGACGGATCACGCCGCGCTTCGACGAAAATCGCCCAGCCCGACCCCAGCCGCCGCAGCGCGCCGTTGAGCCTCGCGGCGACGGCGGCGACCTCCGCGTCCGTCGAGCTATCGAGGTCAGGTCCCCGAAACTCGGCAGTGCGTTGGAAACCGCCATCCTTGTTGAGCACCACGCCGGGCGCGACCAGGGCCACCCACGGCAGGTAGTCGGCCAAAAGCGCCGGCCGCTGGCGGTATTCGCGAAGGTCGAGCACGCTCAGACCTCCAGATGCGAAGGCAGGCGCACGTGGCGGCGGCCGACATCGAAGATCTGGGGGTCGTGGCGCGCGGCCCAGACGGCCAGCCCATGGCCGACCATCCAAACCAGCAGCCCCACGATCCACAGGCGCAGGCCAAGGCCCAGGGCCGCGGCCAGGGTGCCGTTGACCAGGGCGATCGCGCGCGGGGCGCCGGCCAGGAGCATCGGTTCGGTCAGGGCCCGATGGACGGGGGCTGCGAAGCCCAGGGCGCGATCGCCGGCCATCAGACCAGCGCCCCGCCGCCGAACGAGAAGAACGACAGGAAGAAGGAGCTGGCGGCGAAGGCGATCGAGAGACCGAAGACGATCTGGATCAGCTTGCGCGAGCCGCCCGAGGTCTCGCCGAACGCCAGGGTCAGGCCCGTGACGATGATGATGATGACAGCGATGATCTTGGCGACCGGCCCTTCGACCGACTCCAGGATCTGCTGCAGCGGCTCTTCCCAGGGCATGCCCGAGCCGGCCGCTTGGGCCTGGGCGCTGAGCAGGGTCAGACCGCCGGCCTGGCCCGCGATGAGCCAGGGCTTGAGCTTGGGAAGCCGGTCACGAAAGCGACGCGCGCGGGTCAGCAGGCCGGGCGCATAGGCGCGCGGCAGGGCAAGGCTCGTGGACACGAGACCATCTCCTTCAACAATGTCGGGGTTTGGGGGCTTAGGGTCTCAGACGGGGCTGAGCTGGTAGGCGCCGTCGGGCGCCTGGCCCTCCAGGCGGACAAGGTCGATCAAGCGTCGCTGTCGCCCACGTCCGGCGAGCACGGCGATGACATCGATGGTTTCGGCGATCAGGCCGCGCGGCACGGTGACCACCGCTTCCTGGATCAGTTGCTCCAGCCGCAGCAGCGCGCCCAGAGCCGAGCCGGCGTGAAGGGTTCCCACACCGCCGGGGTGCCCCGTTCCCCAGGCCTTGATCAGATCGAGGGCTTCGGGTCCGCGCACCTCACCGATGATGATGCGATCGGGCCGCAAACGCAGGGACGATCGGACAAGGTCGGTGAGGCTGGCTACGCCCTCGCGGGTGCGCAGGGCCACCTGATTGATGGCCGCGCACTGCAATTCGCGCAGATCCTCAAGCAGGATGACCCGGTCGCCGCCCATGGCGATCTCGGCCAGGAGCGCATTGACCAGCGTGGTCTTGCCGCTCGATGTCGGCCCGGCCACCAGGATGTTGGCCCGGTCTGCGACCGCGGCGGTCAGCACCTGGGCTTCCCGCTCGGTCATGATCTCGCTGCGGACGTAGTCGTCGAGCCGGAAAACCAAGCTGGCGGGTTTGCGAATGGAGAAGGTCGGGGCGGCCGCCAGCGGCGGCATCAAGCCCTCGAAGCGCTCACCCGTGGCGGGGAGCTCGGCCGACAGCCGCGGCTGCTGCGCATGGATCTCGGCGGCCACATGATGAGCGACCAGCCGCAGGATCCGTTCGGCGTCATCGGCCGAAACCGATAGGCCGGCATCGACCAGGCCCGCATCGAACCGGTCGATCCACACACGCCCATCGGGGTTGAGCATGACCTCGGCGACACCGGGGTCTTCGAGCCGCGCCAGGAGCAGCGGTCCGAGCGCGGTGCGCAGCATCTGGCGGCTGCGTTCGCGTCCAACTTGAGTTTCGGAAAGGTCCACGGCTGATCCCCGTTGCTTACGGGGATGAGTAAGAAGACCTGGAATCCGTCGATCTCAACAGCCAAATCGGCGGATCGGACAGTGGCGTACAAAGACAGGGAAACGGCGGCGTTGGTCCAGTCGACCTAGGCCGAGAGCGCTCGCCCAGTAGAAGCCGCCGTCCCTCGCGCTCGCGGCGCGATGCTGCGGTGTGCGAAAGACCAGGCATCCGCCAAAAGGTCGACCGCCACCGCCTCGTCGATCGCCGCCAGCTGCATCAGAACGATCCCGGACTTGCGACGACGGCCTGGCTCGGGCGCCAAGCCAGCACTCAACGACAACGCCCAGACCTGGCGCGACGGAGCCACCTTCACAACAGCCCAGCCCGTCGCCGGCCAGCCCAAGGTCGCGAACGCCTTGCCACCAACGCGAAACTGAACCGCTTCGAGGATCGGCTTGACGTGGACACTCGGACCAAGGCCCACCGCCAGCGCTGAAAATTCGTCAGGGTTCATCGGATCCTCGTCGCGGCGACGATCAAAATCCGAGTCGCCGCCTGGACACAAAGTCGAGCCGTCCAAAGTCAAAGCCGGTCGTGCGCCATCACCAGACATTGGGACAGGTCCAGGAACGCGACATTCCATAGACACCTGAACAGCGCCGCCACCTTACTCCGGCACGCCCGACTAGGTCGCTTCGACATCCACTTTCATGGCGACCGATTTTGACGCAGCCAACTGCAAAGCTCCCTGGGGAGTGCGGGTGCGTCAGAGAGGATAGTGGGCTGTGGGCAGCTTAGAACTACTTGGGGCTTTCGACCTTGCCCCTCTTGAAATGTTCCCCGTGCGTTCCCATCACAGAGATCTCCGTTTGCAGAGGGGCGCGGGGTGAGGCAACTCGAAATCGAAAACCAGCTTCGTGACGTGGTCAGTCGCATCATGCTCCAAGTGGAGCTGGCGACGGCCCAAGGGCGCACAGACATCAATCTGGCTCTAGAAGACGCTTTCATTCCGATCCTGAAATCCGTCTACAACCTGCCGCACCTGGTCAACCTAAACCGCAAGCAGAAGAATTTCCCGGGGATCGACCTGGGTGACGACCATGATCGCGTCGCCTTCCAGCTAACCTCGACCACAACTCTCGAGAAGGTGAAGTTCACCGTCCGTCAGTTCATGGAGCGAGCCTACTACAACACCTTCGACGAATTGTACGTCCTGATGCTGGCCAGGAAGCAGTCCTCTTACAGCCAGGCCTCGGTTAACGAGCTGCTTGGCGACAAGCTCGCGTTCAACTGCAAGAAGCACATTATCGATTTGACCGATCTGCTGGGCGAGGTCTCCGGCCTACGGCTGGCTGCCCAGGAGCGGGTCCTGGCCGAGTTCAAGCATATCCTCGGCGAGGTCGACGCATTCATCAGCTACAGCACCGAGACGGTCGCCGCCCCCATGGCGATCACCTCAAACCTGCAAGCGATCCGCCTGCCCGAAGCTGTCCACGTCGCGGAGCTGGAGATCGACGACAAGGATGTTTTATCGCGTGCCAGGACGGAGCTTAGCTACGGCGGCAAGGCACGTAGCCGCAGGTCGATCGTCAAGATGGCGCTGCTCCTGAACGGCGTGGAGACCGACGCCTGGATTTGCCATGAGAACAAACTGTTTTCCTTCCACGACCTTGAGGCGACTGGGCTGGCCAGCATAGTCCAGGTAGGTACGATCGAGCGGCTGGAGGCCTCAGACCTCGCCGACTCCCTGGAAATCGACAACATCAACATCCTCAAGCAGCTTCTAGCGGCCGAGACCCGCGAGCGGCTTAAGACGCGCCACGTCCGGATGCACCCGAAGGACGGTTTCTTCTTCTTCACGCCGACAGCCGAGGGTCAGCAGGAGTGATCTTCCCCCGAAAAAGTGGACGGGGTTAAGCCGCTCTGCGTTCCATCTCG
>NZ_LSJA01000074.1 GCF_001556515.1 Caulobacter sp. CCH9-E1 | reverse complement strand
TGCCCTTGGCGTGCTGGGCGGCGACCCGCGCCTCGCCGCCGCCGGCCTTGGCCTGCTCGCGACGACGGTCGAGTTCGTTGAGAATGTGCTGCACGCGCGTACTCCCTGCCGGACTTATTCGGTGGCGGCGTTCCGCCTTGGGCAGCAGGCGTAGCGACGCCGGAGGCTCGACGCAAGGCGGACCTTGCGGCAGCGCAGCATGGCTTTCGGCTCGCTCGCGGACCGAACATGGCGCGGGCCGGATCGATGCTCGTCCTAGCGTCGCAACGCCGCGAACCAGCGGTCGATCATCGTCGCCTCGACAGCCAGGGCCTCGGCGCGCGCCTTGGCCTCGGCGTCCTCGCCCCACTGCTCGGCCTGGAAGATTTCGTCGAGACGGGACAGGTCCAGCGCCTTTTGGCCGGTCAGGCGGCCGGCGCGGACCGCCAAGGCTAGGATCGTCGAACCGAACAGACCCGCGGCGAAGGCGGTCCCGGTCAGGGTGAAGTCGTCCAGGGTCAGGGCCAGGGCCTCGACGGACGCCAGCGTGGCGGCCGGCTGAGGCTGATGGATGATCCCGGCCACGTGATTGAAAGACAGGCCATGCTCGGCCTGGACCCAGTCGAGCATGGCGCCCCACTCCCGCGCTTGCCGCTCGACCAGCGCCGTCGGGTGCTCGGCGCGATAGCACAGGTGGTCCGACGCGGCGTAGGCGGCGAGCTCGCCCGCGACCTCGGCCCGGGTCTCGGACACCCGGTCGATGGCGGTGAAGGCCAGGCGCGAGGCCGGCATCAGGCTGTTGTCGATGAACTCGACCTGCGCCTCCCATTCGGCGGCGACCAGCTCGGCCAGGGCCTCCGTCGGCAACACCAGCGGCTTCTTGGCCGGCGACTTGGGCGTGCGGCCGTCCAGCTGGACGGCGAAGCCGCCCTCTATCGGGACGGCGGCCGCCGTCTTGTAAAAGCGCTTGGGTTTCAGCAGCAGCTCGGCTTTGTCGGACACGGGAAACTCGTTTCTCAGGCCGCGCGCGACGGAACGGCGGCGAACACGCGTTGAATGGGCAATGTCACGTCGTCGCGCAAGGGAGACCGGCCGTTGAGCCTGCCCAGCAAGGACATGATGGCCGCCATCGCGGTCACCCGCTTCGGCCTCGGCGCCCGCCCCGGCGAGATCGAGGCGGCCAAGGGCGATCCGAAAGGTTTTCTCGCCGCCCAGATTCGCCGAGAGGGCGCCGACCTTCCTCAGGACAGTGGCGAGACCTCGGCCGACCGCTTCAGGCAGATGCGCGACTTCCAACAACAGCGGAAGAAGGAGCGCGACCAGAAGGACGGCCAGGCCGAAAGAGCCGCCGCCAACGCCCAGATTTTCAAGGACGCCCAGCGCGCGCTGCGCGACAAGGTCGGCGCGGACTTCCTGGCCCGGGCGCGCCTGGCGACCCATACGGACGCGGCTTTCCGCGAGCGCTGGGCGCTGTTCTGGGCGAACCATTTCACCGTCTCGGCGACCAAGCAGATCACCTCGGTGCTGATCGGCCCGTTCGAGCGCGAGGCGATCCGGCCCAATGTGTTCGGCAGCTTCGAGACCCTGCTGGTGGCGTCCTCGACCCATCCGGCCATGCTGACCTATCTGGACCAGGCCCAGTCGATCGGCCCGGACAGCCGCGCAGCCGGCTTCGCCACGCGCCGAGGCAAGGGTAAGGCGGGGCTCAACGAGAACCTGGCCCGCGAGATCCTGGAGCTCCACACCGTCGGCGTGGACGCCGGTTACAGTCAGGCCGACGTCACCGAGTTCGCCCGCGCCTTGACCGGCTTCTCGATCGGCCGCGACGCCGAGGATCGCCCCGGCCAATTTGTGTTCCGCGGGGCCGCTCACGAGCCAGGGGCGCGTACGGTCATGGGCCGCCACTATGGCCAGCAGGGCATGAAGCAGGGCCTGGCCGTGCTGAGCGATCTCGCCGCCCATCCCCACACGGCGCGCCACGTCTGCGGCAAGATCGCTCGCCACTTCGTCTCGGATGCGCCACCGTCATCGCTGACGGAGCGGCTCGAGCGACGCTGGATGCAGACCGGCGGCGACCTCGCCAAGGTCGCCCAGACCCTGATCGACAGCCCAGAAGCCTGGGACCCGGTTCCAGCCAAGTTCAAGACGCCCTACGAGTACACCCTGTCGACCTGGCGGCTGATCGGGGCCGAGCCCTCGGCGATCGAGCGTCTCGCGCCGATCCTGACGGGCCTGGGCCAGAAGCCGTTCTCGGCCCCCTCCCCCAAGGGCTGGCCCGAGGACGCCCAGACCTGGGCCGCGCCGGACGCGCTGATCAAGCGCATGCAGTGGGCGCAAGGCTTCGCCGCGGTCGTCGCCGACCGCACCGATCCAAACGCCCTGGCCGCCGAGGCCCTGGGCGCGCGCCTGACCCCCGCCGTGGCCAAGGCGATTTCGCGGGCCGAAACCCGCCGCGAAGCCTTCGCCCTTCTCGTGATGAGCCCGGAGTTCCAACGCCGATGAACGCTCCACTGAACCGCCGCTCGCTGCTGGGCCTGGGCGCGAGCCTCGGCATCGGCGTCACCTTCCTGGGCGGCCAGGCCTTCGCCGCCTCCGAAAGCGATCTGGCCCGCAAGAAGCTGATCGTCGTGATCTGTCGCGGCGGCATGGACGGCTTGTCCGTCTCCCCTCCGGTGGGCGACGCCAACTACGCCGCCCTACGCGGCTCGATCGCGCTGAAACCCGACGAGGTGCTGAAGCTGGACGGGACCTTTGGCCTGCACCCGGAGCTTTCGACCGTCCACGCCCTGGCCCTGCAGGGCGAGGCGCGGATCGCTCCGGCCATCGCCAGCCCCGACCGCGCGCGCTCGCACTTCGAGGCGCAGGACGTGCTGGAGACCGGGGCCTCGGGCGTCTATGGCGCCGACACCGGCTGGCTGAACCGCACGCTGGAGGTCTTGGCGCCGATCCGACCCGTCGAAGGCCTTTCGGTGGGCAGCACCGCCCCGCTGATCCTGCGCGGCAAGGTGCAGGCGGCCAGCTGGTCGCCGGGCAAGGGCGTCGACGAAAGCGCCCGCCTGCCCACACTGCTGCAGGACCTCTACAAGACCGATCCGCTGCTTGGCCCCGCCTTCGCCCGCGGGCTCGAGACGGAGACGATGGCCCAGCAGGCCATGACCGCCATGGCCGCGACGCCGGCGATGAACCTGGCGGCGGCCTCGACGCCTTCGATGGCCGCTCCGGGGCCGATGTCGCCGACCATGGCCAACGATCGCCGCAATCGGCAGGGCGGCGAGGCGGCGCGGAAGCTAGGATCGACGCTTGGCGGATTCATGATTCAGCCGAGAGGACCGCAAATCGCGGCTGTCTCGCTCGACGGGTTCGACACGCACGCGGGTCAGTCCGGCCAGATCGCCACGCGCCTGTCCTATCTGGACGCCGTGCTGGACGGCCTGCATGCCGGCCTGGGCGCGGAGTGGAAGAACACGGTGGTGATCGCCGTCACCGAATTTGGCCGCACGGCGCGGGTCAACGGCACCGGCGGCACCGACCATGGCACGGCGTCCACCGCCCTGATCCTGGGAGGCGCTCTGAAGCCGGGCGGCATCGTCGGCGACTGGCCCGGCCTGGCCCAGAACGCCCTGTTCGAGAACCGCGACACGGCCCCGACACTGGACATGCGCAGCCTGTTCAAGGGCGTCCTGGCCGACCACCTGGGGGTCGACCGCGCCATGCTGGAGACCAAGGTCTTCCCGGACAGCAAGACCGCCAAACCCTTGATCGGTTTGGTGTAGAGACCCGCCCGCGAAGGCGGAAAGGCCGCGCACGCCCCCCCATGGCGCGGCCGGTGGGGGACCAAGCGGCGCTTAGTTCTAGCGCCGCTTGGTCTGACGCCGCGCGAACGGATCCTGCTCGGCCTCGTCCTCCGAGAAGCCGAACTTGCGGAAGCCTTCCTTCATCTCCGGGCTCAAAGGCGCTTCGATGTGCAGCATGCCGGCCGAGGGGTGCGGCAGCAGGATCGAACGCGCGTGCAGCTGCAGCTTCAGGCCTTCCGACAGCGGCGCGGACTTCTCGTCGCCGTACTTGGGATCGCCCAGAATCGGATGGCCCATGGCCTTCATGTGAGCCCGCAGCTGGTGGGTGCGGCCGGTGTGCGGGCGCAGCGCCATCCAGGTGACGCGCGGGCCCGCGCGGCTGATGGTGACGAACTCCGTCTCGGCCGGCTGGGCGTCCGGGTCCTTGGGCTGAGCCGGCACGACCAGTTCGCGATCGCCCACCCCGCGCTTGGCCAGGTGCAGCTCCATCACGCCCTCGGTCGGGTGCGGGTTGCCGGCGACAATGGCCCAATAGGTCTTTTGCGCCTTGCGCTTGGCGAAGGCGCCCGACAGGCGCGCCGCGGCGCTGGGCGTCTTGCCCAGCAGCAGCACGCCGGACGTGTCGCGGTCCAGGCGGTGAACCAGGCGCGGACGATCGACGCCCTCGCCCCAGGCGCTGAGCAACTTGTCGATGTGCTTGGTGGTCTTGGTTCCGCCCTGGACGGCCAGGCCGGCCGGCTTGTTCAGGGCCAGGACCTCCTCGTCCTCGTACAGCACCAGCGACTTGGCGTAGGCGACGTCGCGCGCCGACAGCTTGTTCTTGTCGGCGGGATCCGGCGCGTCGGGCAGCGGCGGGACGCGGATCTGGCTGCCGGCCGCGAGCTTGGTGTCGGCCTTGGCGCGCGAGCCGTCGACCCGGACCTGGCCCGAGCGGAACAGCTTGTTGAGCTGGATGTGGTTCAGGTGCGGCCAGCGCCGCTTGAACCAGCGATCCAGGCGCACCCCGTCCTCGCCGGCGTCGACGTAAAGGGTGCGGACTTCCTTGGGGGTGCTCATGCGAAGATCCTGCGGGCGACCAAAAGGCCCGCGAACAGGGCCGCCACGGACAGAAGCACGCTGGCGGCGGAATACGAAAAAGCCTGCAGATAGGCGCGCTTCTGGATCATCAGCGCGGTCTCCAGGGAGAAAGACGAGAAGGTGGTGAAGCCGCCCATAACGCCGACGCCCAATAGCACGCGCCACGGCTCGTTCGAAGCGGCCCCGCGATGCGCCAGCCAAGACGCTAGGCAACCCATCAGGAAACCGCCCACCACGTTCACGGTGAAGGTTCCGTACGGCCAGCCCGAGCCGAACGTGCGTAAAGCGCCCACCCCGACAAGATAACGTGCGACCGAGCCAACGGCCCCGCCGGCGGCCACGAGAAGCAGTTTGTTCATGAAAGTCTTATGCTCCGAGCCGCCCCCAACGCCAAGCTCTCAAGATAGTTCCCTTGATTTTCCGCGATTTCTTTCTCGGTAAACAACTTTGGAAACCCTATTTGATCACCACTCGTTAAACGCGCGGACGGCAACTTGTCGCGGTATTTTTAGAAGCGCAGAGCCATGTCCCGCCCACAACAATCCACCGACGCGACCGAACGCGTGGCCCTTCCCGGGCCGGTGCTTCAGCGCCTCGCCGGCACGGATCTAGTCGCGCGCGGCTCGGTCAATGTCATTAGCGTCAAGACGATCCGCATGTGGGCCGGCGACTGGTGGGCGCAGAAGAGAGCCGACGTCTGGACCTATGTCGAGCGCAAGCTTACCGAGCACCTGGACCGCAACGACCTGCGCGCCCGGATCTCGGAAAGCGAGTTCCTGATCGCCACCAACCACGAACATGGCCTGGCCGCCCAGGCCACCAGCGTGCGCATCCTCGAGGACGTGCTGACCCACCTCCTGGGCTCGGCGGATCCGGCCGATCTCGGCATCCGCTCGGTGGTCAGCGTCGAAGGCGGTCAAGCCGTCTGCAAACGCATTGATCCGAACGTCATTCTGGCGGCCCGCGCGCGCCGTGACTCCAAGCGGTCTCCCGTCCGCATCGCGGTCGATCCAGCCGACGAGGCCCGCCGCACGCCGGTGGCCTTCACCACCGCGGCCGGCGCCGCGCTTCGCGTCGACTTCACGCTCGAGCACGTGGTCAACCTGCGCCGCAACATCACGACGGCCGTCCGCATCGAACCGATGGTCACGCACCTGGCCAGCGGTCGCCAGGCTTCGGCCCGCGCCCTGACCAAGCTGTCGGACCGCGACGTCGCCTTCATCGACGAGTCGACCTTGAAATACGCGGCGGTCTTCGCCCGTTCGGCGCAAGGCCCGCATACGCCCGAGCTGATCTTGCCCGCGTCGTTCCGCACGTTGGGCACCCAGCGCGGCCGTGATCTGCTCACCGGCACGGCCGGCCTCTCGCTGGGCCTGCTGCGCGGCGGCGTCATGATCGAACTGGTCGATATCACGCGCGGAACGCCCGCCGGTCGTCTGCTGGAAGTCGTCGGCCTGCTGCGCGCCCTGACCCGCGGCGTGATCGCCCGTGTGCCGCCCGATCGAGAAGCTCTTCGTGTTCTGCGCGACGCCCGACTGGCGGGTCTGGCGCTGGACGCATCGGACCTGACCGGGGAAGCCGCCAAGATCGCCATGGATATCATGGCCTTCGGCCGCGACGCGCGCGGGCTGGCCGCGACCACGATCCTGCAGGGCCTGCCGGCCGAGGGCTATTTCGCGGCGGCCGAGACCGCGGGCCTCAGCCACGCGTCGCTGCGCGCCGCCTACCCGCTGGGCAAGCAGGCGGCGGCCTGAAAAAGGCCTCCTAGACGCGCCCTCGCCCGTACCCGATCGTCTTGACGATCTCCCGCGCGTCGTAAGTGTCGCGGTCGCGCGGCGTCGGTCCCTTGCCGAACACCACCTCGATCGACTGCGCGAAGGACGGCCCCGGCCCGAGATTGAAGCTCGTGCCCAGGCCCACACCAACGCTGGTGTGGCGGCCAAAACTGGCCGAGCCGCCCCCGACCGACATACGAGGACCGCGGTCATAGCCGGCGGTCGAGGTCGAACGGTCGGCGATCCGGAACCAGTCATAGCCGTCGCGCAGAGCCAGCTCGGCCGCGCGCAGCAGAGCGTAATCGGCGATCTGCGCCTGGGGAGCTCCCGGTCCGCCCTGGAAGGTAACGCGATAGCGGCCCGCCTCCAGGCGATATTCGGAATAGCCGACGTCATTGGGCGCGCCCGCCTGGGCGCGATAGACGGTCGGCGCGCTGGCGCAGGCGGCCAGCACCAGCCCCGACAGGACGGCGGCGACGAGGGGTTTGGCGATCTTCATGGCGTGCCTCTTCAGACCTGTTCAACGGCGTCCGAAGCCGGCTGTTCCGGAACGGGCAGGTCGAGCGCCTGCAGCATCGCGACGAAATCCGACGGAAGCGGGGCCGTGATCTTGCGCTCGCCCCCCAGCGGATGCGGAAAGGTCAGCCTGGCGGCGTGCAGCATCAGGCGCGGAACGGCGACGCCGCCCAGCATCAGCGCGCCGCCATAGCGGCTGTCGCCCGCCAGCGGCCGGCCGATCGAGGCCATGTGGACGCGCAATTGATGCATGCGGCCGGTGTCGGGCGAGAGCTCGACCAGGGCGGCCGTGGCATTGGACGCGAGGGTGCGATAGCGGCTGCGGGCGGTCTCGGCCTCCGGATGGTCCGGCGCGCAGACGCGCATATAGGCCTCACGCCCGATCGACTCGCGGCGCAGCGGACTGTCGATCATGCCGCCCTTGGGTTCCGGAGCGCCCGGCGCGACGATGGCCAGGTAGCTCTTGCGGAAGCGCTTGGCCATCATGGCCTCGCCCAGGAAGGCCGCGCCCGGCTTGGTCTTGGCCGTCAGGATCACGCCCGAGGTGTCGCGGTCCAGCCGATGGATCAGGCGGGGTCGCGCCTTGCCCGGTTTGGCGAACGCCCAGAGCAGATCATCCAGCGTGTGAGCCTTGATCCGCCCGCCCTGGCTGGACAGGCCCGCCGGCTTGTTCAGCACGATGATGGCCTCGTCCTCGTACAGCACCCACGATTGCGCCGCCGCGATCTCGTCGGGCGTCAGGGTGATCGGACAATCGACGGCCTTGGGCTTGGCGACACCGGGCGGACGGCGGAATTTCGGACTGCTCATTTGCCGTCCTTACGCACCTTGCCCCAGGCTTCCAAGCGCTCACGCACCTTCGCCTCGGCGCCCACCGGCTTGGGCTCATAGAAGCGCCGGCGCTCCATGCCGTCCGGGAAGTAGTTCTGGCCGGAGACCCCGCCCTCGACGTCATGGTCGTAGGCGTAGCCGTCGCCATAGCCCAGCGACTTCATCAGCTTGGTCGGGGCGTTGAGGATGTGCGACGGCGGCGTCAGGCTGCCCGTCTCCTTCGCCGCGCGGCGGGCGGCCTTGTAGGCGACGTAGACGGCGTTCGACTTGGGCGCGCTGGCCATGTGGACGACGGCCTGGGCCAGGGCGAGTTCGCCCTCCGGGCTCCCCAGGAAGTCGTAGGCGTCCTTGGCCGCCGTGGTCAGCAGCAGAGACAGAGGATCGGCCGCGCCGATGTCCTCGGACGCCATCCGCACCAACCGGCGGGCGATGAACAGCGGATCCTCGCCGCCCTCCAGCATCCGCGCCAGCCAGTAGAGGGCCGCATCGGGATCGCTGCCGCGCACCGACTTATGCAGGGCCGAGATGAGATTGTAGTGCTCCTCGCGGTCCTTGTCGTAGGCCGGGCGCCGCTTCTGCAGGAACTGGCCCAGCTGGGTCGGGTTCAGCGGGGTGTCGGTCCCGATCGAGAACAGGGTCTCGGCCAGGGTCAGCAGGTAGCGGCCATCGCCGTCGGCCATGGCGACCAGGGCCGAGCGAGCCTCGGCGTCGACCGACAGCGGACGGTTCTCGGCCGCCTCGGCGCGTTGCAGGAGCTGCTCCAGCGACTCGTCGGTCAGGCGCTTGAGCACGAAGACCTGGCAGCGCGACAGAAGGGCGCCGTTCAGCTCGAACGAGGGGTTCTCGGTCGTCGCCCCGACCAGGGTGACGATCCCTTCCTCCACGAACGGCAGGAAGCCGTCCTGCTGGGCGCGGTTGAAGCGGTGGATCTCGTCCACGAACAGCAAGGTGGACTGGCCGGCCATGCGGCGGGCGCGGGCCTGCTCGAAGGCCTTCTTCAGGTCGGCGACGCCCGAGAACACGGCCGAGATCTGCTGGAACTCATAGCCGCCCGCCTTGGCCAGCAGGCGGGCGATCGTGGTCTTGCCGGTGCCCGGCGGCCCCCACAGGATCATCGAGGCCAGGCGATGGGCGGCCGCCATCCGGCCGATAGGGCCTTCGGGGCCGAGCAGATGCTGCTGGCCCACCACCTCGTCGAGGCTTTGGGGCCGCAAACGGTCGGCCAGCGGGGCCGGTGCGTGGGGCGTCAGGCCGGCGGCCTGGAAGAGATCGGACATGATGAATCCGTTCTATCAGGCCGCCGGGGACAAGTCGCGTCAGGTCGAGAAGCGGGCCGAGATCCGCTGGCCCTGACGCTCGATCGTCACGACCCACACGCGGCCCGGCCCCGCCGTCGCCGCCGCCAATTCCGCGACGGTGTTGATCGGACGGCCATTGACCTCGCGGATGAAGTCGCCGGCGCGCAGGCCCGCGTTGAGCGCGTAGCCCTGCCCCACCCGAGTCACCAGTACGCCTCGGCCAGCGAACGGATCAGCGCCCAGATCCTGAGCCACGGCCGGCGACAGGTTGACGACGGTGGCGCCGTCGAACGGATTGCGCCCCTTGATCACCCGCTCGTCGCGCGCCGGCGTATCGGGCGCGGCCTCGGCGCGGACGGTCAGGGTCTGGTCGCGTTCTCCGCGGCGGATCTGCATCGGCACGCGGTCGCCGACCTTGTGGGTGCCGATGGCGAAGGCCCCGCCGCCCTCGTCGTTCACCGCCTGGCCGTCGATCGACAGGATCACGTCGCCCTCCTTCAGCCCCGCGCGATCGGCCGAGGAGCCGGGATAGACCTGCGCCACCAGCACCCCGCGCGGCGCGGCCATGCCCAGGCTGCGGGCGATCTCGGCGGTCACGGCTTGGCCCTTCACGCCCAGCCAGGGCCGCACGACACTATGGCCGCCGCCGAGCGCGGCGTTGACCACCTGCTTGACCACGGCCGCCGGGATGGCGAAGCCCACGCCGCTGGACGAGCCCGAGCGCGAGATGATGAAGGTGTTAATGCCGACGAGGTCGCCATCCATGTCGACCAGCGGCCCGCCGGAATTGCCCGGATTGATCGCCGCGTCGGTCTGGATGTAGCTGCCGAAGTCGGCGGCGCCGACATCGGTCCGGGCCAGGGCCGAGACGATGCCGTTCGTCACCGTCTGGCCGACGCCGAAGGGGTTGCCCATGGCCAGGACAAGGTCGCCGACTTCGAGCTGCTCCTGGTCGTCGATGGCCATGACCGGCAGGCGTTCGCCCTTGGTGTCGATCTTCAGCACGGCGAGATCGGCTCGAGGGTCGTCGAGCAGGACGGTGGCGGGAAACTCGCGGCGGTCGGCCAGCTGCACCGTGATGTCGCCGTTGCCCTCGACGATGCCTTCGATGTTGTGGTGGTTGGTGATGATCACCCCGTCGGCGCGGACGATGGCGCCCGAGCCCAGCGAGCCCTGCACCTGCTCGCGCGGCGCGCCGCCGCCCATGAAGAAGTCCCAGAACGGATCGACGCGCTGACGCACCACCCGCCGGCTGGCGACATTGACGACGGCCGGCGCGGCCTTCTTCACCACCGGCGAGAACGAGGCCTTCATCGAGCCCGGATCGCTGGGCGCGCGCCGGGTCGGCTGGGCCAGGTCGGGGATCGACTGGGCGTTCGACGGTCCGCTAGGATTCGAACAGGCGGCCAGCAGAACGAGGGCGGGCAGCAGGGCGCGGAAATTGCGCATGGTCTTCAAGGATGGCTCCTTACGGTTCCTCGCGTACTCACCGGAGGTTTCTGGCGAGTCTAAGGCGGCGAAAGGTCAAGGTTTCGGCGTTGGCTTAAACCTTCAGGCGACTTGGGGTTCCAGGGCCGGCGCGGGCCGGGCCTTGGCCCAGGCCAGGAGCGTCGCCAGCAGCATCAGGCACGCGGCGATCAGCACCGGCAAGCCCGGCAGATGCAAGGTCGCGTCATGGCGGACGGCGAAGGCGAACGGCAGCAGGAACAGCGACGGGCCGATCATCGAGGCGATCCCCATCAGGGCCGCGTTCGCACCCTGCAATTGGCCCTGCTCGTTCGGCGCGACGCGGCGGGTCATCAGACCCTGCAGCCCGGGCTGGATCAGGCCCGAAAACGCGAAGATCGGCAGCCCGCACAGATAGAGCAACCCCGTCGGCGCCAGGGCGTAGATCGTGAAGCCGGCGAAGCCCGAGAACAGACCGACCATCAGCGCGCCCCGCTCGCCAAGCTTGCGGACCGCCGGCCCCACGACCAGCCCCTGGATGATGACGCCGGAGATCCCGCTGGCCATCAGCGTCAGGCCAACCGTGTCGGGACCCCAGTTGTAGCGGAAGCCCATGTACAGCACGAAGACGCTGGGCAGGACGTTGTGGGCCAGCTGGAACAGGAACCCGACGCCGGCCAGTCCCAACAAACCCGGATGCCGGCGCAGCAGCTGCAGCGACCCCAGCGGGTTGGCCTTCTTCCAGTCGAAGCGCGGCTGGCGGCGCTCGGGCGGCAGCGATTCCGGCAGCACGAAGAAGCCGTAGAGCCAGTTGCACAGCGCCAGGGCCGCGCAGACCAGGAACGGCGCGCGATGGTCGACATTCCACAGCCAGCCGCCCAGGGCCGGACCGAAGGTGAAGCCGATCCCGAACGCCGCCCCCATCAGGCCAAAGCCCTTGGCGCGGTTCTCGGGCGTGGTGACGTCGGCGACGTAAGCGCCGGCGGTCGAGAAGCTGGCGGCCGTCATGCCATTGAAGACCCGGCCGACGAACAGCCACCAAAGGTTCGGCGCAAAGGCCATGAACAGGAAGTCGACGCCAAGACCGAAGATCGAGGTCAGGATCACCGGGCGACGGCCGAAACGGTCCGACATCAGACCCAGGATCGGCGAGCAGATGAACTGCATCACGCCCCAGGTGGTGGCGAACAGCACATTCCAGTCGGCGGCCGTCGCCGTGTCCCCGCCGCCGAACGCCTTCACCAGGTTGGGCAGGACGGGGATCATCACCCCCAGGGACAGGACGTCTAGGATCGCGGTGATGAAGATGAAGCCCAGCGCCGCCTGGCGTTTGCCGCCCGTGATCTGCGTATTGGTCATGCCTCGCCCTTCCCCGCCGCCCCTAGTTGGCGGCTGTTCGCCCGTGTCGCAAGGCCCGCCAGCAGCGTCCGCCACCATTCGCCATGCCTGTGCAGGAACACCGCATTGGGAAAGCCGTGACGCGCGACGCTGTCGGCGGGGACGGCGTCCCAGCCGCGATGCTCGACCGTAACGCGGGTCGCCCCTTCGACGCCCTCGAAGCGCACCTCGACCTCGGTCTCCACGCCGGGCGCGAAGCTGGCCTGACGCCAGCCGAAGACAAGGCGCGCGCCGCGCTCCCAGACCCGCACCTCCCCCACGTCGAAGACCTTGCCAGAGGCCAGTCGCTCGACCAGGCGATCGCCCTCGAAAGCCATGACGCCCGGCGAGCGCGGCGTGAACGAGAACAGCGGATTAGGCCGCCACCACAGCGCGATGTCGTCGACGAAGGCGTCGAACACCGCCTCGGGCGAGGCCTGGATCCGCAGGGCGACCAGGATCTTGGAGCTCACCGCGCCTTGGCCTCGACGTGCGCCTTCAGCGCCGAGAGTTGGTCGGCCCAGTGATCCTCGGCGGCGTCCAGCCAAGCCTTGAGCTGCGCCATCGGCTCGGGCCGCAAGCGATACACCCTCACCCGGGCGTCGAACTCGGGGTGGCTTTCCTCGACGAGCCCCGATTGGCGCAGCGCGCGCAGATGGCGGCTCATGGCCGGCGGCGAAAGGCCGAGGGTTTCAGCAAGCTCGCCGGCTCGACGCGGCCTCTCGCGCAGAAGATCCACCGCCCGCCGCCGATGCGGATCGGCCAAGGCCGCCAGCGTCCGGTCCAGCGCCTCGCTCACGCGCGCGGCTCCAGAAGTTCCTTCGGGGCGACATCGCGCCAGGCGTCCAGCGGCGCGCTCTCGACCGCCCGGGGCGTCGCCAGCGCGAGCCGGCGGAGTTCGTCGGGGGCGATCATGCCGATGGCGCGGTGATCTTGTGGCCGCTGCGGGCCTCCATCTCGGCGATCGACACCGCCTCGATGGGCGCGGCGACGGTCCAGATATGACCCTCGAGATCATGGCAGCGGTAGGTGCGGTCGCCATAGAACTGGTTCTCGGGTTCCGCGAAGATCTCCGCCCCGGCCGCTCGCGCCCGCGCGCAGTGGGCGTCGACATCGCCGTCGAGCTGAATATGCACGGTCTGGGTCGTCTTCCCGCCGACCATGCCGGGACTGACGATCCGTTCGCACCAGGGCGAACCGATCATGATCGTGGACTCGCCGTGGGCCATTTCGCAGTGGGCCAGCCAGCCCTGGTCGTCCTCGACCAACAGGGTGACCTCGAACCCGAACGCCCTCTCCAGCCACGCGACCGCGGCCTTGGGATCGTCATAGATGACAGCCGAGATGAGACCGGGACGAGCCATGACGCCGCTCCTTGCCATAAGGAGCAATATTTAACGCATATGAAAACTAATTCGACAAGAGCTTGATGAAACGCGCGCCCGGAAAGGGCCGGACGCGCGCCATCGCGGAGTTGATCAGGCCGGCTCGAGCGTCTTCGCCTGCGCGCTCAGCTGTTTGACGTAGTCGTCCTCGCTGGTGAACGGGATCTCCTTCACGTCGATCAGAAGCCGCTGGTTCGAGCCGACGATCAGGATCTTCGGCAGGTACATGCCGTTGAACGTGCCGTGGACGGTATACGAAGTCGTTCCCTTCCCCAGCGGGCCCGTCCAGCCCATCACGTCGATCGCCAGACCACCGACGAAGTGCGCATCACGCACCAGCTTGATGCCCGTGGTGAAGTTCGGCGCATTGCCCTTCACGGTGACGGAAAAGAACCCCGGCGTCCGCAGGCCGGTCCACACGTAGGTGGCTTCAGCGGTGTCGAAAGGTTCGGGACCATAGAAACCCATGACGTTCTCCCTAATCTGGTTGAACCGCTCCTCGGAACGAGGAGCGCGGGCGTCGCCGACGGTCAGTGGCGCCTAGGCCGAATTGATACACCCTGGCCTCGCCAAATGCTAGCCTTGGTTGCATTTATTGACCACTATCGCGCCTGGCGCGAGCGCGCCCTCGCCGCTATTTCAGGGCGCGTTCGACGATCTTCAGCGATCCGTCGCTCGCCTCGGGTTTCACGCCGGTGATCTTGGCCAGCAATGGATAGACATCGACATTGTCGAACACCGGCAGCGCCACGCCGGCCTTGAACGACGGACCGCGGGCGATGAAGACCGCGCGCATGAGCGGATCATAGGGGTCGAATCCGTGGGCGCCGCCATCCTTGCCGTCCCATTGGCTTGGCTTGGCCTTGGCGGCCAGCGTCGTGGTGTACCATCCCGTCTCGGACAGGCAGACGATGGCGGGCACGCGCGGATTGCGGCCGTAGTGAAAGCGGGCCGGGATATTGCCCTTCTTCCAGCAGGTCATGTGCGGAAGCGGCTTGGACAGGAACGCCTTCTCGACCGTCTTTCGTTCGCCTGGCTTGGGCGAGAACATGGTGACCGCGCCGGCGGCGACCAGTTGGACCTTTTCCAGATCGACGATGTCGTCCAGCACCACGCGATTGGCGGCGGGCAGCGGCGCCATGCCATGGTCGGCGACGATGACGATGTCGGTGGTCTCGAAACGCCCCCGCGCCTTCAACCCCTCGACAAGCCGCCCCAGCGCGGCGTCAACCGAAGCAGCGGCGGCGCGGACTTCGGCCGACTCCGGGCCGTAGTGGTGCCCCTGGGTGTCGACGATGTCGAAATAGAGGGTCGAGAAGGCGATCGGCGGGCCGTCGGCGCTATCCAGCCAAGCCAGCACCTGATCGACCCGCGCTTCGCCGGACATGGTCGCGTCGAACTTCACCCAGCGCGAAGGCCGAACCCCATCGATTTCGACCTCCGAACCGGGCCAGAACATCGCCGCGGCGCGCTTGCCCTGCCGCTGCGCGGTGACCCAGAACGGCTTGGCCTGGCTCCACCAACCAGGCTCGAGACTGCGCATGGTGAACTTCTCGGCCGAGACGCTTGGGTCCAGCATGGTGTTTCCGACGATGCCGTTGCGGTCGGGCCGCTTGCCGGTGATCAGGGTGTAGTGGTTGGGAAAGGTCACCGACGGGAACGACGGCCGCATCGCCGCCCGAGCCCCGCCCTCGGCCAAGGCCTTCATGACTGGGGTGTCGCCACGATCCAGATAGTCCGCCCGGAAGCCGTCGATCGAGACCAGGATCGTCAAATGCGGCGCCTTTTCCCGCGCCTGGGCCGATCCGGCCAGCATCAGGCCGGCGAAGAAAAGCAGCGACAACAGGCGGCGAAGGGTCATGGGGGAGCTCGACTTGAAACGGCCGTTTCGGGCCTGTTCGGACATGGATATTGCAGCCGTATGACGATCGACGTTCGGAAAGGCGTGACGGCGACTTAACTTGGCGGCGCCCCGTCAGCTGGCCATAGTCCCTCCCGTCGAGCCGAGTCGTTCGGCGTCCGGGATTCGTCGTATGTCGATCGCCCTCGAGGCCGACCGCCTCACCAAGACCTACGGGGCGGTGCGCGCCCTCGACGAGTTCTCCATCGCCATACCCGCCGGCGGCGTATTCGGGGTCCTGGGCCCCAATGGCGCGGGCAAGAGCACGCTGTTCCGGATCGCCCTGGGTCTGGTGCGGCCCACCAGCGGCTCGGCCCGCCTTTTTGGGGCCGCCCCCGGCGACATCACCGCCCTGCGCAAGGTCGGGGCGATGATCGAGACCCCGCGCTATCCGCCTTATCTGACCGCGCGCGACACGCTGACCATGCTGGCGCTGGAGAGCGGCAAGAAAGACGCCGACATCGGGGGCTGGCTGGAGCGGGTCAGCCTGACCCACGCCGCCGACCGAGCCACCAGCGGCTTCTCGGTCGGCATGAAGCAGCGCCTGGGCCTGGCCGCCGCCTTCCTGACCAAGCCCGAGCTGGTGATCCTGGACGAGCCGACCAGCGGCATGGACCCGGCCGGCATCCAGGAGATCCGCGCCCTGATCGTGGACTTGGCCAAGCGCGAGGGCGTCACGGTCATCCTGGCCAGCCACCAGTTGGACGAGGTCAAGCGCGTCTGCGACCGCGTCGCCATCCTCTCGCGCGGCAAGGTCGTGGCGGAAGGCGGCGTCGCCGAACTGACCGCCGGCGAGGCCCGCCTGCGCCTGACCCTGGCCTCTCCCCTCGCCCCGGCCCTGTCGGTGCTGGGCGCGCGCGGCGAGGCCGATGGCGCGGACGCCGTGCTGGCCGACATCCCGCGCGGCGAGGCGCCCGCCGTCATCCGCGCCCTGGTCGAGGCCGGCGCCGAGATCGTCGAGGCGCGCTGGCGCGAGGTCGATCTCGAAGGCGTCTATCTGAAATCGCTGGGGCAGACGCCCACGGCCGCCACCTCGGAAGGAGCCGCCTGATGCTCGCCGACGCCATCGCCGCCGAACGCTTCCGCCTGCTGCGCGATCGTTCGACCCTGTTCTGGGGCTTCGCCTTCGCGCCGCTGATTGGTTTCCTGCTCAGCGTGGGCGGCGACCTCTTCCTGCGCTTCGTGATCAAGAAGCCGATGCCGGGCCTGGCTGTCGGGCTGATCGACCAGGTGATCAAGACCCTGTCGAACGGCGCCTCGACCTTCGGCGCGCTGTTCCTGATGATCGGGGCGGCGGCCGTGCTGGCCGGCGATTATCGCTGGGAAACCTGGCGGCTGCTGACCCCGCGCAACACGCGCCAGAACCTGCTGTTGGCCAAGCTGACTGTCGTTGGCGAGGCGGTGTTCTGGAGCCTGCTGCTGTCCGCCGTTCTGTCGGCCTTCGCGGCGCTGATCGGCTCGGCCATCAACGGCAAGACGGTGGCGGTGTCGCTGCTCGACCGCAATCCGTTCGACATCGTCGGCGTGCTGGCGATCACCTGGCTGGAAGCCATGACCCTGGCGGCCCTGGCGGCCTGCGTCGGCGTGCTGTCGCGTTCGACCCTGGGCGTGGTGATCGCGTGCCTGGGCGTGCGCTTCGTGCAGACGATCCTGGCCGGCGCCCTGCGGGCGATGGAGCAAGGCCCGCCAAGCTGGAAGCTCCTCTCCATGCCGGTCTTCGACGCCGACCTGCTGCGCGCCGCGCTGCTGGCGCCCGATCAGCTTGGCGCGGCCAGCGGTTCGGCCGGCGCGGCGCTCGTGGCCCTGCTCGTCTGGACGGCGGCCCTGACGGCGGCGGCGGTGTGGCTGTTCCGACGGCAGGACCTGACCAAGGAATAGAGGCGAAGGCTCACGCGGCTCCCGCCTGGGCTAAGCGATGCCGATTCAGCAGCGGACGCGCCAATAGTCCGTTCAGGGGGGGGGCGGACCCAATCCTCCCCCCAGCGGGGGAGGTGTCGGCGAAGCCGACGGAGGGGG
>NZ_LSJA01000073.1 GCF_001556515.1 Caulobacter sp. CCH9-E1 | reverse complement strand
CCGGGGACCAGCAGGCCGCCGGCCAGATCCTGGCGCTCGGCCCCGGCGGGGACCTCGGCCATCGGGACCACGGCGGCGATCTTGCCGCCCTCGACGAGGACGGCGTGATCAACGACGACGCCGGCCGGGGTCAGCACCCGGCCATTTACGAGAGCGACCAGCATTAGCTCAGGGCGTTCAACTCGGCCACGAAGTCATAGGCGTCGCCGCGATAGTAGGACTGGGTGACCTCCACCGCCCGGCCGTCCTTCAGGAAGCCGCGCCGTTCGATCAGCAACCCCGCGTCCTTGGCCGGCACGCCCAGCAGATCGGCCTGTTCGGCGGCGAACAGCACCGCCCGCAGGCGCTGCAGGGCGCGCACCGGCCTATGCCCCGTCGCCTCCAGCGCCTCGTAGAGCGAGACCCCGACCGCATCGACCGAGGGCAAGGCGAAGGCGGCGATCGTCGTATACTCCACCGCCATGGGCGATCCGTCGGCATAGCGGATCCGGGCGAAGCGATAGACCGGCGTCCCCGGCGACAGGCCCAGGGTCAGCGACTCCTCGGGCGTGACCTGACCTTCGTTGCGGCTGATCCATTCGCTGCGCGGGACCCGGCCCCGCGAGATCATGTCCTCGGTGAAGGACGACAGCTTGGAGAAGCTCTTCTCGACCCGCGCGGCGACGAAGGTGCCCGCGCCCTGGCGGCGGGTCAGCAGACCCTCGCTGACGAGGCCATCCAGCGCTTTGCGCACTGTGATCCGCGAGATCTTGAACTCGTCGGCGAGGTCCCGCTCGGCGGGCAGGGCGTCGTCGGGGCCCAGCACCTTCTTGTGGATCGCGTCGCGCAGCGCGCGCTGGAGCTGCTTGTAGAGCGGGGCGTGATCGTCGGCGGCGCCGAGCCCGCCGATCCGTTCCGCGAATGTCATCGCCCAGCCCTCCCAGCGCAAATCGTCGGCGCCCGCCGCCTGCATTGATAGCTTATGACCATTTTCATACCAATCACAACCTGGTCCGTAATTGGTTTCTTTTTGGCCTTGTCATCCGAAAAATTTCCGTCACAGTTCTCTTCCGAGGCCTGAGAAGTATCCATTTCTGCGGATCCTCCCAGAAAATTGGTACCAGATTGGGCTTGGGGTTCGGCTCCGGGTCCAAGGCCCGGCATAATGGGGAGAAGCCGAGTATGAAAAGTTTCCACAAGTCCGTCCTCGCCGCGTCCGTCAGCGCCATGGCCGTTGCGGCCGCCGCTCCGGCCCTGGCGCAAGACAGCAACGCCGTCGAGCAGGTGGTCGTCACCGGCATCCGCGCCTCGCTGCTGCAATCCATCGAATCCAAGCGCCGCGCCGGCGCCATCATCGACGTCGTCACCGCCGAGGACGTGGGCAAGTTTCCGAGCTCCAATGTCGCCGAAGCCCTGACGATCGTGCCGGGCGTCACCGTAGACCGCGCCTTTGGTCAAGGCGAGAAGGTCAGCATCCTGGGCACCGACCCGGCGCTGAACCGCACTCTGCTGAACGGCCAGACCGTCGCCTCCGCTGACTGGTTCATTCTCGACTCCCCCGGCCGCACCTTCAACTACGCCCTCCTGGCCCCGCAGATCGTCGGCAAGGTCGACGTCTACAAGTCGCCGGAAGCGCGGATCGACGAAGGCAGCATCGGCGGGACCGTCATCGTCAATACCCGCAAGCCTCTGGATCTGAAGTCTGGCCTGATCGCTGGCGCGGTGAGCTATCTTTACAACGACCGCTCCAAGAAGGGCGACGCCCAAGGCTCGCTGCTGGTCAGCTGGAAGAACGCCGACCAGACCTTCGGCGCCAGCTTCTCGGTCCAGCGCGCCGAGGACCAGTTGCGCCGTGACGGGGTCGAGAGCTACGGCACCATCGCCGCCAACCAGTGGGCCGGCGGCAATCCCGACAATCCGGTCGACTCCCGCACCCGCGGTTGCACCGGAACCTGCGCCAGCACCCTGACCTCGAACCTGACGGCCCGCAGCCCGAACGCCTTCGGCGCCTCCTATTTCGAGCAAGGCCGCACCCGCACCACCTACACCACGGCCTTGCAGTGGAAGCCGACCGACGCCCTGTCGTTCGAGTTCAACTGGCTGAAGATCAAGGCCGACTACGACAACACCAACCAGTCGATGTACGCCTTCCAGGGCAATACCTGGAACAGCCTGGGCGCTCTGACCGACCTCACCGTCAACAACGGCGTCGTCACCAAGGCCTCGTTCAACAACGCCCTGTCGGTGCTGGACGTCCAGTACCGCGAAGCCGAGCTCAACTCGGACACCTACCACCTGAAGGGTGGTTACAAGGGCGACGGCTGGGACCTGAACGGCGAGATCGGCAAGTCCACCGCCGACGGCGGCACCAAGCGCCAGGTGTTCCTCGAGTTCCTGAACTGGGCCAACTACACCGTCGACATCAGCGGCGCGCCCAAGAGCGCCGGCAGCCTGACCTACACGACCAATGTGATGGGCAATCCGGCCGCCTTCGCGACCGATCCGGGCTGGAGCGGCAACCTCGTCTCCAAGCCGACCAGCGACGAAGAGAAGTACGCCCAGCTCGACCTCGGCAAGGACTTCGACGGCGTCATCCAGCGCGTCCAGGTCGGCTACAAGCGTCGCGAGCACGAGACCGGTCAGCAATACGCCGGCATCGCCATCACCGGCGTCGCCGCGCCCGCGTCTCTGTTCAGCCCCAGCGAAGTCCCCAGCAACTATCTGAAGGGCTTCGACGGCGTCGGCGACCAGATGAAGAACCGCTTCCGCATCAGCGGTCCGTCGATGGTGGACTATGTTCAGAGCGGAAAGTGGCTGGCGGCCGGCGCGTCCCTGCCCAAGCCCTCGATCTTCGCCGCCGCCGAGTTCACGGCCGGCAACTGGAACATCCAGGAAGACATCGACGCCGCCTACGCCCAGGCCAATTTCAAGGCTGACAACATCCGCGGCAACTTCGGCGTCCGCTATGTGAAGACCTCGGTGAATAGCGCCGGCTATGTCTGCAAGCCCGGCGCGGCCTGCAACGCGGCCGCCGACTGGGCCTGGCAGGTTACCAAGAAGAGCTACGACAACGTCCTGCCCAGCGTGAACATCATCGTCGACGCGCGCGAGGACCTCGTGTTCCGCTTCGCCGCGGCCCAGGTCATCGCGCGCCCGAACTACGCCGACATGACCAACTACTTCTGGCTGTCGGACGGCATCCTGACCGGCGGCGGCGGCAACCCGGCGCTGGAGCCCTACAAGTCGAGCAACGTCAACGCCTCGGCCGAGTGGTACTTCCAGCCCCAGGCCATCCTGTCGGCGGAGGTTTTCTACAAGGACATCTCCAACTACATCCTGCAGCGCACCCAGCCCGAGTCGTACTTCAACCAGTCGCAGGGCAAGGTCACGACCTACCAGATCAGCCGTCCGTTCAACGCGGGCTCGGCCGAGGTCAAGGGTCTGGCGGTCGCCTACCAGCAGAACTTCGCCTACGGCTTTGGCCTGCTGGCCAACTATACCTACGCCGACGCCTCGGGCCAGGACGGCGCGCCGCTGCCCTACAGCTCCAAGAACCAGGTCAATGTCAGCCCCTTCTACGAGAATGGTCCGTTCTCGGCCCGGGCGACCTTCACCTGGCGCTCGAAGTACTTCACCGGCGTCGACCGCGGCGACAACATGTTCGTCCGCGCCTCCAAGACGCTGGACGTGACGGCGGGCTATGCGGTGACCAAGAACATCACCGCCTCGGTGTCGGCGCAGAACCTGCTGGACAGCGAGTACTACGCCTACGCCAACACCACGGCCCTGCCGCGCGGCGTCTACCGCACGGGCCGCAAGCTGCAGGCCACGTTGAACGTGAGCTTCTAACGCGTGAGCGGCGGAGGCTCGGGCGTCCGAGCTTCCGTCCCCGCGCATTGATCCGATCCCCTCCTGACTGCAAGCATGGAGATTGGGCGGGACAGTCCTGCTGTTCCGCCCGCTTTTTGCCGCCTTAGGTTTCCTCGCGAGGCCGCGTGACCCTGACCCCGCTCCGCATCGCCGCCGTCTCGGCCCTCGCCCTGGCCGCCGCCCTCGCCATGCCGGCGAGCGCCGCCGACCTGAACCTCACCCCCGCGCCCGCCAAGGCGGTCCGCGCGGAGGGGACGTTCAAGCTTTCCGCCGCCACGCGCATCCACGTCGCCAAGGGCGATATCGAGGCCCGAGGCGTCGCCAACCAGTTCGCCGACCTCGTTCGCCGCTCGCGCGGCTTCCGACCCGCCGTCGTCGAAGGCGCGCCCGCCAACGGCGAGGCGGCGATCGTCCTCACCCGCGAGGGCCCTGCTGGCGAGGCCTACAAGCTCGACGTCTCGCCGAAGGGCGTGACCATCGCCGCCGCCCAGCGCGCAGGCCTGTTCTACGGCGCCATGTCCCTCTGGCAGCTCGCGACGCCGAATGAGGCCAAGGGCCCCGTCGCGATTCCCGCCGCCACGATCGAGGACGCCCCGCGCTTCGCCTGGCGCGGCCTGATGGTCGACAGCGCTCGCCATTACCAGTCGATCGCCACGCTGAAGGCGACGCTCGACGCCATGGCGGCGCACAAGCTCAACACCTTCCACTGGCACCTGGTCGACGACCAGGGCTGGCGGCTGGAGATCAAGAAGTATCCGAAGCTGACGCAGGTCGGCGCGTGGCGGACGGACCCCGGCGCGGCGCGGGTCTATCCAAAGTACGGCGGCTTCTACACCCAGGACCAGGTCCGCGACCTCGTCGCCTACGCCGCCGCCCGCAACATCACCATCGTCCCGGAGATCGAGACGCCCGGCCACGCCCTGGCGCCGATCGTGGCTTATCCGGAGCTCGGCTCGGCCCCGCCGGACGCCAGCAAGATGGGGGACTGGGGCGTCTTCCCCTGGCTCTACAACACCGACGACGCGACCTTCGCCTTCCTCGACGACGTGCTGAACGAGGTGATGGACCTCTTCCCGTCGACCTTCATCCACGTGGGCGGCGACGAGGCGATCAAGGACCAGTGGAAGGCCAGCCCCAAGATCCAGGCCAAGATCAAGGCGCTGGGCCTCAAGGACGAGCACGAGCTGCAGAGCTGGTTCATTCAGCGCGTCGGCAAGACTTTGGAGAAGCGCGGCCGCCGGTTGATCGGCTGGGACGAGATTCTCGAAGGCGGCCTCGCGCCCAACGCCACGGTGATGTCCTGGCGCGGCGTCGACGGCGCGATCGCCGCGGCCAAGGCTGGCCACGACACGGTGCTCTCGCCGCATCCGACGCTCTATCTCGACAACCGCCAGAGCGCCTCGCCCGAGGAGCCGACCGGTCGGGGCAAGGTGGTCAGCCTGAAGGACGTCCACGCCTTCGATCCCGCGCCAGCCCAGCTCACCGAAGACCAGCGCCGGCACATTCTCGGCGTCCAGGCCAATGTCTGGACCGAGCACATGCAGACCGACGCGCGCATGCAGGCGATGGCCTTCCCCCGCGCTGTGGCCCTGGCCGAGCGTGGCTGGTCGCCCGCCGCCGGCGCCGATTGGGCTGATTTCGCGCGTCGCCTGCCCGCCGAGATGGCGCGACTGAAGGTGCTGGGCGTGACCGCCAACACGGTCCCGTTCGAGCCGCAGGCGGCGTTCACGCAAGGCGAGGGCGGCAAGACGCGGCTGGCGCTGTCGACGGGGCTCGGGATCGGCGAGATCCGCTACACCCTCGACGGCAAGGCGCCGACCGCGGCCTCGACGCCCTATGCCGACGCGCTTGAGCTGCCGGCTGGCGCGGCGGTGAAGGCCCGCGCCTTCCTCGACGGCCAGGCGTTGGGGCGCGAACGGTCCTGGATCATCGCGCCGTCCCTCCTTCGCACGCGTCTGAGCGCCCAGCTCAAGCTCTGCACCGAGAAGGTTCCGCTGACCATGATCGACGACGCCCCGCGCGCCTTCGAGCAAAGGGCGATGATGGTCGTCGACATCCTCAACCCTTGCTGGATCTGGGAGGGCGCCGACCTGACCCAGGGCGCGGTCATCCGCGTGCGCGTCAGCCAGATCCCCTTCAACTTCCAGGTCGGCGCCGACCGTGACCGTATCCCCCTCCGCGCGCCCGCGACGCCGGGCGGCGAGCTGGAGGTGCGCGCCGGCTGCGCGGGCGAACGCCTGGCCGCCATTCCGCTGGGCGAGGCGTCGAAAAATCCGGGCCTGTCCACGATCACCGGCCGCCTGCCGCCGCGAGCGGGTAAGGTCGATCTTTGCCTGAGCTTCACGGCCAAGAGCGTCGATCCCTTCTGGACGATCGAGCGCGTGACCCTGACGCCCGCGAACGCGTTCCAATAAGAGCAAAGCCCGTGTCCAACCTTGTTCTCGCCTCTCCCCTCAAGGGCTGGATCGCGTCGTTGTCGGAGGTTCCGGACGCGGTGTTTGCGCGTCGGATGCTGGGGGACGGGGTGGCGATCGACCCGCTGGGGGCGGAGCTGGTCGCGCCGTGCGACGGGGTGGTGGTGTCGGCGCACCGGGCGGGTCACGCGGTGACGCTGCGGGCCGGCTGCGGCGCCGAGATCCTGATGCATGTGGGGCTGGAAACGGTGGCGCTGGGCGGCGAGGGCTTCGAGGCCTGCGTGCGCGAAGGCCAGGCGGTGAAGGCGGGCGACGTGCTGATCCGCCTTGATCTCGACCTGCTGGCCCAGAAGGCCAAGAGCCTGATCACCCCGGTGATCGTCACCAATCCCGAAGCCTTCGAGATCGTCCGCCGCGACCAGGACATGGCCGTGGAGGCCGGCGGGTTCCTGATGGCGCTGCGGCCCCTAGCGAGCCTGAAAGGGGCCGGCGCGGCGATGGCGGCGTCCTCCCAATCCACCAATGAGATCACCCGCCCGGTGACCGTGCCGCTGATGCACGGGATCCACGCGCGGCCGGCGGCGCGGATCGCCGAGCTCGCCAAGAGCTTCGCGGCCGAGACGGCGGTGGTCGTGGGCGAGCGGCGCTCGAGCGCCCGCAGCCCGGTGGGGTTGATGGCCCTGGCCGTGCGCCATGGCGACGCGATCCAGGTGCTGGCCTCTGGTTCGGACGCCGAGAGCGCCGCCGCCGCCATCGCCGCGCTGATCGAGAGCGGCATGGGCGAGGGGGCGCTGGTCCCGGCGAAGACGGCGGTCGCGCCGACGCCGATCGCGACGCCCGAGCCCCTGACGCCCGCCGCCCTGCCGGCCGACGGCGTGCTGAAGGGCGTGCTGGCCGCGCCGGGGCTTGCGATCGGCAAGGCCGTGCGCCTGGCCTCGTCCGACATCGCCGTGCGCGAGGCAGGGGAGGGCGCGGCTTCGGAAGAGGCCGCGTTGGCGGCCGCGCTGGACAAGGTCCGCGCCCGCATCGAGGCCAATGCGTCCAAGGGCGACAAGGCCCGCAAGGCGATTTTGGCCGCGCACCTGGCCTTCCTCGACGATCCGGAACTGCTCGCCCAGGCCAGGAGTCTGATCGCGGCCGGCAAGAGCGCCGGCTTTGGCTGGCGGTCGGCGGTGCGCGGCTATGTCGAGGCGCTGCGAGCCTTGGGCGATCGCCGCATGGCCGAGCGCGTCGATGATCTGATCGACCTGGAGCGCCAGGTGCTCAAGGCGCTGGCCGGCGAGGACGACGAGGCGACCATCCTGCCGCCCGGCGCGATCCTGCTGGCCGACGAGCTTCTGCCCTCGCAGCTGATGGGCGCGGACCCCGGCGTGATCGCCGGCTTCGCCACCGCCCGCGGCGGTCCGACCTCGCACGTGGCGATCCTGGCCGCGGCCATGGGCGTCCCGGCCCTGGTGGCGCTGGGCGGCGCGGCGCTGAGCATCGCCGACGGAACCGCCCTGATCCTCGACGCCGACGGCGGCGGTTTGCGCGTCGCTCCCGACGCCCCGGCCCTGGAGGCGGCCCAGACAGCCCTGGCCCAGCGCCAGGCGGCCAAGGCCGCCGCCAAGGCCGCCGCTCATGCGCCGGCCGTGACCAAGGACGGGACCCGCATCGAGGTCTTCGCCAACACCGGCTCGGTCAAGGACGCTCTGGCGGCGATCGAGAACGGCGCGGAAGGCTCGGGCCTCCTGCGCACCGAGTTCCTGTTCCTGGACCGCCAGACCCCGCCCGACGAGGACGAGCAGGCCCGCCAGCACCAGGCCATCGCCGACGCCCTTCAAGGCAAACCGCTGATCGTGCGCACCCTCGATGTCGGCGGCGACAAGGCCGCGCCCTACCTGCCGATCCCGGCCGAGGAGAACCCGGCGCTTGGCCTGCGCGGCGTGCGCGTCAGCCTATGGCGGCCGTACCTGCTCAAGACCCAGCTGCGCGCCATCCTGCGGGTGGTCCCGCAAGGCCAGTGCAAGATCATGGTCCCGATGGTCGCCAGCCTCGATGAGCTGCGGGCCGTGCGCGCGGTGCTCGAAGAGGCCAAGCGCGAGCTCGGCGTCACGGATCACGTCGAGCTGGGCGTAATGATCGAGACCCCGGCCGCGGCCGTGACCGCCGACCTGATCGCCGCCGAGGCCGACTTCCTCTCGATCGGCACCAACGACCTGACCCAATACGTGCTGGCCATGGACCGGGGCAATCCGGAGCTGGCCGCGCGGATCGACGCCCTGCACCCGGCGGTGCTGCGGATGATCGCCCAGACCTGCCAGGGCGCGGCCAAGCACGGCCGCTGGGTCGGGGTCTGCGGCGGCCTGACCTCGGATCTTACCGCCACGCCGATCCTCTTGGGCCTGGGGGTCACCGAGCTCTCGGCCACCGCCGCCATCGTCCCGGAGGTCAAGGCCCGCGTCCGCGCTCTGGACCTTCCCGCCTGCCAGGCGCTCGCCGCCCGGGCCCTGGCCCAGACCTCGCCCGAGGCGGTCCGGGCGCTCGTCCAAGCCAGCCTCGGAGCCTGATCACGATGAAGTCTCCGATGAAGTCTCCGCTCGAGATCCTCCAGCCGCTGGGCCGGGCCCTGATGCTGCCGATCGCGGTGCTGCCGGTGGCGGGGCTGCTGTTGCGCCTGGGCCAGCCGGACCTCCTGAACATCGGCTTCGTGGCCGCCGCCGGGGACGCGATCTTCTCCAACCTCGGCCTCCTCTTCGCCATCGGCGTGGCCGTGGGCTTGGCGCGCGAGAACAACGGCGCGGCGGGGCTGGCGGGCGTGGTCTGCTTCCTGATCGCCGTCGAGGGCGCCAAGGCCCTGCTGCACGTCCCGGCCGAGGCGACGGCGGGCCTTGTCCCGGCCCACGCCGATCTGGCCTCGGCGGCCTACAAGGCCAAGGCGCTGGCCAAGCTCAGCGTGCCGATCGGCATCGTCTCCGGGATCACCGGCGGGCTCTTCTATAACCGCTTCTCCGGCTTCAAGCTGCCCGAGTACCTGGCCTTCTTCAGCGGCCGGCGGTTCGTGCCGATCGTCTCAGGGCTCGCGGGCCTGCTCATCGCTCTGCTGCTGGGCCTGGGCTATGACGCGATCAACGGCGGGGTCGACGCGGCCAGCCGGGCCGTGGTCGGCTCGGGTGAGCTTGGCCTGCTGGTGTTCGGGTTCCTGAACCGGATCCTGATCGTCACCGGCCTACACCACATCCTCAACAACATCGCCTGGTTCGTGGTCGGCGACTATCACGGCGCCACGGGGGACCTGCGTCGCTTCTTCGCCGGCGACCCCGCCGCCGGGGCGTTCATGAGCGGGTTCTTCCCGGTGATGATGTTTGGCCTGCCGGCCGCGTGCCTGGCCATGTATCACGCCGCCAAGCCCGAGAAGCGCAAGGCCGTCGGCGGCATGCTGGCCTCGCTGGCCCTGACCTCGTTCCTGACCGGGGTGACAGAGCCGATCGAGTTCTCGTTCATGTTCCTGGCCCCGGCGCTCTATGCGATCCACGCCGTGCTGACGGGCGTGTCCATGGCGCTGCTGGACGTGCTGCATGTGAAGCTGGGTTTCACCTTCTCGGCGGGCCTGTTCGACTATGTGCTGAACTTCGGCAAGGCCAGCCGGCCGCTGTGGCTGATCCCGATCGGTCTTGCCTATGCTGGCCTCTATTACGGCCTCTTCCGCCTGGCCATCGTCCGCTTCGACCTCAAGACCCCCGGCCGCGAGGATGACGAGGCCGAGGCCCCGCGAGCCGTCACGACCGGCGGCGGGCGCGGGGCCGACTTCGTCCAGGCCCTGGGTGGGGCGGGCAATCTGCAAAGCGTTGACGCCTGCACCACCCGCCTGCGGCTGATCGTCGCCGACCAGGCCCAGGTCAGCGAACCAGCCTTGAAGGCCCTCGGCGCGCGCGGGATCGTCCGTCCCTCCGACAAGGCCCTGCAGGTCGTCCTCGGCCCCATCGCCGACACCGTCGCCGGCGAGATCCGCGCGGCGCTCGGAAATCGGACCCCGAAGACCCAGGCGCAAGCCGAGACGTCGGCCGCCAAGGCCGCTCCGGCTCCTCAAGATCAGGCCCAGGCGCTCCTCGCCGCCCTCGGCGGCCCCGCCAATCTGCGCCAGGTCACCGCCAACGCCAGCCGCCTGCGCCTCGTCCTCACCGATCCCCAACGCATCGACCAAGCCGCCCTCGCCAAGGCCGGAACACGCGGGTGCGTCCAGCTGAGCAACAACATCCTGCACGTCGTCGTCGGATCAAACGCCGAAGCCGTGGCGGAAATGCTCCGTAAGAAAATAGGGTAGCGCCGCGGCTATCGGCCCATCACGGTTTTGGGGCCAGCCCGGCCTGTTCTTCCGTCTCGCCGCCGCCGGTCTGAAGAGGGCCCGCGTCGTTGCGGCCGATCACCTCAAGGTCATCGTCGGCCGGCGAGGCGAACGACCGGGTTTCGGCCGGGCGCGTCGCCACTCCCAGGACATAGCGGTCGTACTCCTCGGAGAAGCGGCGCGTGAGGAAATCCTGTTCCGGAGCCTTGGCCTTCAGCTCCAGGAACCACGTCCCCTCCTCCTCGAACATGTGGTGCAGCACCGCGCCGCGGATATGCTCCAGCTTGTCGAGCCAGGCTTCGTCGGCGGGCTCTATGCGCTCCAGTTCGGCCATCTGCATCTTGGCCGTGCTCTGTTCGGTATAGGCGAGGCCGGCGTGGACCTTTTCACCAGCCTTGGCGAGCGCGGGATAGAGGACGACCTCTTCGGCTTGGGCGTGGCCGTTCAGCACGGTGGCGAGCGCGCGCAGGGCGGCCACGCGGTCTTCGGACGTGCTCGCGGCGCGCGCCCTTTCGAACGCCGAGCGGATCTGTTCGTGGTGATTCAGCGCCAAGTCCAGCCAGTCGCCCGAGTTGCTGGCGGCCCGCGCCTTCTCGGTAGCCTCGGCCCGCACCTCGTCGGTCTCGGGCGGGGTAATGGCTCCGATAACCTTGTCTATCAGGGACATAGTCAAGCCTCCGCCTTGTCGCCGTCCCTAAGTCAACCCGCGGCGCTGGCCAGCAGCCGCCGACGATGTCCTTTGATATTCCCGTCCCAGGCGCCCTCGCGCTGCGACGGCGCTTGCGGCTTCACGCCAACCTCAAGGCCGTGGGTCTATAAGCCCGGTCCTAGTCGCCCCGCAGGACGGGCGCGGGCCGCTGCGACAGCGCCAGGCTTGCGGCGATCAGCCCGCCGAGCGTGGTCAGCGAGGTGGCTCCGGCGAGCAGCAGCAGGACGCCGCTCCAGTCCACGCTCCAACGGGCCTCGAACACCTTGACCACGACCGGCCAGGCGGCGGCGAAGCCGAGCAGGACGCCGGCCGATCCGGCGATCAGGCCGACCGCGCCGTATTCGACGACATAGGCGATCAGGATCTGCGACCGCGTCGCGCCCAGGACCTTCAGCGTGGCGGCTTCGCGCGCCCGCGCACGCGCCCCGGCGGCGATCGCTCCCGCCAGGACCAGCAGGCCCGCCAGGCCGGCGACCGCCGCCGCGCCGCGCACCGCGAGCGCCAGCCGGTCGAACAGGGAGGCGGCGGCCTCGAGCTGCTCGCGGACGCTGATCACATTGACGCCCGGAAACTGCTCGCCCAGGCGGCGGGTCAGGACGGCCTCCTGCTCTCGGTCGAGGCGCGCGATCGCGACGCTGCGCAGGTCCGCGCCTTCCAGCGTCGCGGGATCGAAGATCAGCGAGAAGTTCGGCCCAAAGCCGCCGAAATCGACCTTGCGCAGCACGGCGATGCGCGCCTCGATCTCGCGGCCCAGGATCAGGACCGTGATCGCGTCGCCGACCTTCAGGCCGGCGGCTTGCGCCACCTCGACATTCATCGCGACCTGGGGCGGGCCGGCATAGTCGGCGCGCCACCACTGACCGGCGACCACGCCGGCGTTCTTCGGCTCCTGGGCGAGCAGCGAGAGGGTGATGTCGTTGTCGAAGGCCCAGCGCTGGGAGGGCTTTACGGCCTGCGGGTCGACCGGCTCGCCCTTCACGGCGACGATGCGCCCCGTGGCGAACGGCATGCGCAGATAGGTCTCGGCGCTCGGCGATCCCAGGACGCCGGCGACGACGGCGTCGAACGCTTCGGCGCCGTCAGCGGGAATCTCGGTGAACACCATGGCCGGGGCGGTGCGCGGGGCGACATCGCTGACCTGGGCCAGCAGCGCCGACTGGATCAGCACGACGCAGGCGAGCAGAGCCACGCCAAGGCCGATGGCCGGGCTCGCGGTATGCGCGGCTGAGCGTGGACCGGCCAGATTGGCGAGCCCCAGCTTGATAGGGCCGCGCGCGACGCCGCGAACCCGCCCCGCCAGAAACGCGGCGCCGCGGCCCAGCGCTGCGAGGAGGCCAAAGGCCGCGGCCACCCCCGCGATCATGATCGCCGCGGCCATCGGGGTAGGGGCGGTGGCGACGGCTAGCGCGGCGAGGCCTAGGCCCGCGCCGACCGCGCCGGCCGTCTCCAGGCCCAACGGCAACCGGGCCTTGGGCGCGCGGCGGAACAGGGCCGAGGGCGGCGTCGCCCGCGCTCTCGCCAGCGGAACCAGGGAGAAGGCCGCCGCGGCCAGGAGTCCGAATAGTCCGGCCTTGGCCAGCGGCCAGGGATAGACCTTGAACAGCGCTGGAATGGGCAGGTTGGAGCCGGCCATCTGACCCAGGAGCAGGGGCGCGGCGGCGCCAACCGCCAGGCCGATCGTCACGCCCAGCAGCGCGAGGACGCCGATCTGGATCAGGTGGAGGTCGCGGATCAGGCTGCTTCGCGCGCCCAGCGCCTTGAGGACGGCGATCGCCGGCTCGCGCGTCGACAGATAGGCCGACACCGCGCCGGCGACGCCGAGCCCTCCGGCGACCAGCGAGGCCAGGCCGATGAAGCCGAGGAAGTACTCCAACTGGTCGATCAGGCGGCGCGCGCCGGGTGCCGCGTCGAGCCGGTCGCGAACCCTGAAATGCGCGTCCGGGAACGCCTTCTGGATCGCCTGTCCGGCCGCGCGGGGGTCCTGGCCGGGCGGCAGGGCGATCCGCACGGTGCGGCTGGAAAGCCCGCCGGGCGCCAGCAGCCCCGAGCGGTCCAGCACATTGGACCGGATCAGCACGCGCGGCGCCAGGGCGAAGCCGCGCGAGAGGCCATCCGGCTCGCTGAGCAGGCGGGCGCGCACGACCAGGGTCAGGGTCCCGGCCTCGAACCGGTCGCCGATCTTCAGGTTCAGGCGGTCCATGAGCGCCGGCTCTACCGCCGCGCCGGGCAGGCCATCCCGGTCGGCGAGGGCCGCGGCGAGGCTGGGCGCGCCTTCGAGCTTCACCGCGCCGGCGAGGGGAAAGCGTTCGTCCACGCCACGCAGGCTGACGAGGCGCCGCTCGCCGTTGGACGCCTGCGCCATGGCGCGTGCGCCTGCCGAATAGGTGGTTCGGCCTAGGCGGTCGATCGCGGCCCGCTCGTCGCGCGTGAAGTCGCGGTTCTCGATCGAGAAGGAGAGGTCGCCGCCCAGGATCTCGCGGGCCTGGCTGGCCAGTCCCTGCCGGAAGGCCTCGGCGGTGGAGCCGGCGGCGGCGATCGCGGCGACGCCCAGCGCCAGGCAGGCGAGGAAGATGCGAAAGCCGCGCACGCCCGAGCGCAGTTCGCGAGCGGCCAGACGGATGGCGAGCGGGAGAGGAAAGCGCGGCACGATCAGGCCTGGATCTTGCCGTCGGCCATGCGCACGATCCGGTCGGCGCGGGTGGCGAGGCCCGGGTCATGGGTCACCATCACCAGCGCAGCGCCGACCTCGGCGACGAGGTTGAACATCAGGTCGGCCACCGAGGCGGCGGTGGCGCCGTCGAGGTTGCCGGTCGGCTCGTCCGCGAACAGCAGGGCCGGACGCGCCGCCAAGGCGCGCGCCAGGGCGACGCGCTGCTGCTCACCCCCGGACAGCTGGTGCGGATAGTGGGTGAGGCGCCCGGTCAGGCCCACGCGGCCCAGCCAGTCCCGCGCGGTCGCGATGGCGTCGCGCGCCCCGGCGATCTCCAACGGCGTGGCGACATTTTCCTCCGCGGTCATGTTGGGCAGGAGGTGGAAGGCCTGGAACACCAGCGCCGCCCGTCCGCGCCTCAGGCGGGCGCGACCATCCTCGTCCAGCCTGGCCAGGTCCTCGCCGAACAGGCGCACGGCTCCTCCGGTGGGCTCTTCGAGGCCGGCGCCGACCGCGATCAACGACGACTTTCCCGAGCCGGACGGACCCACGATCGCCACGCGCTCGCCGAGACCGACGGTCAGGCTCACGCCGCGAAGGATATCGACCGGTCCGGCGGTGGAGGGAAGGGTCAGGGCGACGGCGTCGAGGACCAGGGGCGCGGCGGGCGTGGCGTCGGTCATGGGTTTCCTGCGAGGCCGGTCCTTGTGCGGCCGGCAAGCGAACTACATAGGAAGGCATGAGCCCGATCGCACAGCGTTTTTCCAATCGTCGCCGGTTTTTGCTGGGCCTTGGCGTCCTGACCCAGGTCGCCGCGGCGCCCAAGGCGCCGATCGTCACTGTCCTGGGCGACTCCATCACGGCGGGTCTTGGCCTTGCAGCGAAGGACGCCTTGCCGGCGCAGCTCCAGGCGGCGCTGGCGAAACGGGGCGTGTCGGTCGTCGTCCGAGCGGCCGGCGTCTCCGGCGACACCAGCGGCGGCGGTCTGGCGCGCGTGGGCTTCAGCGTCGCGGGCGACACCCAGGTCTGCGTGGTGGCGCTCGGCGGCAATGATCTGCTGCAAGGGGTCGATCCCGCTCAGACCAAGGCCAATCTGCGCGGCATCCTGCAGAAGCTGAAGGCGCGGGGCGTCGGCGTGGTGCTGGTGGGCGTCGCCGCGCCCCCCGCGATCGGCGCGGCCTATGCTCGCGAGTTCAACGCCATCTATCCGAACCTGGCGCGTGAATTCAGCGTGCCGCTCTACGCCAACATCCTGGCGGGCGTCAGCGGCGACGCCTCTCTCCTGCAGAGGGACGGCGTCCATCCCAACGCGGGCGGCGCCAAGCGCATCGCCGAAGCCCTCGCGCCGGTGGTCGCTAAGGCCGTGAAGGCGCGTACGGGCTAGTCCAAGCCGGGTGCTTTGAACACCCGACGCAAGCCGCCGCCGTGTCGAAGGGGGATCTTGAAAGGAAAGCCGGCGCGTGTCGCCACGCGCCGGCTCCGGGTCTGGCGGACTACTCCGCGGCGACCGGGCTCGCGGCCTTGCCGATGGCGGGGCGGCGGGCGCCCAGCAGCAGCTTGGCGGCGAAGAACGCCAGGGTGAAGGCGCCGCCGGCGAAGACGATGTCGCCCGGCACCCGCATCCAGACCAGGGTCTGGACCAGAGGCGAATGGATCACCGCCGGAGAGCGGGCGAACCACAGGCCGTGCTCGATGCTGGCGATCGCCTGGATCACGCCCACCGGCAGCAGCGACAGGAACAGCATCATCGCCAGGCCTCCGTTCAGCATCCAGAAGGTCGCGGCCAGCAGCCGATCGTCCCAGGCTTCACGTCGCGCCAGGCCGCGGAAGCAGAACAGCAGCAGGCCGATGCCGAGCATGCCGTACACTCCGAACAGGGCGGCGTGGCCGTGGGTGGCCGTCGTGTTCAGGCCCTGGATGAAATAGAGGCTGATCGGCGGGTTGATCATGAAGCCGAAGACCCCCGCGCCCAGCAGGTTCCAGAAGGAAACCGCGACGAAGAAGAAGATCGGCCAGCGATAGGTCGCGACCCAGGGCGCGGCCTTGGTGTGGCTGAAGGTCTCGAAGGCCTCGGCGCCGATCAGGGCCAGCGGAACGACCTCGAGGGCCGAGAACACCGAGCCGATGGCGATCACCGAGACGGGCGTGCCGGCGAAGTACCAGTGATGGGCCGTGCCCAGCACGCCGCCGAACAGGAACACGATGGTTCCGAACAGCACCGCGCCGTTGGCCGACTTGGCGCGCACCAGGCCCAGCTTGACCATCAGCAGGCTGATGACCGCCGTGGCGAACACCTCGAAGAAGCCCTCGACCCACAGGTGGACCACCCACCAGCGCCAGTACTCGACCATGCTGATGTGGCTGTGCTTACCCCACATGAAGCCCGCGCCGTAGAACAGGCCGATGGCGACGGTCGACAGGAACAGGATCCAGAGGACGGGCTTGCTTTCCGACGGCGCCTTCAGGGCGGGCCAGAGGGCGCGGCCGACCAGGACCAGCCACTTCATCAGGCCCACGAACAGCAGGATCTGCCAGAAGCGGCCCAGGTCGACATACTCCCAGCCCTGGTGGCCGAACCACCAGTTGGCGTTCAGGTCGAAGACCTGCTGCACGCCCAGCCACTCGCCGGCCATCGAACCCAGCACGACGACGACCAGGGCGACCCACAGCAGGTCGACGCCCAGCTTCTGGCCCTTGGGCTCGTGGCCCGAGATCATCGGCGCGACGTAGAGGCCGGTGGCCAGCCAGGCGGTGGCGATCCAGAACACGGCCAGCTGGGTGTGCCAGGTGCGGGTGACCGCATAGGGAATGACGTCGGAGATCGGCACGCCGAAGAAGGCGTGGCCCTCCACCGAATAGTGGGCGGTGACCGCGCCCAGGCCCACCTGCAGCAGGAAGAGGCCGATCACGGTCAGGAAGTACTTGCCGGTCGCCTTCATCGAGGGTGTCGGCTTCATCGCGGCCAGCGGGTCCTTGTCCGGCGCGACCAGATGGTCCTCGGTCTTGGTGCGGGCGTGCCAGAAGGCCAAGGCGCCGACGGCGAAGATCAGCAGGATGACGCTGGCCACCGACCAGACGATGGTCGGGGCGGTCGGCGTGTTGCCGATCAGGGCCTCATGCGGCCAGTTGGCGGTGTAGGTGATCACGTCGCCGGGGCGGTTCGTGCTGGCCGCCCAACCGGTCCACCAATAGAAGGCGGCGATGGCGGTCCGGCGGGCCGGATCCTTCACCGCGCCATTGGCGATGGCGTACTGCTCGCGCAGCTTTTCCAGAGCCGGATCCGATCCCAGCAGCGTCTCGTAGTGGCTGCGCACCTGGCGCATGGCCTGGGCGCGATCGGCGCTGACCGTGATGACGCCGGTCTTGGCGTCATAGCTATTGGTCCGCATCTCGCGCTTCAGGCGCTCGCGCAGGGCCGCTTGGCGCTCGGGCGACACGGCGTCGTAGGGCGCCTTGAAGTCGCGCTGGGCCCAGATGTCGAGCAGGGCCGTGGCCTCGCGGTGGACCTGGTCGGCCGACCAGTCCGGCGCGACATAGCCGCCGTGCCCCCAGATGGAGCCGACCTGCTGGCCGCCCATCGACTGCCAGGCCAACTGACCCGTCTCGATGTCGGCCTTGGTGAGCAGAACCTGCCCCGACGCATCGATCACGCGGGTCGGTATCGGCGGCGCCTGTCGGTGGATTTCGCGTCCCATCAGCCCCAAGACGGTGAAGGACACCGCCATCACCAGGGCGAGGACGAACCATAGTCTTCGGGTGGTCATCTCGCTTCCCCTCGCCGGTCGGGACCGTCCCATTCGGCGTTTGGGATCACGATGACGACCGGAAGGTCCGCGGACGTTGCTCGGGAGCAACCTCGCCCGATCAGACCGCCTTGGCGTGGCGCGTGGCGACCGCCGGCAGCCGCGCGTCGAAGGCGGCGGCGACCACACGCATCAGGCGGCGGGCGGGCTCGGGGATCGAGATCACCGCGCCGTCGCGGACGCAGAGGCCGGCCCGTTGCAGGGCGTCGGTCTCGGTCAACTCGGCGTCCAGATGATCCTCGGCCACGTCATGCTCGCGACAGATGGCGGCGACATCCACGCGCATGTCGCACATCAGTCGCTCGATCACCGCCGCCCGAAGGCGGTCCTCGGCGTCGACGGCCAGGGCTCGGTTCAGCGGCAGCTCGCCGCGCGCGATGGCGCCGGACCACTGGTCGGTCGGCACGTGGTTGCCGACGAATCCTTCTCGGAACTGGCCGATCGACGACGGCCCAATCGGAATAAGCACTGGTGCGGGATCGTCCGTATAGCCCTGGAAATTCCGCCGGAGGCGTCCTTCCGCCGCCGCGCGGGCCAGCGTGTCGTCCGGCAAGGCGTAGTGGTCGAGGCCGATGCGGACATAGCCCGCCTCTGTCAGCGCCGCGTCCGCGGCCTCTGCCTGGGCCCAGCGACCATCCAGGTCGGCGAGATCGGCCTCGCGGATCATGGTCTGGTGCTTCTTCATCCACGGCACGTGGGCGTAGCCGAACACGGCTACCCGATCGGGCCGAAGCTGGACCGCAAGGCGAGCCGACTCATGGACGTTCGCCGGGGTCTGGCCGGGCAGGCCGTACATCAGGTCGAAGTTCAGCCCTTTGACGCCGACGGCGCGCAGCCGCTCGGTCGCACGGGCGACATGGTCGTAGGGCTGGATGCGATTGACCAGAGCCTGCACGGTCGGATCGAAGGTCTGGACGCCTAGACTGACGCGATTGACGCCCACGGCGCCGGCCGCGTCGACAAAGGCCTCGGACAGCATGCCCGGGTCCAGCTCTGCGGCGATCTCGGCGCCCAGGCGCGGGCGGAAGACGGTCTTCAGCCGCGTGACCAGGGCGGCGAAGTCCTCGGGGCTGAGCGCGTTCGGGCTGCCGCCGCCGAAGTGCAGGTGCGCCAGACCATCGTGCTCGCCAAGGCGCGCGGCGACCAGGTCGACCTCGCGCATCAAGGTCTCGAAGAAGGTTCCGACGCGCTCGTAGGTGTGAGCGATGGAGGTATGGCAGCCGCAGTACCAGCACAGGCGCCGACAGAATGGCACGTGGACATAGACCGACAGCCGGTCCTCGGCGCGGGTGCGGGCGAACCAGTCCTGGGCGTGGAGCGCCTGCTCGGCGTCAAAGGCCAGCGAGGTCGGATAGCTGGTATAGCGGGGGAGGTTCCGTTCGGCGTGCTGGCGCTGGGCCGGGGTCAGGACCGAAGGGGTCATGCGCATAGTCCTAGAAGCTCGTCCTGCCGACGCAGACGCACGCGGCGCGAGGCGCGCGCATCGATCAGCCCCTGGTCCTGAAGCTGCGACAGCGTGCGGGAGACGGTGTGGATGGTCAGGCCCAGATAGTCGGCGATGTCCTGGCGGGTCATCGGCAGATCGAACTCGTCGTCCGCGTCGAAGCGCTGGGCGAAGTCGATCAGGAAGGCGGCGACGCGTTCGACGGCGCCCAACCGCGCCAGCATGGCTGCGTGGTTCTGGCTGCGTTGCAGTCCGCTAGACGCGATCGACAGCAGGCGCTGGCCCAGCAAGGGATCGTGGGCCGACAGGCGGCGCAGCGTGGCGACCGGAATGGCCAGCAGGATCACGTCGGTCATGCCCTCGGCGGAGCAGGCATGTTCGCCGCCCGCCTCCAGCCCCAGGACGTCGCCGGGAACGTGGAAGTCGCAGACGTGACGGCGGCCGTCGCCCAGCAGGCGATAGGTCCGCACCGCGCCCGACAGCAGCTGGTAGACGGTGTCGACCGTCTCGCCCTGGGCGAAGATCTCCTCGCCCGGCGCCCGGCGAACGCTGACCCCGGCGGGGACCAGCGTCTGGGCGGGCTGCGGATCGAACTTGGCGAAGGCGAGGGTCATGGGCGGCCCGACGGCTGAGGCTTGTATCGCCTTGAGCCTTAGCAACCAGCCCGGTCCCGCCGTTATTCGGGAAATCGCCCTAGGTAGAATTCCGGGATTAAGCTGGGGCCCGGCCGAGCTTAGGGGTGACGTCAGCATTTCACCCAAGCCACACGTCTCTCATGGTCGCCACCATCCCTCCCTATAGTCTTCGTCTTCGCGGCGCCGACATGTTCGGCCATCTGGACGAGATCGCGGCCGCCGACGTTCTCGGGGCCGGAACCGTTCGGCCGCTGGTCGCCGGGCGCGTCGTCTTCAGCCAGGGCGATCCCGGCTCGACCTGCCACACGCTGCTGGAAGGCCGGATCAAGATCGTCCAGGCGCGTCCCGAGGGCAGCCAGTCGGTGATCCGCTTCATCGGGCCGGGCGAGATGTACGGCACCGTCGCGGCCCTGATGGGCAAGCCGTTCCCGGCTGACGCCGTGGCGGTGGTCGATAGCCTCGAGATCTACTGGACCGTCGCGGCCATGCGTCAGCTGATGGCGCGCTATCCCGAGATCGCCATGGGCTCGGCCGCCTCGGCCGGGCATCGCCTGTTCGAACTGCAGGATCGGGTCGGCGAAATGGCTGGCGAGAAGGTCGAGCAGCGCATCGCCCGCACGCTGTTGCGCCTGGTGCAGCAGGCCGGCCGCAAGACCGACGGAGGGATCGAGATCGACTTCCCGATCACTCGCCAGGAGCTGGCCGAGATGGCTGGCTCGACCCTGCACACGGTCAGCCGGACGCTGGCGGCCTGGGACGAGCGCGGCGTCACCGCCAGCGCGCGCCGCCGCATCATCGTGCGCCGGCTGGACATGCTGACGAACCTCGCCGAGGCGGGCTGACCCTTTCAATCGACGCAAAGACAAAGCGCCGCCGCTCCGAGAGCGACGGCGCTTTGGCGTGCTCACTTGATCGCGGCGAATTCGGCGGTCAGGCGCTTCTTGGCCATGGTCGGCGCGGTGGCGATGGCGGCTTCGGCCTGGGCGGCGTTCGGCTTGCCGTCGCCGACCTTGGCTACGAAGGTCATGCCCATCGCCCAGTGCGGCATGCACTTGAAGCCATAGACGCCCGACTTGGCGACCTTCACCACGACTTCCTTGCCGATCAAGCCCTTCACCGGCGCGACACCGGCAGGCCACATGCCGGGGATCGTCTCGACGTTATGGCCAGGGTCGGTCGGGATGAAGCGGATGGTGTCGCCCACCTTCAGCTTGGCGTTCGCCGGCTCGAACACCATTGCGCCCTGCGAGCCTTGGTTCAGCATCTTGACCTGCAGTTCGGCCGCGCCTGCGGTCCCGGCGATCGCCACCGCGCCGATCATGGCCCCGGCGACGAGAACGGACTTCAACATCTTCACTCACCTTTGTCTGGGGACGGGCGAACCGCCCGCTCGTCGCCACCGATAGACCGGGTGAGACTCGGAGACCTTGCTCCAGAGCAAGCGAATGCGAATTCCGCACGGACCATCGTGATCCTTACCTTGTCGATCGACAATTCCGTGTCGGCGCGAATCCGCCAGCCTCCTGGTCTTTGGAACAGGAGCCGGATGATGGCCTTCGACATTCCCCTGGCCGCGGAGCTATGGGCCGCGAAATATCGCTTCGCGCCGGACGCCGGCGGCGGCGACGCCTCGGTCGAGGACAGCTGGCGCCGCGTGGCGGAAGCGATCGCGGAGGCCGAACCCATCGAGGCTCGCGAGGCTTGGCGGGGGAAGTTCCTCGACGCTCTGGGCGACTTCCAGTTCATGCCGGCCGGCCGCATCTTCGCCGGGGCCGGGACGGGGAGGGCGGTCACCCTGTTCAACTGCTTCGTCATGGGAACCTTGCCCGACGACCTGCCCGGCATCTTCGAGCATTTGCGCGAGGCGGCGGTGACCCTGCAGCAGGGCGGCGGCGTCGGCATGGACTTCTCGACCATCCGTCCGTCCGGCGCGCCGGTGCGCGGCGTCGGGGCCGACGCCTCGGGCCCTCTGAGCTTCATGGACGTCTGGGACTCGATGTGCCGAACGATCCTGTCGGCCGGCCAGCGGCGCGGGGCGATGATGGGCTGCCTGCGCATCGACCACCCCGACATCGAGGCCTTCATCGACGCCAAGCGCGAGCCGACGCGCCTGCGCAACTTCAACCTCTCGGTCTTGGTCACCGACGCCTTCCTGGAGGCCCTGGCGGCCGACGCCGACTGGCCGCTGGTGTTCGGCGGCGAGGTGTTCAGGACGGTTCGGGCCAGCGACTTGTGGCGGCGGCTGATGACGGCGACCTACGCCTATGCCGAGCCGGGCGTGATCTTCGTCGACCGGGTCAACGCCCGGAACAATCTGGCCGATTGCGAGACGATCAGCGCCTCCAACCCCTGCGGCGAACAGATGCTGCCGCCCTACGGCGCCTGCCTGCTCGGCTCGATCAACCTGGCTCGACTGGTGGCTGCGCCCTTCTCCGATGGCGCGGCGCTCGACGAGGAGAAGCTCGCGGAACTGACCCACGTCGCGATCCGATTCCTGGACGACGTGATCGACGTCTCGCGCTTCCCGTTGGAGGCCCAGGCGGAAGAGGCGCGCGCCAAGCGGCGCCTCGGTTTGGGCGTCACGGGTCTCGCCGACGCCCTGATCTTCTGCGGCCAGCGCTATGGCTCGGAAGAAGCGGCGGAGACGACCAGGCGCTGGCTGGGGATCATCAAGCGCGAGGCCTACCGCGCCTCCGCCGCCCTGGCCGCCGAGAAGGGGCCCTATCCGCTCTGGGACCCTTGTGTGCTGGATCGGCCGAACCTGCTCGAGCTCGATGAGGAAACCCGCGCGCTGATCGCCAAGCACGGCCTGCGCAACGGCTGCCTGACCTCCATCGCGCCGACGGGCACCACCTCGCTGGTGGCTGGCAACGTCTCGTCCGGCGTCGAGCCGGTCTTCGCCTACGCCTATAACCGCAAGGTCCGCCAGCCCGACGGCTCGACCAGGCAGGAGGCGGTCGAGGACTACGCCCTGACGGTCTGGAAGCGGCTGCACGGCGACGCCGGGCCGCCGGCGGACGTCTTCGTCTCGGCCCAGACCCTGACGCCGCGCGAGCACCTGGTCATGCAGGCGGCGGCCCAGTCCATGATCGACAGCTCGATCTCCAAGACCGTCAACTGCCCGGCCGACATCGCCTTCGACGCCTTTTGCGACGTCTATCTCGAAGGCTGGCGGATGGGGTGCAAGGGCCTGACGACCTATCGGCCCAACGCCGTCACCGGCTCCGTCCTGTCGGTGGATGCGCCGCCAGCCGAACAGCCGCCGACACCGGAAGCTTCCCGCGACGACACGCCGCTGATCGCCCGCGAGGAGGCCCTCAGCGGCATGACCTACAAGATCAAATGGCCGCACAGCGCTCACGCCGTCTACGTGACGGTCAACGACGCGGTCGTCGACGGCCAGCGGCGGCCGTTCGAGATCTTCGTCAACTCCAAGAACATGGAGCACTATGCCTGGACCCTGGCCCTGACCCGGATGATCTCTGCGGTGTTCCGGCGCGGCGGCGACGTCGGCTTCGTGGCCGAGGAACTGAAGGCGGTGTTCGACCCGCAAGGCGGCGCCTGGCTGTCGGGACGTTACGTGCCCTCGCTGCTGGCGGCGATCGGCGGCGTTGTCGAGCGGCATCTGCGCCAGGACCTCGCGGCGCCCGCGCCGAGGATCGCCGAGCCCGTCGAACCCCAGGCCGACGCGCCGCGTCCCGCCGTCTGTCCGCGCTGCGCCAGCCCCGCTTTGATCCGCAAGGAAGGCTGCGACACTTGCACCGACTGCGGCTACTCCAAGTGCGGCTAGAGCCCACGAAAAGGGCCCGCTTGCGCGGGCCCTTCCTCCTTCCCAGCTTTCGTGAACTCAGAGCTTGAAGTCGAGGCTGGCTCACGCCCGCGTCGCGTCGGGATAGGCCGGGCTTTGCGTCTCGAACCGGGCCACGCCCAGCTCGAACGTCCACCCCTTGGCAATGGGCGTGGAGACGACGACGTCGACCTCGCGCCCTAGGTTCTGGGACCCGACGGTGGTGTCGAAGTCGTGGGCTTCGCCGGTCAGCTTCAGCGGTTGCTTGACGCCGATGGTCGTCGTTCCGCGCAGGAAGGCGTCGCGCACGCCCTTGGCCGGCGTCGCGCCGATCACGTCCGACAGGCCCTGGAAGCCATGCAGCGAAGCCAGCGGCGTCTGGAAGGCGTTGACGCCATCGCCCTGCAGTCGTTCCAGGTTCGCCGAGATCGCCGACCTGGCGGTCTTCAGGCCCAGGGACGCGGCGTCATAGTTCAGCGAGAAATTCCGCGGGTTGCTCTTCCAGTCGACCTGATGGGCGTGCTCCAGCTCCCAGGTCCCGCTGAGGCCCGGCCGTAGGGCGTGGGCGCCGGCCAGCCGGGCGCCGAAGGTTTTCGAGGACTGGGTCGGGGCGTTGTCGAGATCCAGCAGGAGCGCGTAGGCGGTTCCCTTGCCGAGCGCGCCGAGGTCGGCTTCCGCCTGCAGCATGTGAACGTCGCCGCGCCAGACGCCTTGCGACGACTTGCGCCCCAGCGGCCGGCGCACGCGGTCGGCATAGGCGTAGGTCAGGGTCACGCTCTTGGCCGGTTTAGCGGTCAGCTTGACGGCGTCGAAGGTCTGCTCGTTCTGCCGCCAGCCGCTGTTGCCGACGAAGCGGGCGTTGCCGAGGATGATGCGTTGCCGGCCGACATCGACGCCCAGGGCGGCGGTCGGCCGCCACTCCAGAGCAGCCCGGTTCAACTCGACGGTCTCGGGGTCGGTTATGGTCGCTTTTCCGGGCTTGGCGTGGACCCCGTCGGCATAGTCGTCGACCAGGGCGCCGACGGCTTCCATCTCGATCAGAGCGGTCAGGCTCTTGGCCAGCGGCTGGCGCCAGCCGAGACGCAGGCGCATCGTGACAGCCTCGGCGTCCGGGCCATCGGGATCATAGAGCTCATAGCGGGTGCGCGCCTCGAGCAGGAGCTGGCCGGTGCGCGTGGGCGCTTCGGCGGCGCGGGCGGACGCGGCGAAGGCGAGCGCGCTCACGCCCGCGAGCGCCAGCAGGACATGCTGTCTCATGGATCAATCTATTGTCTGTCAGAGAAGAAAAAGGGGCGGCGAACGCTCGCCGCCCCTGGGGACATCGCCTTAGTGGCCGCCGCCCTTGTGCGGGTTCGGCGGGGCGTTGAAGACCTCGGGATTGGCGGGGCCCTCGACGGTCAGGATGCCGGCGCCGCCGCGCTCCAGGCGGCTCAGGGCGTGGTCGACCAGGATGTAGTTGCCGGGCACTTCCAGCTTGAAGTCGACGACGGTGGCGCCGCCGGGCGCGACGGTGACCGTCTGGACGTCCTTGATCGGGGTGCTAGTCAGCGAGCCGTACGGATAGACGTGGTCGAAGATCTCGCCGATCACGTGGAAGCTGGAGGTCTTGTTGGGGCCGCCGACGCCGAAGAAGATCCGGACCGTCTCGCCGACCTTGGCGTGCAGGGCCTTGTCGCCGGTCAGCGCCTTGAAGCCGCCGTTGAAGATGTAGAATTCCGGCTGCTCGTTCAGGAGCTTCTCGATGCTTTCGTTCAGCAGGCCCTTCGAGCCCATGGCCTCGTCGGTATAGACCTCGCCCTGCATGACGTAGAACTCGTGGTCGACCTTGGGCAGGCCTTCCTCGGGCTCGACCAGGATCGCGCCATACATGCCGTTGGCGATGTGCTCGGCCACCATCGGGGTGGCGCAGTGATAGACATAGAGACCCGGCGCAATCGCCTTGAAGGTGAAGGTCTGCGTTTCCCCCGGCGCGGCCATGGTGGCGACGCCGCCGCCGCCGGGACCGGTGACGGCGTGGAAGTCGACATTGTGCATGTGCTCGCTGTCGGCGGCGTTCTTCAGCGAGACCTCGACGGTGTCGCCGACCCGGACGCGGACCATCGGCCCCGGCACCTTGCCGTTGAAGGTCCAGAACTTGAAGCTGGCGCCGTCGGCCAGCTTGCCGACCACTTCCTGAGTGACCAGGTCGACCTTCACCGTGGCGGGGGCGCGACGGGCGATCGGCGGCGGCAGGTCGGTGGCCAGACGGACGGTGTCGGCGACGGCGGGAGCCGGAGCATCCGGCGTGGCGCCAATGGCGGCGGTCCCGGTCAGGGCTAGGGCCGCGGCGGTGGCGAAAAGAGCGAGGGCTTTCATATTCCTATCCTCCGACGCCCGAACGGCGCCGATGGACGGGACAGGTAGACCTCCGAGCATCCCGATCTTTGTGCATGGACAACCTGCGCCGGGCGTGGCGGATCATCCGACGGATCCGCCGAAATCGACGCAAAACCCAAGCAGCGCGGCCTTTCCCGTGCATTGGAAGTCCGCGTCGAGCCGCCATGGCGACGCTTCCTTAAGTAGGCGCGGAACGCCGGTCTCGCGACGTTCGACGTTCGCGCGAACTTGGCGCGGCGCAACGTTCTCCGCCCTGGGCCGATCTAGTCAGGCGGCAGAGGAGAGCCTGTCATGGACATCACCACCGCCCGTTCCCTTCGCGACCAGACCGTTCGCGATATCGCCATCGGCCGCCCAGGGGCGACCGCGATCTTCCGCCGCCACAAGATCGACTACTGCTGTGGAGGCGACGCATCGCTCGCGGAGGCCGCCGAGGGGCGCCGGGTCGATCTTGCGGGTCTCATCGCGCAATTGGACGCCCTGGACCGGACCGAGGCGGCGGCGCCCGCCGAGACCGGAGCCCTGATCGACCACCTGCTGGAGCGATACCACCAGGTCCACCGCCGGCAGTTTCCGGAGGCCATCTTCCTGGCGGCGCGGGTGGAGAGCGTGCACGGCGATCGACCCGACTGTCCGACGGGGATCGCCCAGCACCTGGCCTTCATGTTCGACGACCTGGAGGCGCATCACCAGAAGGAGGAGATGATCCTGTTTCCAATGATGCGGCGCGGCGAGCTCCGCCTGGGCGCTCCGATCTCCCGCATGGAGGCCGAGCACGAGGACGTCATCGAACAACTGACCGGCCTGGCTCGCCTGACCAACGACTTCGCGTCGCCCGAAAACGCCTGCGGAACCTGGCGCGCGCTCTACGCCCTCTGCCAGGAGATCGACGCCGATCTGCGCGATCACATGCACCTGGAGAACAACGTGCTCTTCCGGCGTTTTGGCTAGCCTCTGACCGAGAGCGCCATGCGCACCAGTTCGGACAGGCTGCGGGCCTGCATCTTGGTCATCAGGTTGGCGCGGTAGATCTCGACCGTGCGCGGACTGATGCCCAGGTCGAAGGCGATGATCTTGTTGGCCTTGCCGTCGACCAAGCCCTCGAGAACGTCGCGCTCGCGAGGGGACAGCGCGGCGATGCGCTGGCGCGTCGTGGCCAAAGCCTCGTCCTGTTCGCTCTGCGCCTTGCCCTTCTCGAGCGCCGCGCGCAGAGCCTGCAGCAGCAGGTCCTCGTCGAACGGTTTTTCGATGAAGTCGAACACGCCGGCCTTCATCGCCTCGATGGCCAGCGGTACGTCGGCGTGGCCGGTCATGACGATGATCGGCGCGCGATAGTCCAGCTCCTTGAGCTTGCGGACCATCTGGATGCCGTTCATCTGCGGCATGCGCACGTCAGAGAGCACGCAGCCGCCGTCCTCGGGCAGGTCCTCCAGGAAGGCGACCGCCGACTCGAAGATGCGATACGGGATCCGGTTCACCTGCAGCAGGAAGGCCAGGGAATCGCGCATGGCCGCATCGTCGTCGATGATGTGAACGACAGCCTCACTCAAGGTCGATCTCTCCTTCGACGAGCTTCAGGGTGAACTTGAACGTCGCGCCCCCGCCCGACGTGGGCTCGACCCACAGCCGGCCGCCGTGGGCCTCGATGATGGTGCGCGAGATCGACAGGCCAACGCCCATGCCGTCCCGCTTGGTGGTCATGAAAGGCGCGAAGAGATTGTCGGCGATCTCGGGCGCGATGCCCGGCCCGGTGTCGGCGACGGTCATTAGCGCCTGGTCGTCCAGGCGGCCGACGCTGATGGTCAATTCGCGGCGCGGACTGGCTTCCATGGCGTCGACGGCGTTGCGGACCAGGTTGACGATGACCTGCTGCACCTGAACGCGGTCGGCCAGCACCTGTTCACCGCCCGCGCCATGGTCGAGGCGCACATCGACGCCCACCTCGCGCACCCCGATCAGGGCCAGGGCCACCGCTTCCTCGACCATGCGGTTGAGGTCCTCGACCTGCTTTTCGGTCTCGCCCCGCGCGACGAAGTCGCGGAGCCGGCGGATGATCGAGCCCGCGCGCAAGGCCTGCTCGCCCGCCCGCTCCAGGGCCGCGCCCAGCAGGTCGCGATCGATTTCCGGCGCTTCCAGCAGGCGGCGACCGCCTTTCAGATAGTTGGTCAGCGCCGACAGCGGCTGGTTGATCTCGTGGGCCAGGGCCGAGGCCATCTCGCCCATCGAGGTCAGGCGCGCGATGTGGACCAGCTCGTTCTGCAGTTCCTGAAGCCGCGCCTGACTGCGCTGCGCCTCCGTCAGGTCGCGCACGAAGCCCGTGAAAAACCGGCCATGCCGGGCCCGGATTTCCCCGACCGACAGCTCCATCGGAAAGGTCGAGCCGTCCTTGCGCTCGCCGATCACCACGCGGCCCAGACCGATGATCCGGCGTTCCCCGGTCTCGTAGTACCGGCTCAGATAGCCGTCGTGCGCCGATCGGTAGGGCTCGGGCATCAGACGGCTGACGTTCTGGCCGGTGATCTCCGCCGCGGTCCAGCCGAACAAGCGCTCGGCTGTGGAACTGAACGAGACGACGCGGCCGGCGTCGTCGATCAGCACCATCGCGTCCGGCACGGTGTCGAGGATCGACGCCAGACGCGCTTCGCGGACCAGGAGGTCCTCGGTCACCGCCTCGGTGCGCCGACGCGCGATCCGAAAGCGCTCGCCGCCGAAGCTGATCGCGACGCAAACGGCGACGTAAAGGACCGCGCCGGCCCAGTCGCCGAGGTCCAGCCCATCGCCGCGAGTGCTCAGCGCCAGCAGGCTGACAAGACCCAGCGCGCAGGCGACGAGCCCGCCGTACAGGCCGCGAAACGCGGCCGCGGCGACGACGGCGGGGAAAAAGAAGAGATAGAGGCCGCGATCGCCGAGCAACGGCTCAAACAGCAGGCGGGTGGCCGTGCCGATGACCACCAGCCCGACCGCGATGCCAATGGCCATGCCCCATTCCCGCATGGGGTCCGGACGGCCCTTCAGGAACTCGTCGATGGTCATCGCTCCGCGCTAGTTCCCTTGGGCGCCGCCGGCCACTCAGGGATTCTCCTTAGGATCAGACCAGAATGTCTGGGTCAGGCGGGCGGCGGTATCAAGCGCCTCATCGGCGGCCAGGGGGTCGCCAGAGGATGAAAAGGCGAAAAGCCATGACCGCTCCGCACATTGATCTCGACGTTCACCACCAGCCGAAGGGCGTTTCGGACGTTGTCGCCTTCGGCTTCGTGAAGGCCCTGCGCTTCTGCGCCGACACCTTCTTCGCCAAGCGCTACGGCCACCGCGCGGTGGTCCTGGAGACCGTCGCCGCCGTGCCGGGCATGGTCGGCGCCACGCTGAACCACCTGAAGTGCCTGCGCCGGATGGAAGGCGACAAGGGCTGGATCAAGACCCTGATGGACGAGGCCGAGAACGAGCGCATGCACCTGATGACCTTCATCGAGGTGGCCAAGCCGACCCTGTTCGAGCGCGTCGTCGTCGTCGCGGCGCAGTGGGTGTTCTACCTGTTCTTCTTCGGTCTTTACCTGATCTCCTCGAAGACCGCTCACCGGGTGGTCGGCTACTTCGAGGAAGAGGCGGTGATCAGCTACACCCACTACCTCGCCGAGATCGACGAAGGCCGCAGCGCCAATGTCGCCGCGCCCCAGATCGCCCTCGACTACTGGAACCTGCCGGCCGGCGCCACGCTGCGCGACGTGGTCGAGGTGGTCCGCGCCGACGAGGCCCACCACCGCGATGTGAACCACGGCTTCGCCAACGAATTGTGCGGCCTGCCCGTCGGCGATGTCGCGCCATGCCCGCCGCACGTCGTGCTGGAGCCGAACTGGAAGGCGGCCGCCTAGACCCGCGGTCAAGAAGGACCAGGATCGTGTCCCAAGCCCCTCCCGTCCGCGCGCCCCGTGTCCTGGTCCTCGACCAGGACACGGCGGTTCGCCAGGCGCTCTGCTTCTCGCTGGGCCTGGAGGGGTACGGCGTCGAGCCGTTCGGCGACGCCGAAAGCTTCGTCAACCGGCTGCACGCCGGCGGCGCAGACGCCGTGATCATCGGCCACGCGCCTCCAGCGATCGCCGGACTCGCGCTGGCTAGAGCCGCTCGGCAGGCCAAGGACGGCCTCGCGATCCTGATGACCGCGACCCACCCCACCGCGGATTTGCGCCGCGCCGTCCGGTTGGGAGGGGTGACGCTGATCGAAAAGCCGCTGATGGGCGACGCCCTGCTGCAGGCGCTCGAGGCGGCTCTGCGCGGAGTTGTCGACGCGCAACGACCCAGCCTCGACCGCTAACCAGAGTCTCGCCATGAGCACCGCCCAACAACGCCGCGCCTATGCCGGCCCCGCCCTGTTCAGTTACGGGTTCAGGCCGTTCTTCTTGTCCGGCGCGATCTGGTCGGCCCTGTCCGTGCCGTTGTGGATCGGGTCTCTGTTCGGCGGCCAGACGGTGGCCGGACATCTCGACTGGCACGTCCACGAGATGCTGTTCGGCGTGCTCGGCGCGATCCTGACGGGCTTTCTGACCACCGCCATTCCCAACTGGACCGGGCGCATGCCGGTGATCGGCGCGAAGCTGGCGGCGCTCTGGTCGCTGTGGCTGGCGGGGCGTCTCGCCATGCTGGTCCAGGTGTTCGTCGGCCCGATCGCGGCCTGGATCGACTCCGCCTTCCTTGTCGTCTTCGCCGCCGTCGTCTGGCGCGAGGTGCTGTCGGGCAGGAACTGGCGCAACCTGCCGATCTGCCTGCTGACGGCCCTGATGGCCGCCGCAAACATCGCCTTCCACCTGGACGCCGCCTTTGGTCTGCAAGGCCTGGGGACGCGGATCGCGCTCGCCGCGGCCGCCGCCATGCTGGCCCTGATCGGCGGTCGCATCACGCCCAGCTTCACCCAGAACTGGCTGCGCCAGCGCGGCGAGGCCAAGCTGCCGCCGCCGTTCGGAGCCTTCGATAAGATCGCCGTGATCAGCGCGGCTGTCGCGGCCCTGAGCTGGGCGGTCGCGCCCGGACAAGCGGTGGCCGGCGTGCTGCTGATCGCCGCCGGGGGCGTGAACCTGGCGCGCCTGACCCGCTGGCGCGGAAACAGGACGATGGCCGAGCCGCTGCTGTCGATCCTGCACCTCAGCTATGGGTGGTTGGGCCTTGGTCTGCTGCTGCTGGGCGCCAGCGTCCTGTCGCCGCTGGTCCCGCGTCCGGCCGGCGTCCACGCCCTGTCGGCCGGCGCCATCGGCGTCACCTGCCTGGCGGTCATGTGCCGCGCCAGCCGAGGCCACACCGGCCGGCCGCTGAGCGCCGACCAGGCCACCGTGGCGATCTTCATCGCGATCAATCTGGCCGCCCTGCTGCGTGTGACCGCCGCTTTCATCCCCGAGTATCAGGCCGGCCTTCTGACGCTGGCCGCCTTGTGCTGGACCCTGGCCTATGGCGGTTTCGCGGTCGCCTATGGCCCCATGCTCGTCGGACCGCGTCCCGGCCACGCCTGAGGGCCCGAGCCCTTAAGGACCACCCCCGTAGAAGACACGCCGCCGCATTTGCCCTAAAGCGCCGCCGTGACCCTCTGGAGCCCCATCGCCAAACAGCTGAAGCGCGACGCCCTTCTGGCGCTCGCGATGCTGGCGGTCACGCTCAAGATCATGGTCCCCGCCGGCTTCATGCCGGACGCCCAGCCGCGCAATGGCCTTCCCTTCGCCTTGGTGCTCTGCACCGGCGACGGCGCCAAGGTCGTCCAGCCGGGAGAAGCGCTGGGCCATGGGCGGGGCGAGGACCACGGCGGCAAGTCCGTCCATGACGCTCCCTGCCCCTTCGCCGTCCAAGCCGCCGGAGCTCCGCCGCCCAGCCTGTTCGTCGTCGCGGGGGCCGGCGCGGTTCGCTATGTCGTCCTTCCTATCCCAGCGTCTCCGGCGACCGCGCCTGGACGCGGCCTCGCCGCGCCGCCTCCGCCCCCCACGGGGCCGCCTGTCTTTCTGATCTGACCGACCTCCTCCGAGGCCATTCGCGCGCCCGCGCCGTCTACTTGTCCACGGGCAAAGACGAGCGCGCGCGCCTGTCCAGACTAGACGCAGATCAATACGACAAGGCTCGCTTCCATGTCTCTCCGCCTTACGCTTCTCAGCGCCGCCGCCCTGCTGTTGGCCACGCCCGCCCTGGCCGAAACTACGGCCTCCGCGCCATCCCCGCCTGCTTCCCCAGTCGCCGAGGACGCCGCCAACACGCGTGACGGCGTGTCCTTCACCGTCGGCGAAGTGCTGATCACCGCCGCCGGCGCGGCCGGCTCGGCCAAGACGCTGCTGACCTCGGTCGACCGCCTCGGCGGCGACGTCGCTCAGGCCGCCAATGTCGACTACGCCTGGGAGCTGATCGGCAAGATGCCCGGCGTCCTGGTCACCGACTTCAACCAGGGGACCACCAGCGGCAAGTTCTCGTTCCGCGGCTTCAACGGCGAAGGCGAGATCAACGCGGTCAAGCTGCTGATCGACGGCGCGCCGTCCAATGGCAATGACGGCAACATGCCGTATCTCGACATGGTCTTCCCGCTGGACATCGCCGGGGTCGAGGTGGTGCGCGGGGCCAGCGATCCCCGCTATGGCCTGCACGCCATCGCCGGCTCGGCCAACATCCTGACCCGCGTCGGCGGGACCTATCTTGACGCCAAGGTCCTGGCCGGCGCCTACGCCACCTATGACGGCCAGGTCTCGGCCGGCTACGAGCGCGGCGACGTCAGCCAGAACTATCTCGTCGCCTATCGCCAGGCCGACGGCTATCGCGACCACGGCGCGCTGGATCGCCTGAGCCTGGCGGGCAAGTGGTTCTATCAACCCAGCGACGCCCTGCGCGCGGGGCTGATCGCCCGCTACTACAAGGGCAACGCCGACGAGCCCGGCTATCTGACCCAAGCCCAGGCGACCGCCGCGCCGCGCTCGACCAACGCCTACAACCGCACCGACGGCGACAAGCGGACCATGGGGCAGTACAGCCTGCACCTCGACTGGACGCCGACGGCCGCCCTGTCGTGGTCGAACTCGCTGTATCTGAACACGCTGCGCGACGACCGCTATGTGAAGTATTCGGTCGGCGCCAGCCAGCAGCGCCGCTACGCTGACGAGGATCACTGGGGCGCGATGACCGCGCTTCGCTACGAGCCCCAAGTGGCGGCCCTGTCGCGCCTGGTGTTCGAAGTCGGCGGCGACGTCCAGCGGCAGGACAACATCTCGCTGCGCTACAACACCGTCGAGCGGGTCGTCACCACTCAGACCCGCGACCAGAAGTTCGACCTCACGGTCGGCGGGATCTACGTGCAAAGCGTCATCGAGCCCACCCCCTGGCTGACCCTGACTCCGGCCTGGCGGATCGACTGGGTCGATGGCCGCTTCCTCAATCGAATGAACGGCAAGGCCTCGCCGGTGAACGACTACGGCGCCATCCAGCAGCCGAAGTTCAGCCTGGCCGTGCGCCCCGCCGAGGGGGTCACGGTCTACGGCAACTGGGGCAAGAGCTTCCAGATCGGCGTGGGCTCGGGCGCCTATCTGATCCCCCCTCGGACGACCGATCTGAAGCCGTCGATCAACGAGGGGTGGGAAGCCGGCGTCCGCTACGCGCCGACCGACGCCTTCACCGCTCGCCTGGCGGTCTGGGGGCAGACGGCGACTGGTGAGTTGAAGCGCAAGTTGAACGACCCCGGCGGCGACTTCGACAACCTGGGCGCCACCAAGCGCGAGGGCGTGGACCTGCAGGTGGACGCCAAGCTGGGCTCGCGTCTGGCGATCTGGGGCGCCGCAGCCTGGCAGCGCGCGCGGATCAAGACCCCGGATCCCGCCACGCCCAATCTCGTTGGCAACAGGATCGACCACGTTCCGGAGCGGATGTTCTCCGGCGGCGTCGACCTGAAGGCGAGCCAGAGCCTGACCCTGTCGGCGTCGGTCTCGGGTCAAAGCGCCTACGAGCTGACGACCAGCAACGACCATGGCCGCTTTGGCGACTATGTCTCGGTCGATCTCGACGCGGCCTATCGCGTCAGTCCGCGCCTGGAATTGCGGCTCCAGCTCAAGAACCTGACCGGCGCCGATCGCGAATACGTCTGGTGGGACGGCGCCCAGACCCTGCATAGCCCCGGAGAGGGTCGCGCGGCCTACGTCTCGGCCCGCGTCCGATACTGAGCATGGCGGCGCGCGCGACAATCTCGGTGCGCGCGCTCGCGCGGCAGATCCACCTTTGGCTGGGTCTGTCGCTCGGCGCGCTGTTTGCTCTGATCGGCGTCACCGGTTCGATCCTGGTGTTCTATGTCGACCTCGACGACGCCCTTCACCCGGAGATCAAGCTGTCGGGACGCGCCGCGCCCCCCTGCTGGGAGCACGTTCTAGAGACGGCGCGGGCGACCTATCCTGACAAGACGGGACCCTGGCGCTTCGAGGTGACGGACCGGGGCGGGGACATTCCCGCGCGCTATTACGCGCCGCGCGAACGCGCCGGGCGGGACTTCGCGCCGATGATGGTGTGGTTTTCCGCGGATGGCGCGCGGGTGCTGCGCAGAGACTACTGGGGCGACTACGCCGTCACCTGGATCTACGACCTGCACCACCGGCTGCTTTTGCAGTCGACCGGGGCGAAAATCCTCGGCTGGTCCGGGATCGCGATGCTGCTGTTGCTGATCAGCGGCCTCGTGGCCTGGTGGCCGCGCCCCGGCGCCCTGGGCAAGGCGCTTCGCGTCAAACGCAACGCGTCCCCGATCCGGAAGCTGTACGATGCTCACAAGGTCGTCGGCCTGGCCTCGCTGGGCCTGTTGGTTCTGCTGACGGCGACGGGGATCTTGCTGGCGATGCCCAAGGAATCCGCCGCGGTCCTGACGCCCGCTCTTGGCGCCGCCTCGGCCTCGCCCGCGATCAGCGCTTCCACACCCTTCAGACCGGAAACCCGGATCAGCGTTGATCGCGCCGCCGCGGCTGCGCGCCAAGCCCTGCCGGGCGCGAGGCTTGTCTGGATCGAGACGCCCGCCGTCGATCACGGCGCCTATCGTTTGCGGATGCGGGCGAACGGAGACCCCAGCGCCCGTTTCCCCCACAGCTTCGTCTGGGTGGCCGCCGACAGCGGTCGCGTGCTCGCGATCACCAACGCGCGCGAGGCCAATCCGCATGACCAACTGCTGAACTGGCTCCATCCGCTGCATGACGGCTCCGCGGGCGGCTTGCCAGGGCGCTTGCTGGCCCTGCTGGCCGGCCTCGCGCCGAGCCACCTGCTCATCGTGGGCGTTCTCCGTTGGCGTCTCCGCAAGGGCAAGGCCGCCGGAGAGGCGCCCGGACAACCACGGCTTCCCGAGCTCGGAAATGGACGCCGTTGCGGCGCTTCTCTCTAGGGGCGACGCCGCTATCCGAGCGGAGGAACGCAAGTCGGCGTGCACGGATTTGTACGCCCACAAGAATATCGTGAACTCCAAGACTCGATTGCAGAATGGCCGGCCTTGCATCTTCCGAGAGCGGGATGCGGGCGCTCTGGCCGTTCCGCCATGTTTCTCCCGACTACAGAGTCAGCACCATCGGTCCTATGCCCGGATCGGTGCGGCCCGGTCTGCCGGTTTCGACACGCCCGGCATAGCGCCACAGGCTGTCGGCGTTCGCAGTGTCGGTCAGAGTGAAATCGTACCACAGGTCGCTGGCGGCCAGATCGAGGCCGATCTCACGCTGCTCGCTTGGCTTCAAGGCGATCGTCTGCTGACGCGGGACGCCCGGAGCGACGGGATAACGCGGATCGACGCCAAGGGTGAGCGTCGCCTCGACCGAGGTGTCGTTGCGCAGGCTCAGAACGACCTTTCCGGCGGCCGGGTCTTCGCGCAGAGCGACCCGGACATAGCCGTTCTTGGACGGGCGGCCGCGGAAATGGCGGTGGAAGCCGTTGGGGCCGTGGACGGCCAGATCATAGGCTTCCTTGTCCTTGTTATTCCAATGCGCCGCCGTGTGGCGTTCGCCCGCGACCAGGGTGTAGTGCCAGGGCGAGCTCAGGCCGTAGGGCGCGTAGTCGTGGATGGTGAAGACCGCCGCCTGACCGCCGGTGTTGGCAAGCTCGATCAGCAGGTCTTCTCCGTCGGGGCGCAGGTCCGCCCCCAGACGATAGGGCAGAGGTCGCGACGGCCTTTGTACGCGAGGCTGCTCGGCGGGCGTCTGAACCGCGGGGATTTTCAGGGCGGGCTGGCGGGCGGCGTGAGCCAGGCGCTGCGTGTAGTCGTCGGTGGACGGCAGGTCGACGCCCCGCGCGTTTGGCGTCTTGAAATCGAAACACGAGGTCAGATCGCCCGACACCGCGCGCCGCCAGTCTGAAATGTTCGGCTCCTGCACGCCGAAGCGCTTTTCCAGGAACTTCAGGGTCGAGGTGTGGTCGAACACCTGCGAGCAGACATAGCCGCCACGGCTCCAGGGAGACACGACGATGGCCGGCACGCGGATGCCCAGGCCCAGCGGTTGCAGGCCGCGGACGCCGGGGTGAGGGTGCTTGTCGTAGTCCTTGAATTCGCCCGCCACGCTGACGCCGCTGTAGCCGCGCGTCTCGTCCGCTGCGGGCATGGGCGGCAGCATATGATCGAACAGGCCGCCGGCCTCGTCATAGTTGAGAATGAAGACGGTCTTGGAGAAGACTTCGGGATGATCGACGAGGGCCTCGATCAGCTTGGCGGTCAGGTTCTCGCCGTCCGCCGGCGTCCAGCGGGGGTGTTCGGAAAGCGCCGCCGCCGTGACGATCCACGACACCTGCGGCAGGCGTCCGGCGGCGATATCGGCGCGGAAGGCTTCGACGAGCTGCTTGCCGTCGGAGCGGGTTCGGTCAGGGCCTTCCTTGTGCTCTGACACCCATGAACGGCCGCGCTTATAGAGGTTGGAATCCTTGTCGCAGGGACGGAAGGGCTTGAACACCGACAGGATGTTGTCGCCGAAATTGTCGTACTCTTGATAGACCTTCCAGCTTACGCCCGCCGCTTCCAGACGCTCGGCGTAGGTCGTCCACTCATAGGCCTTGATCGGCTGATCGGTGGCCATGTCGGCCGAAGGGGTCTCGTCCTCGCCGTAGTTGCTCATCACCGGATCGCCGGCCACGCGCCCGCCGCCGTTGCAGCCGGTCCAAAGATGCAGGCGGTTGGGATAGGTCTGGGTCAGGGTCGAGCAGTGGTAGGCGTCGAGGATCGTGAAGGTCGAGGCCAGGGCGTGGTAGTAGGGCAGGTCCGAGGCCTTGTAGTAGGTCATCCGGTGCTGCAGCTGCCGGGAAACGCCCCACTGATCGAAGCGCCCGCCATTGACGATGATCGTCGCGGCGCTGTGACCCTGATCGGCGCCGTCGACCACATAGGCGTTGGCGGTCTTTGAATCGGCCCAGTAGGGCTGGACGTAGCCGTCCGGGTGCTGGTCGCTGGGCTGACGCCAGACGGTATGGCCGTTGCGAAGCCGCAGAGGCCGCGGATCGCCCAGGCCGCGCACGCCGGGGAAGCTGCCGAAATAGTGGTCGAAGGCGCGGTTCTCCTGCATCAGGATCACCACGTGCTCGACGTCCATGATCGTCCCGGTGCGGTTATTGGCCGGGGTGGCCATGGCCTTTTCCAGAGTCGCTAGCGTGGCGGCGCTGAGGCCGGCGGCGCCCAGCGCCTTGAGGAAGTGGCGGCGGTCAGCGGTCATGGCGCCCTCGTTCGGCGGTCGATGGGGACTGCCGTCCTCCATCTGAATAATCTGCAATTATGGCTTCGTAGTTCTAATCCACTATTTCTATAATCATGTGACGATCAGGCGGTGGCGCCTAAGGCTGTAGCGCCGCAGCGAGGTGGCGTTGCAGGAAATCGTCGAGGCTGTCGGTGACGGCGTCCTTGTCCTTGGCCAACTCGTCAATGCGCCTAAGCGCGACGGCCTGGTCGAAGAAGGGTTCTTGCAGGAAGGCCTGTTGTTCGGCGCTGTCCATCGCGCCGCCCTGCAGCGCCAGGGAGATGCGGGAATCTTTCGAAAGGCCATCCTGGTAGCCAGGTTCGACGCTGCAAAGATAGCGCTTGGCGGCGACGTGCAGGCGGATGGGCTCGCTGACGGTGCGCGGAAAACGCGCCGCCGTCCAGTCGGCGCCGAGGGCCTCGTGCAGGTCGTCCACGCCCTCTTCCGCAGGCGCTTCGCCCAGGTCGTGGATCATGTGGCCGACGTCGTGCAGCAGGCAGGCCATCACCAGGGATGACGGCAAGGCCTGGGCCTCGGCGTGGGCGGCCGACTGCAGCGCGTGCTGCAGCTGATTGATGCCGTAAAGGCCATAGGGACGCTGGGCGTTGCCCAGGTAGATGTCCCGGATTTCATTCGCCAAGGTTTCGACGGTGTCGAGCGTTGTCATAAAAATATCAAATCCGCTGGTAAGCAGTATTTGACATACTTATAGATCGCTGTGTCGTAGTCCGGCAAGGCGAATAAAGGCGGACACAGCCGGAATCTCCATGTTTTCCCGCAAGGTGACGATGTAGACGCCGCCGCTGCGGGGCAGGCCGTGGACAGGCAGGGCCTTGAGCCGGGCGTCGTGTCCGATCTCGCCATCCAGAATGCAGCCGAACCCGATGCCGTGTGCGGTGGCTTCCTTGACCGCTTCGCGGCTCTCGACGATGAAGCCTCTTTCCACGCTGTTGGCGCTTCGACCGAGCGCGATTTCCGTCAAGGCGCGCGTCACCGACCCCTCCTCCCGAAGAACCAGCGGCAGGCCGCCCAGCTCGCGGGCTTCTATGTGAGGGCGCTGGGCGAAGGGATGGTCGATGGGGACCATCAGGTTAAGCGACTGCTCGAAGACCAGATGGCAAGCTAGAACCGGATCGGGCTCCAGCAGCGAGATGATCGCCACATCGGCCCGGCACTCCATCACGTCGTGCGTCAGCGAGCGCGTATTGCCCAGGCGCGTGGAGATTTCGATATCTGGATAGGTGCGCCGAAACTGACTGATCAGCTGCATGGCGATCGGCGGCGTCGAAAAGCCGATCGACATGCGCCCCCGCTTCAATCCGCTGAACAGGTTGGCGGTCATCTCGAAGTCGTCGACGCGGCTGATGACCAGTCGCGCCCGCGTATAGAGCTCACGTCCTGCGTCGGTCAGGTTCTGGTTCTGGGTGCGGCGGTTCAACAGGCGGACGCCGCAGATCTGTTCCAGCGCGTTGATCTGATTGGAGATGTTGGGCTGGGACACACCCAGCACGGCGGCCGCGCGCGAGAAGGAGCCTTGATCCACGACCGTGACGAAGGCCTTAAGGGCCCCGATCGACAGGCTGCCGGTCTCACGGCGCCGGCTACGCTCGGCGCCTTCCTCGGGCGAAACGGCCATGATTCTCTCTTCGGTAGGTGTCACCGCGGACCATACAAATCGGGACCGTAAACTCAAACAGACGCCGCCCCAACAGGCAGTCACTGGCCTTGCGGCCAAAGAAAAGCCCTTCCGGCGCGAACCGGAAGGGCAATCGAGAAGGTCAGGTCAGATCAGTAGGAATAGGCGACGCGCAGGATGAAGTTCCGGCCCGGCTCCATATAGTCCTTCTGATACGTCGGGTTCTTACCCTTGGTCGTGTAGTAACGGTGACCGTCGAGGATGTTCTGCACGTCGAAATCCACGGTCAGGCCCTGGCGAATGTTATAGCGCGTGTGCAGGTCGAGCGACTTGTTCGGCTGCACCCACTTGTCGACCGCGTTGTCGCGCGTGTCTTCGATGTAGGCGCCTTGGTACTGATAGCTGAGTTTGGCTTCGATGCCGTACTTCTGATAGGTCAGCGAGGTGTTGTAGATCAGGTCCGGCGCCTGCAGGAACGTGATCGGGTGACCGCGACGGTAGTCGAGGCCCGTTTCGGCCTCGGATGTCTGCGAGGTGACGTTGGCCTCGACGCCAAAGCCGTCGAACGGCGCCGCAAGGCCTTCGAACGACTTGATCAGATTCAACTCCACGCCCGTCAAGGTCGCGTCCTCGCCGTTCTGCGGCTGGGTGATGGTGATCGTGCCTTCCTTGGTCGGGGCGCTGACCGAGCGACCGTTGGTGAAGATGAAGTTCTTGATCTTCTTGTGGAAGACGCCGATCGACAAGACGCTCGAGCGATCCGGATACCATTCGGCCGACACGTCGAAATTGACCGACTCGCCGGGCTTCAGGTCCGGATTGCCGCGGCTGATGGCGATGATTTCCTTGGTCGCCGGGTCGCGGGTCACGCTTTCGCCGCGCGAGATGTTCGAATATTCCGGACGCGAGAAGCTGGTCCAGATCGCGCCGCGATAGACCAGGTTCTGACCCTGGCGATAGACGGCGGTGATGCTGGGCAGGAAGTTGGTGTAGTCGCGGTTGGTCTTGCCGAAGCCCGACGACGTGGCGTCGCTGATCCAGGCGGTGGTCTCCACCTTGGTGTGCTCGACGCGGGCGCCGCCGACGACCTCCAGGCCGCCCGAGCGCAGGTGAGCTAGGGCGTAGCCAGCGTAGATGGTTTCCGTGCCCTTCTTGTCGTCCTTGCTCAGGTCGGCGGCCGAGTAGGTCACCGGGTTGGCGGCGCGGGCGGCGTTCACCGCGGCGATTACCCGATCACGGCTCAGGATCGAGCCATAGTAGTAGCGGTCCTTGAAGAAGCCATCGACCTGACGCTCGACCAAGCCCGACGCCGCGAGCGACTTGCCGTTCAGCGGCGTGCCCGACAGATCGCCTTCCCAGATCGGCGTGGAGTCGTAGTCGCGCTCCGACTTCAGATACTTGAAGCCGGCCTTCACATAGTCGAACAGGCCGCCGACCTCATAACGGGCGTCGACCTTCAGCGCGGTGCGGGCGTCGGACTGCTTGTCCTTGCTCATCGAGGCGCCGTCGAACGGCAGCAGATCGTCGCGGTGATCGACATTGGCCGCATAGGCCGGCAGTTGCGCCAGCGGGAAGCGCGGATCGGCCGACGACCACAGGATGCCCGTCGAGGTGAACATCGGATCGGTCGAGCACTTATCGCAGTTGTAGCCGATGCCGTAGTACAGCGGCGTGCCCTTCTCGCCGTACGAGTAGCTCAGGTCGTAGTCGAGGCTCAGGCGATCGAAGCGGCTCTGGCCGCCGGCGTTGATCGTGTAGAGCGAGGACTCCTGGTCCTGGGACTCATGGGTGCGGGCGAACTGAAACGCCTGCGGGTTCCACACCCCCGAGCGGCCGAACAGCGACCAGTACGAGTTGCCCGACTTGCGGTCGGCGTCGGTGATCAGGCCGTCCTTGTCCGTGTCGACGATCTGGCCGGCCGTGTAGCCGTAGATGTTGCCCTTCACCGGATCGCGGCCGGTGATCATCTGCTCCGGCTGGCGCAGGGTGGTGTCTTCCAGGTTGACCTGCGTCAGGCGCTTGGTCGGACGGCTACGAAAGTCGGTGTAGTCGTTGGTGCCGGTGCGGTTCAGCTTGGCGTACTGGCCGCGGACATAGAAGTTGTGCTGGTCGATCTGATAATCGACCGAGAAGTTGCCGCCAAAGCGCTCCTGTTCGCCGCGACGGAAGTCCAGGTCGATGCCTGGCAGATACATCGAGCGGCTGTCGATCGGCTCGATCGAGTCCTTGCGCCAGCGGTAGGGCTCCCACTCGCCGTCGTTCTCGGACTCCTCGTTGGTGTAGTGGCTCTTGCCGTAATAGACCGAGCCGAACAGGCCAAAGTCGCCGTTGCCGAACTTGCGGGCGCCGTCGATCTGGATCTGGCCGCTGCCGGCCGGTTCGTCCTGCTTCTGGGCGCGGTCATTAAGGCCGTACGAGGCGAAGACGCGCAGGGTGGGCTTGCGGAAGTCGAAGGCGGTCGGGGTGACGAAGTTGACCGAACCGCCGATGGCGTCGCCGTCCAGGTCGGGCGTCAGGGTCTTGTTGACCGCGATCGCCTTCAGGCCGTTGGGCGGCAGAACCGTCATCGACATCTTGCGCGAGCCGGAGTCGGTCAGCGCCACGCGCACGCCGTTGATCGAATAGGCGTTGTAGGTGCTGGCCAGGCCGCGGATCGAGACGTATTCGCCTTCGCCGGTCTCCTGGTTGACCACGACATTGACGCCGGGAATGCGGGCCAGGGCGTCGGCCACGTTCGCGTCGGGCAGCTTGCCCAGGTCGTCGGCGGAAATGACGTTGACGACGCCGGTGGCCTTTTTCTGTTCCTCGATCGAGTTGGCGGTCGACAGGCGCTGACCGGTGATGACCACTTCGCTGACGGCGTCGTCGGTCGCCGGCTTGGCTTGGTTCTTCTGGTTCTGATTATTCGCCGACTGAGCGTGAGCGCCCGAAACGAAGGCGAGCGCGAATAGGCTGGCTCCGGTCAGGACCGCGAGCTTAAGACGCGATGGCGGGCTGAACATGGGTAACTCCGTTGAATGTGTCCCGACGCCCGCCCCAGGCGCGCGCCGTCCCCTCCCGCCGGCGAACGCCTACGGGCTAATGACCTGAAGGCCTGGCAGGAGGCCGTTCAGGGAGAGATGTGTGAGGCTGGGTCCCGTCCGCGATGCGCCGTTCGTGAAGCCCCCTTACGAACGGAATATCAAAAATACAAATGAGACCGGATTTTCTATACGATTAAAGTATGACGCCTTGTTGACGGTTGGGCGGATCGACATTCCGGCTTTTGTTTCCGGGCCGGCCGCAGCCTGAGGGGCGAAGGGGCGAATGAAGCCGGCGCCGGTCAAGCGCCCCCAGGAATGCGGACGGCGGCTTTGCGGAGGATATGTGGAGAGGGTGAGCTGCCGACGCCGCGGGGCAAGACGCAGCGCGCTGAGCGACCTCATCCCTCGCCGATGTGATCGCCGACTTTCGCAAGCAGGCGCCGGAGCGCGCGCGTCATGTGTTTCTCGACCGCGCTCCGCGAAATTCCAAGTCGCTCCGCCGTCTGGGCGTGGGTCAGGCCATCGAACTTGTGCAGCCAGAACACTTGCTGCGTTCTAGGGGGCAACTCCGCGAGCGCCTGGGTCAATCGCTCAAGCCGCAGGCGAGCGTCCACCGCGGCCTCGGCGTCCGGCGCATCCGCGATGTCGGCTCCATCTACGGTCGCGTGGCTTACGCTCCGCCAATCAGCGTCGCGGGCCTCGGAACGTCGCCGAGCGCGGAGCCGGTCCAGCAGTAGGTTCGAGGCCAATCGGTAAAGATAGGCGGACGGGTTCTCGATGGCGTCGCTATCCACCCGCTGAACCTTCAGGAAGAGATCCTGCATCAGGTCCTCGACATCCGCGCTCGCGCGGGTGCGGATAGAGAAGAAGCGACGCATGTCCTCTCGGCGCGCGAAGTAGTCGAGGACCAGTGCGTGCTTGCCAGGCTTGTGTGGAACGTCTGTCACGAGGCTTCGAGTTCGGCGGTTCGCGGGATCGCTACGCCGGCCCCAAACCACCGCCGAGCGCGGCGTAGAGCGCGACCATGGCCGCGAGCTGATCGTGCTTGAGCGACAGCAGGGCTTGGCGCGCCGCGTAGTCGGCGCGCTGCGCGTCGAGCAGCTCGAGACGGCCGTCCAGCCCGGCGCGATAGCGCAGGTCCGAGAGCCGCAGACGTTGACGCGCGGCCTCGGCCACGCCCTCTTGGAGATGGACCTGGTTGGCGAAGGTGGCTTGAGCCGCGAGGCCGTCGGCTACTTCACGGAAGGCGACCTGGATCTGCCTTTCATAGGTGGTCACGGCGAGCGACTTGCGCGCCTCGCTCAAGGCCACGGCGCCGCGCAATTGTCCGCTTCGGAAGATCGGCTGGGTGATCTGCGGAGCGAAAGACCAGGCGCGACTTCCGGAGACAAACAGGGCGCCGAGATCTGAGCTCGCGCCGCCGAGCGCGCCGGTCAGCGAGATCCTGGGCAGCAGGGCCGCTCGCGCGGCGCCGACATCAGCGTTGGCGGCGCGTAGCATGTGTTCGGCCTGCGCGATGTCGGGGCGCCGCACCAGCAGTTCGGCGGGCAAGCCTGGCTCCAGCTGGGTCGGAAGCGGCTGGTTGGCGAGGGGAATGGGCGGTGGAAGCGAAGCCGGTTCCGGCCCGCCGACCACGAGCTCAAGAGCATTGCGGGCCCGGGCGAGAGCTCGTCGGCCAGCCTCGCGATCGGCCTCGGCCTGGCGCACCAGACCATCGGCCTGGGCGACATCGAGGCCGCTGGCTTGTGAGGCCGATTTGAGCCGCCGGGCGATGTCGAGCGACGCGCGCCAGTCCGACAGGGTGGCTTCGGTCAGCGCCAGCTGCTCCTCGGCCAGCCGCTCGTCGAGATAGGCCGTCGCGACCGCCGAGATCAGAGTGATCCGAGCGGCGCGGGCGCCGGTCTCGCTGGCCAGATAGCGCTCGGCGGCGGCGCTGGATTGGGCCCGGAGGCGTCCGAACAGGTCCAGCTCGAAGGCCGTCAATCCAAGATTGGCCGCATAGGCGTCCGACCGGCCCTGAGACGGTGAGCGCTCTTGGGTTCTGGACAGATTGGCGTCGAGGCTCGGACCCAAGGCGCCGCGAGCGATGCCGCGTTCGGCGCGGGCGGCCTCGACGTTCAGCAGAGCGGCGCGGAGATCGCGGCTCTGGTCCAGGGCTTGACTGATCAGGGCCTGAAGCCTCGGATCGCCATAGACCTGCTTCCAGGCCAATGATCTTGCCGCAGGCATGTCCGTCGCCACGCCGCCTTCGATTACGGGATAGGCCGCGGCGACCGGCGCCGCAGGGAGCTCCAGGCGAGGCGTGACGGAGCAGGCGCCAAGCAGCGCCGCGCTGGAGAGGATGAGAGCACGCATGGATCAGCCCTCCGCCGAAGCGGCTTTGTGTCGTGAGGTCAGGCGCTCGGCCGCGCCGGCGACCACGACGAAGAAGACGGGAACCAGGACGATGGCTAGCAGGGTCCCGGTGATCATCCCGCCGAACACGCCCGTGCCGATGGCGCGCTGGGTTTCGGCCGCTGCGCCCGAGGCGATGACCAGGGGGACGACGCCCAAGGCGAAGGCCAGGCTGGTCATCAGGATCGGGCGCAAGCGCAGCTTGGCGGCGTGGATGGCCGCTTCGGCGAGGCCCATCCCTTGGGCGCGGCTGGCCTGGGCGAACTCGACGATCAGGATGGCGTTCTTGGCCGACAGGCCGATGATGGTGATCAGTCCGACCTTGAAGAAGACGTCGTTGGGCAGGCCGCGCAGCAGCACTGCGGCCAAGGCGCCGATCAGGCCCAGCGGGATGGCCAGCATCACCGATAGCGGGATCGACCAGCTCTCATAAAGCGCCGCCAGCACGAGGAAAACGACCAGCATCGACAGGGCGAGCAAGGCGGGGGCCTGGGCGCCCGCCAGCTTCTCCTGCAGCGACTGACCGGTCCACGCGACCGCGTAGCTCCCGGGAAGCTGGGCGGCCAGTCGCTCCATTTCAGCCATCGCCTGGCCGCTCGAGACGCCGGGCGCCGCCGATCCCGTGAGACGGACCGATGGATAACCGTTGAAGCGCATCATCTGGGCCGGAGCCTTGGTCCAGACCGGCGTCACCACCTCGGACAGCGCAACCATCCCGCCGGACTCGTTGCGGACATAGAGTTTCAACACGTCGCCGAGCTGCATCCGGAACGGCGCGTCGGCCTGGACGATCACCTGCTGCAGGCGGCCCGCGTTGATGAAGTCGTTGACGTAGCTGGAGCCCAGGGCGGTCGACAGGGTGTCGCCGATCGCCGCGAAAGAGACGCCCAGGGCCTGAGCCTTCTGCCGGTCGATATCCAGCCGCACCGTCGAACCTGGCGGAAGGCCGTCGGGATAGACGCCGGCCACCAGTTTGCTTTGGGCGGCGAGCTCCAGCAGGCGCGTCTGGGCGTTGATCAGCGCCTCCGGACCGCGATTGGCGTGGTCCTGCAGCGCCAGGGTGAAGCCCGACGAGTTGCCCAGCTCGTCGATCGACGGCGGCATCACCGACATGATCTCGCCCTCGCGCTGGACCTTCATGGCCTCGGACGCGGCCTGGACCTCGCCGGCGCTGGTCGCGCCGTCACGCTTCTTCCAGTCCTTGAGCATCGTGAAGACGAGCGCGGCGTTGGGGCCTTGGCCCGAGAAGCTGAAGCCGGTGACGGCCTGGGTCGTCTCGATGGCGGGGCGCGTGCGGGCGTAGTGCTCGAAGCGCGCGACGGCTTCGCTGGTGCGCTGCGCCGTGGCGTCGGCCGGCAGTTGGAACGAGGTCATGAAGTAGCCCTGGTCTTCCTCGGGAAGGAAGGCCGACGGCAGGACCAGGAAGGCGCCCGCCGTGACGGCGACGACGACGCCGAACGCGACCATCGCGCGTCCGCCCCGGCGCAGCACCTTGCCCAGCAGCCGCTCGTAACCGTCGGTAAGGCGATCAAAGCGTTGGTCGAACCAGGCGAAGAAGCCCGTCTTGGGCGCATGGCCGTCGATCGGCTTGAGCAAGGTCGCGCAGAGGGCCGGCGTCAGGGACAGGGCCAGGAAGGCCGAGAACAGAATCGAGACGGCCATCGACAGGGTGAACTGACGATAGATCGCGCCGACCGAACCGTCCGCCAGCGCCATCGGGATGAACACGGCCGCCAGCACGGCGGTGATGCCGATGATCGCGCTGGTCATTTCCGACATGGCCTTGCGGGTGGCGTCCTTGGGCGAGAGGCCCTCGGCGGCCATGATCCGCTCGACGGCCTCGACCACGACGATCGCGTCATCGACGATGATGCCGATCGCCAGCACCATGCCGAACATGGTCAGCACGTTGATCGAAAAGCCCGCCGACAGCATCACCGTGAACGTCCCCAGCAGGGCGATGGGCGCGACGATGGCGGGGATCAGAGTGTAGCGGACCTTTTGCAGGAACAGGAACATCACCAGGAACACCAGCGCCATGGCCTCGACCAGGGTCTGGACGACCTTCTCGATCGAGACCCGCACGAATGGCGCGGTGTTGAAGGGGATGGCCAACTGCATGCCGGGCGGCGCGGCCTTCTGCAGCTCGTCGAGCCGGCTCTGGATCGCCGCCGCGGTTCGCACCGCGTTGCCGCCGGGCGACAGCTGAACGCCGAGCGCCGTCGCTGGCTGGCCATTTTCCCGGGTCGTGAAGTTGAAGTTGGCCGAGTTCAGCTCGATCCGGGCGACGTCGCCTAGGGTGACGCGCGAACCCGAGGTGTTGGCGCGCAGGACGATGGCCTTGAACTGCTCGACGGTCCGCAGCTGGCCTTCGGCGGTCAGCGGGACCGTCACACGCTGGTCCTTGACCGTGGGCTCGCCGCCCAGCGCGCCGGGCGCGAGCTGCTGGTTCTGGGCCGCGATCGCCGCCGTGACGTCGCCGAGTGAGAGATTGAAGCCCGCCAGCTTGTTCGGGTCGACCCAGATCCGCATGGCGCGCTCGGAGCCGAACATCTGCACTCGCCCGACGCCCGGCACGCGCTTCAGCTCGTCGGCGATGTTGCGGACCATGTAGTCGCTGAGCGCGACCTCGTCGTCGCGCCCGTCGACGCTGCGGAGGCTGACCATCATCAGGAAGTTGGACGCGGCGCTCTCGACGCTGACGCCGGTCTGGCGCACGGTCTGGGGCAGGCGCGGCTCGACGGTCTTCAGCCGGTTCTGGACATCGACCTGGGCCAGCTCGGGGTTCGTGCCGGGCTTGAAGGTCGCCGTGATCGTCGCCGAGCCCGAGCTGTCGGTCGAGGACTCGAAATAGAGGAGGTTCTTGACGCTGGAGAGCTCGCGCTCGATCAGGCCCACGACCGAGTCGTTCATGGCCTGGGGCGTGGCGCCGGGATAGCTGGCGTAGATGCTGACCGTGGGCGGCGCGACGACGGGGTAGCGCGCCACGGGCAGGCGGGGGATGGCCATCAGGCCGGCCAGGATGATCGCGATGGCGATGACCCAGGCGAAGATCGGTCGTTCGATGAAGAACTTCGGCATGGGACTAGCGCGCCCCCATCTGGAACGGGACGGCCTTGACCAGGTCGCCGGCCGTGACGCGATCCTGTCCCTCGACGATCACGCGCTCTCCCGCCTTCAAGCCGCGAGTCACCACGTAGCGACCGTCCGCCACGTCGCCGACCTCGACCGAGCGGGTCTCGACCAGCCCCTTGGCGTTCACCAGGCTGACAAATGGCTTGCCGCCGCTATCGCGGAGCACCGCTTGCTGCGGCGCCAGCACCGCGCCTTGGATCGGGGCGCGGGGCAGGCGAGCGCGGACGAACATGCCCGGCAGGAGCACGCGATCTGGGTTGTCGACCTGCACGCGCGCGATGGCGTCGCCGGTCGTGGGGTCGATCGAGACTCCCGAGAACAGGACCCTTCCCTTGCGCGGATAGGGCGCGCCGGAGGACGACAGAATCTCGACCTCGCGGCCTGCGCCGCCGCCCGCCAGGGCGCGCAACGCTTCGAGGCGCGCGGACGGCTGACGGACGTCGACATAGACCTGGTCAATCTGTTGGACGGTAGCCATGGGGCCCGCGCCGCCGGCGGCGACCAGGGCGCCTTCCGTAACCTGCGCCTCGCCGATCTGCCCGGAGATCGGAGCTCTCACGGTCGCGAAGCTCAGCTCGACGCCGCGGCGGCGCAAGGTCGCGCGCGCTTCGGCCAGGTCCGCTTCCGCCTGGACCTTGGCGGCTACGGCGTCATCGTAGCTTTGGCGGCTGATGGCGTCGGCTTCGACGAGCGGCGCCAGGCGCGAGACCTGGGCCCTGGCGCGGTCGGCGACCGCGAGCGCGCGCGACAGCGCGGCTTGAGCGCCCGCGGCTTCCGCTTGGTAGGGCGCCGGATCGATCTGGAACAATGGCTGGCCGGCCCGGACCTCGCTTCCCTGATCGAAGAACCGTCGCGTCACGACGCCGGACACTTGGGGGCGGATTTCCGCGGTGCGGATGGCGACTACCCGGCCTGGCAGATCGTCCACCGGCGTGACGGTCGCGACTTGGGCGGTCGCCACGGCGACTTCTGTGGGGGAGGTCGACGCCCCTACCTCGGCCTCACCGCAAGCGGTCAGGGTCGATGCGCCCAGCAGGAGGGCGATGGCGATACGCAGGTGACGACGGTCCATGAAAGAGGCGGCTCCCGAGGCGCGCCTTCAGAGACGCCGCGAGCCTATGCCCGAGCGCGGTTGCGTGATCGTGGAGACAATGTTGCGACTTGGTGGAGGGTTCTGGCGTCGCCGACGGATGGGTGATTAGTGCTCTGACCATCCGGTCGTGGCCGCATTGGAGACCCCGTGAACGCCCTGGTTCTGATCGTTGAAGACGAGCGCGAGATCGCGGAGATCCTCGTCGGCTATCTGGAGCGCGAAGGGTTCAGGACCGTCACGGCGCGAGACGGCCAGACGGCGGTCGAGCTGCATCAGGCGCTTCGCCCCGACATCGTCCTGCTCGACGTCGGGCTGCCCAAGCTGGATGGCTGGGAGGTCCTGGCGCAACTCCGCCGGCGCGGCGCGACCCCGGTGATCATGCTGACGGCCCTGGACCAGGATCTGGACAAGCTGCAGGCGCTGCGGATCGGCGCGGATGATTATGTCGTCAAACCTTTCAACCCCCTGGAAGTGGCCGCCCGCGCCAAGGCCGTGCTGCGCCGCGCATCGGGCCGGGACGCGGCGTCGGTGGCGCGCGCCGGGCCGCTCGATGTCGATCCCGTCAATCACACCGCGACGGTGAACACGCCGGATGGCGCGCGCCGGCTGACCCTGACCCTGACCGAGTTCCGCCTGCTGCTTCACATGGCTCAGGCCCCGATGCGCCTCTACACGCGCGCCGAGCTGCTGGACGCCTGCCTGTCGGGCGGCGACGCGCTGGAGCGGACCGTCGATAGCCACCTCAGCAAGCTGCGCAAGAAGCTCGAGGCCGCCGGCGCGCCGGGCATGCTCTCCAACGTCCGAGGCATGGGCTATCGCCTCCTGGAGGACCGATGAAAGCGCAAAGCTTATCGCAGCGCCTCAACCTGGCGGTCGTCGGCATCACCCTGGCGACTTTGATCCTCAGTCTGATCTTTATCGCCTTCGGTTACGGGTTGCTCTTCCAGTTCGCCCCCAAGCTCGTGGCGGCCGAGGACGCTATTCTGCCGGCTCCCGTGGAATGGGCGATGTACTCGTTCTGCATCGTGCTGGGCAGTATCGCCGCGAGCGTGGTGGCGACGCGGGTCGCGCGAAGAATGGTCGAGCCGCTTGAGAGGCTGGCGGAGGCCGCACGCCAGATCGCCGGCGGAGACCTGTCGGCTCGGGCGAACTTGACCGCTCCGGCGCCCACAGAGGCCAGCCAGATGATCGCCGACTTCAACGCCATGGCCGATCGGCTTGAGAAGGCCGTCGATGACATCGTCACCTGGAACAGCCTGATCGCCCACGAATTGCGGACTCCAGTCACGATCCTCAAGGGACGGCTTCAGGGGCTCGCCGAGGGCGTCTTTCAGCCTGACCCCGTGCTCCTGCAATCGCTTCACCACCAGGCCGACGCCTTGGCGCGGCTTGTCGAGGACCTGCGGGTCGTCAGCCTGCTCGACAGCGGCCGCCTGCAGCTGCGGCCTGTCGAAATCGATCTGGCCACCGAGATCGAGGGACTTGCCCGCCTCGTCGAACGCGACCTCGACAAGGCGGGCTTTGGCCTGCGCATGACCCTCACGAGTGGTCGCTGCATCGCCGATCCCATCCGCCTGCGGCAAGCGGTGCTGGCCCTCGTCGACAACGCGCTGAAATATGCCGAGCCCTGCGTCCTTGAAATCGCCACGCGCGTCTCGGACGCCGACGTCGCCATCAGCGTCATCGACGCGGGACCGGGGATGCCGGAGAGCCTCACCGCGCGAGCTTTCGAACCCTTCCGACGCGGAGACGACGTCGACCTGAAGTCCGGGTCAGGCCTAGGCCTTGCCGTGGTTCGCGGCATCGCCGAGGCTCATGGGGGGCAGGTGAGCTACGAGCGCCGCGATGGCCGTTCGGCTTTCACGATCACGCTGCCCAGGAAGTGCTAGCCCATCCCGCCGATTCATACGGTTGTCCAGGTCCGCTTCGGGCGGGGCGAGGCTGCGTCGCGCCTCAACTGACGTCGCGTTTCTGGAAGGGCGTCTATTGGCGCAGCTGCGTCGCTATTAGCGCTGCGGGTGCGCCAGCGCGCGACGGCGCCGATTCAGCTTTTCATTTATTCATGACTAAATTAATTAATTGACCTGAGCGCGGCCACCTGTAGTTGCTCCAAAGAGGGCGGTGGGGCGCCGTCAGGGAGGCGTATCCAACATGTCGAACGGTCGTGTCGCGCTCGGTTCAATTCTCGCCCACCACGCGCGCCAATCCCCATCCCGCGCCGCGCTGATCGTGGAAGAACAAGGCATCACCTATGGCGAATTGGAGGCTCGCGCTAACCGCCGCGCCTGGATGCTCGCGGCGCACGGCGTAGGACGGGGCGATTTCGTCACCATCGCCTTGCCGAACGGCCCGGAGTTCTACGAGACCGTCTTCGCGGCCTGGAAGCTCGGCGCGATTCCCAACATCGTCGCCGCCAAACTGGCGCGGCCCGAGATGGAGGCGATCCTCGACATCGTCCGGCCCAAGCTGTTCATCGGCGCCCCGCCGAGATCCGGTGTCCCGATCGTGGCCGAAGGGCGCGCCTCGCTAGACGCCTATTCTGTCGACGCCCCGCCCGAGGTCATCTCACCGCACTGGAAGGCGATGACCAGCGGCGGCTCCACCGGGCGTCCGAAGGTGATCGTCGACGCCATGCCGGGCGCCTGGAATCCACAGGAGGGCTTTCTGGGCCAGCGGCCTGGCGATGTCATTCTCAATCCCGGGCCGCTCTATCACAACGCCCCGTTCCACTGCATCCACATGGGCCTGTTCGTCGGGGCGACGATCGTCGAAATGAGCAAGTTCGACGCCCTGCGGGCGCTGCAGCTGATTGAGGCGCACGGCGTCAACTGGGTGACGATGGTCCCGACCATGATGAATCGCATCTGGCGTCTGGGTCCGGAAGTTCTGTCCGGCTTCCCGCTGCCCAGCCTGCGCATGATGCTGCACATGGCGGCGCCTTGCGCGCCATGGCTGAAGGAGGCCTGGATCGACTGGCTCGGCGGCGAGCGGGTCTGGGAATATTATGGGACCACCGAGGGTACGGGCTCGACCATGATCTCGGGGACGGACTGGCTGGCCCATCGCGGCTCGGTGGGCCGCGTCCGCGACGGCTACGCCTTGAAGATTCTCGACGCCGAGGGCCGTGAGTCGCCGCCCGGCGAGGTGGGCGAAGTGTTTTTCCGTCCGCAGGGCGGAGCCGGCTCGACCTACCACTATCTGGGCAGCGAGGCCCGCCGGCGCGGCGAGTGGGAGGCGCCCGGAGATCTCGGCTGGGTTGACGCTGACGGCTATCTCTATCTCTCGGACCGCCGCAACGATCTCATCATCTCGGGCGGCGCCAACATCTATCCGGCCGAGGTCGAGGCGGTGCTCGACGCCCATCCGGCCGTACGCGGAAGCGCTGTGATCGGCCTGCCAGACGAGGATTGGGGCGCGCGCGTTCACGCCATCGTCCAGGCGGTCGAGGACAGCGGGCTGGAAGCGGACGAGCTGCTCGACTTCGCCGCCGAGCGGCTGACCCGTTACAAGCTGCCCCGCAGTATCGAGTTCACCACCGAGCCTCTGCGTGACGAGGCCGGCAAGGTGCGGCGGGCGGCGCTACGAGACGCGCGGCTGGGGAAAGTCCTTTCCTAGCGAGCGAGTCAGGCCGGCTTCTTTCGCCCGTGGAGGGCGTCGAAGCCGCCGGCCATGAAGGTCACGAACCGGTCGCGCGCCGCCCGAAAGTCGTCGGATTTGCAGAGGCCGCCCGATAGGCGGTCGAGGCGGCCCGTCCGCGACAGCAGCAGCGAATAGGCGCCTGAGGTGAACTGGAAGCTCCAGAACAGATCTTCGGGCGCAGCGTCGGGCAAGGCCTTCTGCAGGAGTCCGATCAGGCGCAGCACCATCGGATCAAAATAGGTGTCCATCTTCTCGGCGCCGTAGCCGGGAGCGTTGTTCACCTGGGCGAAGATGCGGCCAAAGTTGCGCCAGCCCTCGTCGCCGTTGATGTAGACGTCGAACGCCTGGTCGTAATAGGCGCGCAGAGCGCCTTCGACGGTGGGGTGATCGCCGACCTCGGCTTCATACGCGTCCAGGCCCGCCGTCCGCGAGCTGACAGCGTATTCCACGCGGCGCTCGAACACCGCGTCGAATAGGGCCTTCTTGCCATCGAAGTAGTAGTGGATCAGCGCCGGGTGGATGCCCATGCGATCGGCGACGTCCTTGATGGTCACCCCGAAATAGCCGAGCTGGGCGAACAGATCCTCGGCGGTATCGAGGATCGTCTTGACGGTCGTGGCGCGCTGTTCGGCGCGCGTGCGACGACCCTCGGCTTTCGGCGCTGCTGGCATGGCTCCAGTCTTCCTGATCGGACCCGTCCGGTGAAGACGCTCTCCAACCGATTCAGGATCGGACGATGCGGCGGCGACCCCAAGGGGTCAAGCAACCGCATAAACAATTTCATTTAGTGATAAATAAATGAAATTGACGGCGCGACGCCCCTCGGCTACCCCTTGAGCAAGCAAAAAACAAAAGGGGAGGGTTCAATGAAGACCTGGAAAACCGCGCGTTGCGTGGCGTTGTCCAGTGCGTCTCTGGTCGCCGTTCTGTGCGCCGGACACGCCTCGGCGCAGGCGACAGACGATGCATCCGACAATACGCTTGAGGCCGTCGTGGTCACGGGCTCCAGCATCCGGGGCGTCCCGCCGGTCGGCTCGAACCTGATCGGCGTCTCGCGCGACGACATCAAGACCATCGGAGCGACCACCACGCCGGACCTGCTGGCCAGCGTGCCGCAACTGAACAGCTTCAACACCGCGCCACGCGCCAATAACGGGGGCGCCGGCTCGTTCGCGCCGGGCCTGCGCAGTCTGCCGGCGACGGCGACCCTGCCGCTGCTGAACGGCCACCGTGTCGTCGCGGGCGGCGCCAACGAGACCAATCCCGACTTCCCGTTTTTGCCGGATCTGGCGATTGAGCGCGTTGAGATCGTGGCGGACGGCGCCTCGTCGATCTACGGCTCGGACGCGATCGCCGGCGTCGTCAACTTCATCACCCGCAAGCGCTATTCGGGCCTCGAGATGTCGGCGCGTTACGGCGCGGCCGACGACTATCATACAGCCAGCATCAGCGGCCTGGCCGGCCGCGACTGGGGGAGTGGCTCGATCCTGGCGGCCTACCAGTATACGGAGAATGGCAACGTCGCCGGCGCGGACCGCGACTACCGCAAGGTTGATTTCCGCGGCTTTGGCGGCGTCGATACGCGAGGCTCCAGCTGTCCTGCGCCAAACGTGGTCATCGGCGGAGTCGTCTACGGCGCGCCTGGCCTGACGCCGAACTCGACCAACTATTGCGACGTCGGCGGCCCAGTCGACCTGGTCCCGGCCTCACGCCTGCACAGCGGCTTCGCCAGCGCGCGTCAGGAGATCGGCGAGCGCGTCACCCTGTGGGGCGAGCTGCTTTATTCGGACCGCAAGGACACGGTCCAGGCTGCGATCCCGGCCCAGACCGTGACGATGACGGCGGCCAACCCGTTCTTCAAGGCGCCGCCCGGAACCACGGCGACGGCCGCGACGATCTTCTTCCGCCCCGACAACCTGGTCGGCGCCGACCATTTCGACCAGACCTATCGCGTGAAGGCCGGCAACTCCTCGGCGGGCGCGGACTTCAGCCTTCCGAAGGACTTCAAGCTCAGCGCCTACGGCACCTATGATTGGGCCAAGCACGTCGCCCATCAGCCGATGATCAATCCCGCGGCCCTGGCCGCGGCGGCGGCGGGAACAACCACGGCGACGGCGCTGGATCCCTTCGGCCAGGGGACGAGCCTGTCGGTGGTCTCCAACATCACCAACTACTCGACCAGCGTCACGATTCAGCAGCGCACCAAGCTCGCCGCGGTCAAGCTGGATGGGGCGCTGCTCGACCTGCCCGGCGGAGAGCTGAAGGTCGCGACGGGCGCCGAGTACAGACGCGAGACGTTCCAGCAGCGGGGCTTCGTGGGCGCCACGCCCGTACCCGAGAACCTGGGACGCAACATCAAGTCCATCTATGGCGAGCTGTTCGTGCCGATCTTTGGCGACGCCAATGCGACGCGGTTCATGCGCCGCCTGTCGCTTTCGGTGTCGGGTCGCTACGACAAGTACAGTGACTTTGGCTCGACCAGCAATCCGAAGGTCGGCGTCAACTGGGACCCGGTGGAAGGGCTGACGCTGCGTGGAACCTACGGCCGCTCGTTCCGGGCGCCGGGCCTCCGGGACGTCGGCGCCACCGTGGGCGCATACTATTACGACGCCACGACGGCCGGCGTGCTGGCTCGTGATCCGACGCGCGGCGCGGCCCAGGTCAACACGGTCTTCCTTCTGGGCGGCAACAAGACCCTGCAGCCCGAAAAGGCGCGGACCTATTCGTTCGGGTTCGATTTCGCGCCGGCGTCCTTGCCGGGCTTCCGAACCAGCGCGACCATCTACGACATCAACTTTACCGATGTGATTGGCACGCCGCCGACCAGCCTAGTCTTCACGGACCCGACCTTCGCCTCGGTTGTCTACCGCAATCCCTCGGCCGCCCAGCTATCCAGCCTGCTGGCGCTCGGCGTGCCGGTCACCTTGCCGACGCCATTGCCGGCGATCGGCAACGCCCTGGACCTGCGTCGAGGCAATTTCGGGGTGCGCAAGACCCGCGGCCTGGACTTCGATGTGAATTATCGGCGCGCCACCAGCTTCGGCAGCGTGTTCGGCGGCGTCGCCGGCAATTACATTTTCAAGTTCGACACCCAGCTGTCGCCGACCGCCCCGGTATCGGACGCCCTGAAGCTGGGCGTGCCCAAGGCAACCGTGCGTACGACCTCGGGGCTCACCGCCGGCTCGGTCATGGCCGTGGCCTTCGTCAACTATCGCGACGGCGTCACCAACAACTACGCCACGCCAACGGGGACGGGCGTCTACGAGGCCAAGGCCTACACGACCGTGGACCTGCGTATCTCGACGACCCTGCCGGACACAGGCCTGATCAAGGGCTCGGAAGTGTCGCTGCAGGTCAACGACCTGTTTGACAAGACGCCGCCATTTGCTCCGGCCACGGACGGCATCGGCGGGGCCTACAACCCGATCGGACGCTTCGTCGCGGTGAACCTGCGCAAGACGTTCTGACCCTGGGCGGCGGCCGCCTCCCCGGTCGTCGCCCGCCGCGGGGGACTAGGTCGCCGCCAGCCCCCGCGGCCTTCCCTTCAGTACCCGGCCGGAGCGCCCCTTTTTCATGATCGACGACGACGCCTGCCGCGCTCAGGGCTTCGACCCCGCCAAGCTCGCCGAGGCCAGGGCGGTGCTCCAAGGTTTCGTTGACCGAGGCGAACTTGCGGGTCTGGTGACCCTGACCTCGCGCCGCGGCCAGATCGTCCAGTCCGACGCGATCGGCTGGCGCGACCTTGAAAGCCATGACCCGATGCGGCCCGACACCTTGTTTCGCATCGCCTCCATGACCAAGCCGATCACCTCGGTCGCGGCTCTGATGCTGATGGAGGAGGGCAAGTTCGCGCTGGAGGATCCCATCGGACGCTGGATCCCCGAATTGGCCCAGCCGCGAGTCCTGCGCGATGCGGCCGGACCGCTGCATGAGACCGACCCGGTGCGGCGTCCCATCACGATCGAGGACCTGCTGACCCACCGCTCGGGTCTCGCCTATGGCTTCTTCTCGGAGGGGCCGCTGCAGAAAGCCTACGAGCAGGCCCTGGGCGATCCGGCCATGACTCGCATGAGCCCGCGGCAGTGGCTGACGGCGCTGGGCGGCTTGCCCCTGGCCTATCAGCCGGGCGACCGTTTCCACTACGGCCACTCGACCGACGTCCTGGGTTTCCTGATCGGTCGGGTCGACGGCAAGCCCCTGCGTCAGGTGCTGAAAGAGCGGATCTTCGAGCCGCTCGGCATGACGGATACCGATTTCTGGCTGCCGCACGACAAGCGCCCACGCCTGGCGAGCCTCTACGGATTTGACGAAACGACAAACCGCCTCGCAAAGCTCGAGCCCGAAATGTACGACGAACCTCCCAGCTACACGCCGGGGGGCGGTGGGCTGATTTCGTCCGCCTCCGATTATCACCGGTTCGCGCGAATGCTGTTGAGCGAGGGGGCCCTGGACGGCGTCCGCCTGCTGCGGCCCGAGACCGTGCGGCTCATGCGGACCAATCGGCTGACGGAGCGCCAGCGCGAGACGCCGTTCGCCGGCATGCCGCTGTGGCGGAGCAATGGTTTCGGTCTGGGCGTCTCGATCGCGGAGGATGCGATCGACAACCCATACGCCTGCGGTGCGCCAGGCGCGATCACCTGGCCAGGGATTTTTGGCACGTGGTGGCAGGCTGATCCCGTCAACGACCTGATCATGATCTACCTGACCCAGCATCAAGTGCCGGTGTCGGCCAAGACCGGGGCGACCATCGCCACCGGGCGCGGCGCGGCCGGACGAAGGGCTTTGCCTGAGCACCAGCGGGGCGTCTACGCCGCCTTGCGGACGGAGGAACGATGACGCGTCCGCTCGAAGACATTGCGCCCACGACCGCGCCATCGGCCGCCGTGCAGGAACCCGACCGGCGCGCTTGGGTGGCCCTGGCGTGCCTGTGGTTCATCTACGTCCTGAACTTCCTGGATCGGCAACTGCTATCGATCCTGGCCAAGCCGATTCAGGACACACTGCAGATCACCGACAGCCAGCTGGGGCTCCTGGGCGGTCTCTATTTCGCGGCCTTCTACTGCTTTATCGCCATCCCGGTCGGCTGGCTGGCGGACCGGACCAACCGCGTGACCGTACTGGCCATCGCCTGCGGTGTCTGGAGCGCGGCGACCATGGCCTGTGGCATGGCCCGATCTTACAGCGGCTTCGCAATCGCACGCATGACGGTCGGCTTCGGGGAGGCGGGCGGCGTGCCGCCGTCCTACGCGATCATCACCGACTATTTTCCACCCGGACGCCGAGGCACGGCGTTGGGCCTTTACAATCTTGGCCCGCCCGTGGGCGCGGCCCTCGGCATCGCGTTCGGCGCCTCGGTGGCCGCCGCCTTCAGCTGGCGCGACGCCTTCATGATCACCGGCGCGGTCGGCGTCGCCGCCGCCTTGGTCCTGAAGTTGGTGGTGCGAGAGCCGCGGCGTGGGGGTCTCGATCCCGCGACGGCCCACGTCCCGCAGGCGCGCGCGGGTTTCGGCGAAACCCTGAAGATGTTCTTTTCACATCCGGTGCTACTGCTGGCTTCGCTGGGCAGCGGCGCAACGCAGTTCGTCACCTACGGCCTGGGCAATTTTGCCACGCTGTTCCTGATGCGCGAGAAGGGCATGACCCTCGGCGAAGTCGCCGTCTGGTACGCGATCGTGGTCGGCGTCGGCATGAGCGTGGGGATCTTCGGCTCCGGCTGGCTGATCGACCGCTTCACGCGCGAATCCAAGCGCGCCTACGGCCTGGCGCCCGCCGGCGCCCTGCTCTTGGCCGTGCCGTGCTACCTGGGGTTCGTGGCCGCGCCGCACTGGCCGACAGCCCTGGCCTGCCTGCTGCCGGCCATGTGCCTGAACCACGTCTATCTGTCGTCCGCCGTGACCCTGGTTCAGAACACGGTCCGCCCCAATCAGCGGGTGATGTCCGGGGCCTTGCTGCTGTTGGTGATGAACTTCATCGGCCTGGGCTTGGGCCCGACCTATGTCGGCGCGGCCAGCGACTTCTTCCGGGCGGCGTATCCACACAACTCGCTGCAGGTGGCGCTGTTCACCCTCGTCCCGTTCTACGGCGTGGCCATCACGCTCTTCCTTCTGCTGGCGAGGGCCCTCGGCAAGGGCCCCAGGATCGGGGCCGCTCAATGAACCGCGTGACAAACCTGCTTCTCGTCGCCGTGCTGCTGATCGCCGGCCGCGCCCATGCCGCCGAGAGTCGACCCTTGGTCGTCGCTCCGGCCGGAACGGTGCGAGGCGTCGTCGTCGATGCTGGGACCTTGGCCTTCAAGGGGCTGCCGTATGCGGCGCCCCCGGTCGGGCCAGGCCGGTGGCGTGCGCCCGCGCCGGCCGCGCGCTGGACGGGCGTGCGCGACGCCAGCCAGTTCGGCCCGGCGTGCATCCAGCCCACGCCTGGGGCGCCGTCGGTCTATTCGGGCGAGATCGGTCCTACCAGCGAGGATTGCCTGACGCTGAACATCTGGACGCCGTCGGCCCGGGGCAGGGCTCCGGTCATCGTCTGGATCCATGGCGGCTCTCTGACCTCGGGCTCGGGAAGCTCGGCCCTGCAGAACGGCGCGCGTTATGCGGCGACCGGCGCGGTGCTGGTGACGATCAATTACCGTCTGGGCGTGTTGGGCTACATGGCGCATCCAGACCTGGGCAACGAGAACCCGGGCGGCCTTTCCGGCAACTACGGCCTGCTCGACCAGATCGCGGCGCTGAAGTGGGTGCGCGCGAACATCTCCGCATTTGGCGGCGACCCCGACAATGTCACGATCGCCGGAGAGTCCGCCGGGGCGCTCAGCGTCATGTACCTGATGGTCTCGCCCCCGGCGCGAGGGCTGTTCGCGAAGGCGATCGCCCAGAGCGCCTACATGATCTCCACCCCCGAGCTGAAAGCGGCCCGTCACGGCGCGCCGTCGGGCGAGGCGGCCGGCGTCTATGTGCAGGGGGCGGTGACGGCTCCCAGCCTCGCGGCGATGCGGGCGATGGACCCGCAGATCCTGACCGACAAGGCCGCTCGCGCCGGCTTCCTGCCGTTCGGCGCGGTGGACGGCGCCGTTCTCACGCGCCAGTTGATCGACTCGTTCGATCGCGGCGAGCAGGCGCGGGTTCCGATCCTCGTCGGCTTCAATAGCGGCGAGATCCGCTCTCTGCGCTTCCTGGCGCCGCCGGCCCCCAAGACCGCCGCCGAATATGAGACGGGGATCAGGGCGCGCTACGGCGACCTGGCGGACGACTTCCTAAAGCTCTATCCGGCCTCGGCCTTGGAGGAGAGCGTTCTGGCGACCACTCGCGACGCCATGTACGGCTGGACCGCCGAGCGTCTGGCGCGATCGCAGACCAAGGCCGGTCAGCCTTCGTTCCTCTATCTGTTCGACCACGGCTATCCGGCCATGGATCAGGCAGGGCTGCACGCCTTCCACGCCAGCGAAATCCCCTACATGTTCGGGTCGCTGGACCGCGTTCCGCCGCGCTGGCCCAAGGCGCCGGATGCGGCGGAGGAAAGGGCGTTGTCGGACGCCATGGTCGGCTACTGGACCAGTTTCGCCCGAACTGGTCGGCCGCAGGCCGGCGGCGAGGCGACCTGGGAGGCCTATAAGCCCGCCGGCGCCTACATGGCCTTCCGCGACAGGCCGATGGCCGACACCAACCTGATGCCAGGCATGTTCGCCCTCCACGAGCGCGCGGTCTGTCGCCGCAAGGCCGCGGGCGACCAGCCCTGGAACTGGAACGTGGGCCTGGTCTCGCCAGTCCTTGCCAGGCCGACGCCCGCGTGCCCCTGAGGAAGCTGGATGACTGAACCTGCCAACGCCCAGACTGGTCGTGTCGCCATCGTCACCGGCTCGGGCGGCGGCCTGGGCCGCGTCCATGCGCTCTATCTTGCCAGCCAGGGCGCCGCCGTGGTGGTCAACGACATCGGTCAGGACGTGGCTGACCGCATGGCCGACGAAATCCGGCGGCAAGGCGCTCCGTCGTCCTGATTGTTGCGAATAACTATTATTCGCGCTAACTGGCGCGCCATTCTTTGGGTAAGGAGTGGGCGTGGTGAAGTTTCATGGACGTTTGAGGCCTTCGGTGGCGGCGTTGGCCCTGGCCGCCGGCTTGGTCGGCGCGCATTCCGCCGCTGCGTTCGAGACCAGCGAGGCCGGGGTGACGACCCCCACAGACGAGCCCGACCTGACGATCATCATCACCGCCCGGGCGCGTCAGCTTTATCGCGCGCAGGAAACCACCAGCGGCAAGCTGGAAACCCCGCCGCTGGCCTCCAGCCTCAATATCCAGGTCCTGAACGCGGAGCTGATCCGCGACCAGGGGGCTCGCGACGCTCAGGATCTCTATCGTAACATCGCCGGCGTCAGCCTGTTCTCCTACGCTGGCGTCACCGCCCGCGGCTTCCGTCAGGAGGAGATTTTCTTCGACGGCCTGCGCGGCGATCCCTACGTCGCCTTCTCGGTGCCGCAGCTATTCAACGTCGAGCGACTGGAGTTCCTCAAGGGGCCGGCGGGGATGCTCTATGGCCCCGGGGCGCCGGGCGGTTTGTTCAACTACATCACCAAGACCCCCAAGAGCGAGTTCTCGGCGCGGGCCACGGCCGTCGCTGGAACCGAGGCGCGCCGTGGCGGCTCGGTCGAGATCGAGGGCTTCCTGCCCGGCGTCGAAGCGCCCGCCACTCGGCTTGGCGCCTTCTACGAAAGCCGCAATACGCCGCGGCGCAACTCCGGCAGCGAGGTCCTGATCCTCGACGGTGGGATTCGCAGCGACCTTGGCCCGGCCGCACTGACTCTGCAGGCCACCCGCTATCAGCAGAACCTGCAAGGCAACCGCCTGCGCGGCGTGCCGACCGACAATCTGGGCCATTTCCTCGCTGACCGGCGCTGGAACCACAATGAGAAGAGCGACTTCCTCGATCTGACCGCCAATGTGCTGCAGGCTCGGCTCGAATGGCCCGTGTCGGACAGCCTGAAGGTCGACGCCAGCCTGCGCTATTCAAAGAGCCTGGAGCGCCAGCAGTATCACGAACCCCGTGGCCTGACCGACAGTGATCGAGACGGCGTGCTGGACCTGTCGCGCCGTGAGTTCCGCGACCAGGAGCGGGATCTCGAGCAGCTGAGCTTCGGCGCTAACGCCGTTTGGTCGCGCGATCTGGGCGCGCTGCGCAATCGGGTGCTGTTGGGCGTTGACGCTTACCGCAGCGAGCTGGTCAACAACAACCGTCCCTCGCTGCTGGGAGGCTTTACGGCCGTCGCGGGCCTGCCCGGGCCGCTCAGCCTGATCCACCCGCTCTACGGGGTAACCGATCCCAAGACCTACAAGCTGAGGGCGCGGGTGCGCACCTCCGCCGTGCAGGAACGGTCCGGCGCCTATCTTTTGGAGGAGGCCACCGTCGGCCCCTTCATCGCCACCGCCGGCGTACGCTTCGACCGTTACGAGGACACGTCGGACGCCAGCGTCTTCAAGGACCAAAAGGCGACATGGCGGGCAGGCCTGGTCTGGCGCGCGCGTCCTGACGTCTCGGTATATGGCCAGTGGGCCCAGAGCTACGAGCCGCAGAGCGTTTCCAGCCAGGATCCGCTGGCGGGCGGTCCCTTCGCGCCGACAGAGGGCGAAATCGTCGAGGGCGGCGTAAAGACCGAACTGATGGGCGGCCGGCTGCAGACCACGTTCGCCGCCTACCAGATCGTCCGCAGCAACATCCTGCAGAGCGACCCGCGCGGCGACGTGGGCGGCGACGGCGTCAACGACATGATCGCGTTCGGCGAGGTGACCAGCAAGGGTGTCGAGTTCGACCTGGCCGCCGACCTGACCAAGAACTGGGTGCTGACCGGCTCCTACGCGTACAACGACACCCGCATCACCAAGACCAACAGCAAGACGGTGATCACCAACAGCGTCGGCGATCGGTTCGCCAATGCGCCCAAGCATAAGGCCGGCTTCTGGACACGCTATCAGTTTCCCAAGCTGGGCCTGGCTCTGGCTCTGGGCGGAGACTATGTCGACGTTCGCACCTCGCTCAGCGGCCAGAAGGTGCGTCCCTATACGGTGTTCGACGCCTCGGTGATCTACAAGGTCGGCCCCTGGTCGACGCTCCTGCGGGTCGACAACCTGTTCGACAAAACCTACGCCGCCTCCGGCTTCATTGATCGCACCGGCCACTTCCCCGGCGAGCCCCGCTCGCTGTTCCTGGAGGTTTCCCGCGAATGGTGAGCCTTGAGCGCGCGTCCGTAGCGGAGCGGGATGGAGCAAATGCCCTTCCGCCAAGGCGCGTCGCCAAGGCCAAGGGCTCGCGCCTGTGGTGGCGTGTTCACCAGTGGGTTGGACTGAAGCTGTCGATCCTGCTCGGCTTCGTCTTCCTGACCGGGACGGTCGCCGTGTTCAGTCATGAGATCGACTGGCTGCTGCGACCGGCCTTGCGGGTCGAGCCGGCGACGGTGGAAGGTCCTCTGGCCTGGTCGGAGGCGGCGCGCCAAGTCGCCGCCCTTCAGCCGAAGGCCAAGATCCTCCTGCTGGACGCGCCGATCGATCGCGGCTTCGCCATGACCGCGACGATCCAGACGCCGGACGGACGGCGCAGCTTCGTCTATCTGCACCCCACGACCGGCGCGGTGCAGGGCGAGGGGGCATGGGTCGGGGCTCAGCGCATTCTGCGCAACATGCACCGGCACTTGAACCTGCCCACGGCGGTGGGCGTGCCCATCGTCTCGGCCCTGTCGGTCCTTTTGCTGATCAGCCTGGCGACGTCCTTCGTCGTCTACAAGAAGTGGTGGCGAGGCTTTCTGAGGCCAGTGCGATGGCGCGACGCCCGCACGGCCATGGGCGATCTGCACCGTCTAGCGGGACTTTGGAGCCTTTGGTTCGTCGCCTTGATCGGCGCAACAGGTCTTTGGTATCTGGCGGAAAGCACGGTGGCCAAGGCACCGCCGGCTCCGCGCGCCAAGGTGGCCGCGGTCAAACTCGATGCTCGCGGCGTGGCGGATCGACTGGAGCGCAACCTCGCCGCGGCTCGCGCCGCCTATCCGGATCTGCGTATCCAGCGCATCGTCTTTCCGTCGGGCAAGATCGGCGCGTTCCAATTTCAAGGCCAGCACCGGGCGGTGCTCGTCCGTGAGCGCGCCAACGTTGCCTGGACCGATGCGTCGACCGGCAAGGTCGTGCTTACGACCGACGGGCGAGATCTGACGGCGCACCAGCGTCTCTCCGAAATGGCCGATCCGCTGCATTTCGGCACGTTCGGCGGGGTTTGGACCAAGCTGGTCTGGTTCGTGTTCGGCCTAGCCCTGACGTCCCTGGCGGTGTCTGGCGTGGCGGTCTACGCCCTGAGGCTGTCGCGCGACGACGGGATGTCGGCCGCCTGCGCCAGCGCCTGGCGCGGCATGGGTCAATGGCGCTGGGCCGCGTTGGCCGGAATTGGGGTCGCCCTGGCGCTGCTGCCGGCGCTGTTCCAAGCGGCCGGTGGCGACTAGGCGCTGCGGGCCTGGAGGTTGAGCCCGTGAACGCCTTGTGTTCGCAAGGGGGCCGATGTCAGCAACGGGCGCGAAGCCGCCGCAGATGACGTTGCGATCGACTGCAAGGGGGAAAGGCGACGGCCAATCTACGCCGGGGGAGCTGAAGGGGGCTGTTGGAAGATCACGCCGAATCCGTCCGGATCCGAGACCGAGAAGGCCAAGAAGCCGTATCCCGTGGTCGCGGGAGCTTGGGTGTTGAGGCCTCTCGCAGTGATCTCGGCATGTATGCCGACCACGTCGTCGCAGTCGATATAGATGGCTGTGTGCCGACAGCCTTCCCAACGCGGCTCGCTTCGTCGCGCAGGTCGTTCGTTTGAATCGTATGCGGTGTTCAGCATCAACTCAGCCCCACCGCGGGCCAGACGGACGAAGTGAGAGAAGCGACCTTCCGCGGTCTGGACCTCAGGACTGGCGAACAGCACCTCAAAGCCGAGTTGGTCGCGGTAGAAGGCGAGCGAGGCGCTCATATCGAACACTTCGAAATATGGCGTGAGCCCGTGCACTTCCACCAAGTGAGCCTCCTCGGTCGCGCGAGATCTAGTCAGCCGGTCTTTGGTCAAGCTTTAGGCAGCCGCCAGGTTAGCATCAAGCGGTGACGGTCATCGCAGAAGATACTGGCAGGCCAGCGAGCGGCCTGACCGAATGACTGCGCACCGTCGCCAAACTGACATCCTCGATCGCTAGTGCAGCGTTCGAGAGCCGGCTGTCTTCGCCGGGGCGGGACTCGCGTGATGGCTTGGCTACGCGACATCGATAAATGGTTCGCCGAAGCGGTTCTGCCGTTCGCGGCGAACTATCGCGCCTATGCCCGCAAGCTGACGCGCGACGCCGCCGAGGCGGAGGACCTCGTGCAGGAGGCCTACGCCAAGGTGCTGGGCGTCCCCGACTGGCGCCGGCTGGAGCGCCCGGAGCGCTTCGTCCTCACCATCATTCGAAACCTGGCCTTCGAACGCGTGCGGCGGGCCAAGGTCGTCGGCATTCGCCAGATCGGGGTGCTGGAGATGGAAGCTCTGCCGGATCCGGCGCCGGACGCCTACGCCGTCGCCAGCGCTCGGGAAGAGTTGCTGCGCGTGATCGAGGCGGTCGATCGGTTGCCGGAACAATGTCGCCGGGTGGTCACGCTACGGAAAATGGAAGGGCTTTCACCGAGCCAGATAGCGGTTCGGTTGAACTTGTCCATCTCTACGGTTGAGAAACATCTGGCCAAGGGCTTGGCCCTGCTGACCAAGGCGTTGGCGGCGGACGAGCGTCGAAGGATCGGAGTTAAGGCGAGTACATGGCGCAAGCGGGCGATCAAGACAGAGACGCGCTGATCGCCCAGGCTTCGGAGTGGCTGGCGCGTCTGGACGCCGGCCGTGCGGATTCCGCGGAATTCGAAGCCTGGCGTGACGCCGACCCCCGCCGCGCCGCCGCCTTCGCCGAGGTCGCCGCCGCCTGGAGCCGGCTGGACGCCCTGCGCGACGCTCCGCCGCGCGCTCGTCCCGCGGCGACCCGGCGCGCCTGGCTGGGCGGCGGCCTGGCCCTGGCGGCCGGGATTTCGGGCGCCGCCTATCTTGGCCGGGACCAATGGCTGCGCGACCGCACCGTGACCGGCGTGGGCGAACGTCGCAGCCTGTCGCTGCCCGACGGCAGCTCGGTCGAGCTGAACACCGACACCGAAGTGCTCTGGCGCTTCGGCCGCGACCGCCGGCGGCTGTGGCTGAGGCGAGGGGAGATCGCGCTGACGATCGCTCATGACGCCATGCGGCCGTTCGAGCTCTTCACGCCGTCGGGCTTGGCCAATCTCGCGCCGGGCCAGTTCAATGCGCGCCTGCGGCCCTCGGGACTGGACCTGATCGTGCTCGCCGGCCGCGCGGCGATCCGCACCGCCGCCGGGGAGACAGAAGCTTCAGTCGTCAACGCCGCCGATCCTCGGCAGGCGCTGGCGGTCACCGCTGCGGGCGTCGCCGTCGCGGCAGCGCCTGAGGTCGAGGTCCAGAACGTCCAGGCATGGCGTCGTGGTGAAATCGTTTTCGAAGGACAGCGCCTGTCCGACGCGGTCGAGGAATACAATCGTTACCTCGTTCGCAAGATGGTCATAGAAGACCCCAAGGTCGGTGCCATGCGCCTGGGCGGCCGTTTCATGACCGGAAACCCCGAAAGCTTCCTGGAGGCCTTGCGCACAACGTTCGGTCTACGGATCATTGACGACGGATCGTCACGAATTCTTCTCAAATCTCGATAGAGGTTTTCCGCGCCCCTTCCATCTTGCTGAGCGAGACGCCGGTTTTCGGCGACCTAGATGGGGCGAACTACGATGATCAAGTCTTTGACGCGCCATGGAGCGCCGCGCGTGGGCGCATGCCTGCTTCTGGCCACCTCGGCGTTGGTCGCCGTCGCGCCGGTCGCGGCTCATGCGCAAGCGGCCGCGCGGGTGGAGTTCAAGGTCCCGGCCGGCGATACGGCTCAGGCGCTGAACGCCTTCTCGCGTCAGGCCGGCGTGCAGATCCTCTTCCCGTACGACGTGGCGGCCAAGCACCGCACGGCGGGCTTGCAAGGCGCCTATGGCCGCGAGGAAGCCGTGCGCCGTCTGATCGAGGGTAGCGATCTGGAGATCGCCTCCGCCACGGCCGAGGTCATCACCCTGCGCCAGCGAGGCGCCGGCCCTTTGGCCGCCGGCGGGGCCGCCCCTGAGGTCTCGACGGTGGAGGAGCTGATCGTCACCGCCCGCGCGGGTTCGGACGCCCGCACACGCCTGTCGACCAGCTACGCCGTCACGACGATGAACGAAGAGACCCTGCGCCTGCGCTCGCCCATGGGCGTGGCCGACGCGCTGAAGTCGGTGCCGGGCTTCTGGGTCGAGGCGTCCGGCGGCGAGGCCAGCGCCAACATCCGCGCGCGCGGCATCCCGCAGGAGGGCTTTTCGGCCATCGCCCTGCAGGAGGATGGCGCGCCGGTGCAGCACGACGGCGGCCTGGGCTATCTGAACGCCGACCAGTCGTTCCGCCTGGACGAGACCATCGAGCGCATCGAGGTGGTGCGCGGCGGTCCCTCGTCGATCTTCGCGTCCTACGCCCCGGGCGGCACGGTCAACTTCATCACTCGCAAGGGCGAGACCCGCGAGGGGATCATCAAGGTCCAGGCCAGCGACTACGGCCTCAAGCGCGTCGACGCCTATGTCGGCGGACCGATCGGCGAGTGGCGCGCCAGTCTTGGCGGCTTCTGGCGCGACGACGACGGCATTCGCGATCCGGGCTTCGCCGCCAACAAGGGCTATCAGGTCCGCGCCTCGATCGGCCGCGACTTCCAGCGCGGCAGCTTCGACTTCAACATCAAGCACCTGGACGACAACGTCATCCTGTTCGCCGGCGTGCCGCTGAAGTTCAACGCGGCGGGCGAGCCCAGCGCCGCCCCGGGCTTCGACCCGCTGACCGGCACCCTGGCGGGGCCGGAGACCGAGAAGCTGACCCTGCGCGGTCCCAAGGGGCCCTTCAACTGGGACCTCTCCCGCGGCACCGAGGTCAAGCTGACCCAGGCCACCGCCGTCCTGAAGTACGAGATCGCCGACGGCTGGCGCCTGCAGGAAACCCTGCGCTATCGGACTTCGGAGTCCAAGCGCATCGGCCTGTTCCCCAATACCCCGGTGCTGGGTTCGGCCCGCATCGCGCAGTATCGCGCCGCCCTGCTGGCGGCGACGCCCGGCGCGACCGACGTGCAGCTGCGCTACGCCACCAGTCCCAGCGAGGTGTTCAGCACGACCGGCGCGGGCCAGAACGGCAATGGCCTGGTGCTGGATGGGTCGCTCCGCTACGTCTCCGTGCCGCTGGATGAGCTGATCAACGACACGCGCCTGCTGCACAAGTTCGAGATCGGCGGCCAGACCCACGACGTGGCGGCGGGCTTCTATCACGCCCACGTCGAGGAGGCCTTCAACCGCTACTCGGCCAACGCCTTGCTGGACGTGCGCGACAACGCCCGACGCCTCGACCTGGTGGCCGTTGACGCGAGCGGCAAGGTCCTGTCCAGCCTGACCGAGAACGGCATCAGCCGCTATGGCGCCGAGTTCGCCAACGGCGACGGCAAGTCCAACACCACGGCGCTCTATCTGACCGACGAGTGGCAGGTGACGCCGGCGCTGCGCATCGACGCCGGCGTGCGCTGGGAGAAGGTGGAGTTCACCGGCCGTAGTGAACGGACCGCGACGATCAATCTAGGCCAGTCGCCGACTCCCGCCGACGACACGGTCCTGGCGGGCTCGGGCGTCTATGACCGCTTCACCCGCAAGTTCGACCACACCGGTTGGACCGTCGGCGCGGACTATCGCCTCACCCCGCACATGGGCCTCTTCGCCCGCTACACCTCGGCCTTCCGTCTGCCGTCGCTGGGCGACTACATCACCAACGCGACCAACACCGCGCCGATCGTTCAGACGATGGACCTGACGGAAGCCGGCTACAAGCTGACCACCGGCAAGCTGGACCTCTACGCCACGGTGTTCCACACCGCCTATGACGCCCTGACCTTCGGCAGCCTGGTCTTCAATCCGACCACCGGGGCCTATGTGAACCAGACCAGCGTCACCGACACCAAGACGCTGGGCCTTGAGCTGGAAGGGACGATCCGTCCGACCGCATGGTTCGACCTCGGCTTCAGCGCCACGATCCAGAACCCCGAGTTCGGCGACTACAAGTTCGAGGAGAGTTGCACGGTCTCGGCCTCGGACCCGACCTGCCAGGTCAAGCCGCCGGCGGGAACCGCCAGCCGCACGCGCGACTTCACCGGCAACCGCCTGGTGCGCGTGCCCAAGACCGCGTTCCGCCTGACCCCGGGCGTCAACCTGATGGATCGCCGTCTGCGGATCGAGAGCAGCATCGAGCGCTATGGCGACCGCTTCTCCGACGCGGCCAACACCTCGCGCCTGCCGGCCTATACGCTGGTCAACGCCACGGTGCGGTTCAATGTCAGCGAGGCGCTGTCGATCTACGCCTACGGCACGAACCTGACCAACGAGCTGGGCCTGACCGAGGGCAATCCGCGGGCCGGCCAGATCATCAGCGGCGAGGCCGGCGCCCTCTATGGCGTTGGCCGGCCGGAGTTCGGACGCGCCTTCAAGGCGGCGCTGCTCTACCGGTTCTGAGGCGCCGCCTGACCTTCTTCCCCTGACCTTGGGCGGCCGCAACCTCGGCCGCCCTTCTTTTTGGAAACCGTCCATGCGCCGCTGGCTCGCCCTCATCGCCCTGCTGATCGCCTGGCCTGCCCACGCCCAGATCTTAGAGCCGGATCTCGTCCTGACCGGCGAGATCACGGGCGCGGATCACCAGACCTATAAGCCCGTGACCTTCGACGTGCCGCCCGGGGTCACCCGCCTTGAGATCGCCTTCGACTATACGGGCCGCGAGAACCGGACGGTGGTCGATCTGGGCCTGCTGGACCCCGACCGGTTCCGGGGTTGGAGCGGCGGCAACAAGAAGACCTTCTTCGTCTCGACCGAGGCCGCGACGGCCAGCTACCTCCCGGGGCCGCTGCCATCCGGCGAATGGACCCTGCTGCTGGGCGTGCCCAACGCCCGGCCGGGGTCCAAGGCGACTTACGAGGCGAAGGTCTGGTTCCAGCGCGCCCCCGCGTCCCCGCCCGTCACGCTCGCAAAGGCGACGACGCCCGGGTGGTATCGCGGCGACCTGCATATGCACACCGCCCATAGCGATGGGAGCTGCGTAACCGGGGACGCCCCGCGCGCCGCTTGTCCGGTCTATCGCACGGTGCTGGCGGCCCAGGCCGCAGGGCTCGATTTCATCGCCGTGACTGATCATAACACCACGAGCCAGGCCGAGGCTCTGGCCGAGCTGCAGCCCTCGTTCCCCAACCTGTTGCTGATGACCGGGCGCGAGGTCACGACGTTCCAGGGCCACGCCAACGTCTTCGGACCGACCGCCTTCATCGACTTCCGTCTGGGCTCGAAGAGCGTCCCGACCATCCGCGACCTGCAACGGGCCGTGACGGCCGCTGGCGGGATTTTCTCGATCAACCACCCGGCCGCGCCGTCGGGGGAGCAGTGCATGGGTTGCGGCTGGACCGCCAAGGACACCGACTTCGACGCCGTACAGGCGATCGAGGTCGCCAATGGCGGAAACGAAAAGGCGCTGGGAGGGTTCGAGGGCGTCCTGTCGGGCGTTCCCTTCTGGGAAGCCCAGCTCAACGCGGGGCGCCGGATCACCGCCATCGGCGGCAGCGACAACCACGACGCCGGCATCCCCCATGACAAGCCCTCGGCCGTCGGGCGTCCGGCCACGGTGATCCACGCCGAGGGACTGTCCAGCGAGGCGCTTTTCGCGGGCCTGCGGGCGGGCAGGGTGTTCATCGATCTCGACGGTACAGGCGATCGGATGCTGGATCTCTCCGCCACCGTCGGCGGCCGCGGCGCGGTCATGGGCGGGACGCTGGCGGCCAGACCCGGCGAGACCATCGCCTTCACCGCCGTGATCGCCGGCGCCGATCCGGCTGGGCTGGAGGTGATCCAGGATGGCGCCAGGATCGTCCCGAGAATCTCGCCGACGGGCGCGTTCGAGGTCCGGATGGGGGCGCAAGATAGCTGGGTGCGGGTCAACGTCCGGGACCGGGCCGGCCGCCTGTTGATGATCGGCAACCCGATCTATCTGACGACCGCGGGCGCTCGCGCGCCCTAGTCCAATGGCGGCCAAACACGCCTACTGGTTCTTGAACCTGTCCCAATACTCGAAATCGAAGGTCGGCTTCGGGCGGGTTGCGCGGACCTCGAAGACAAGCGTATCGCGCGAGGCCTCGCCCTGGTCGCGGGTGACGGTGACGACCGCCGTGTGCGTCCCTTCAGCCAGACCCTGGGGCAGGTCGTAGCGCCAGATGTGTGGTGAGTGGTCGGCGCGGGAGCCGCGCGGCTGAGGCGGCATGGGCGGCAGGCGCTTCTGGCGACCCTGGACATAGCCTTGCGCCTCCGGATCGCCGGAGCGGCTCTGGATCGCCGTGCGGGCCATGGTCAGTTGCCGCTGCAGGGCGAAGGGATCGGAATAGGCCGAGCCCGACCGGACGCCTTCGCCGCGTAACTCCTGGGTGCGGGTCATGGGCGCCGCCGCGCCGCCGTCGATGGCGACCATGACCCTGGTCGTCGAGTCGCCCATCCAAACGTCGGCGGTCAGCCAGCTCCCCGCCTGAAGGTCCGAAGGCGTCAGCAGCTTCACGTCCGGCAGGTCCTGGACGCTGAGCGGCGGGACGGCGTCGCGCCTGTCTTCCGAGGTGTCGCGCCAAGCGAAGATCGTCTCGGCCCAGGCGCGGAAGCGCGGCGTGTTGACTGATAGCCACATGGCCCGATCGCGCGGAAGGCCGCTGGCGCGGTAGTCGAGCGTGTAGTCGGTCCCCTTCACGGCGAAATCGACATAGCCGCGCGGCGAGCCGTCGCCCTGGATGCTCATCGGCGCACCATCGATGTCGTAGTCGCCGCCCCACCAGTCGCCGGCCACGGCGCCGGCCACCAGATGGCGGAACGGAATCGTCGAGACCCCGACCGTCTCCTTCCAGCCTCCCATTGAATCGCCCGGAGCCATGTTCTCCAGCGTGTGGCTGTGGCCGGTCAGCGAGAGCGCCGGGCGCCCCTTCACCAGGGCGTAGAGCTCGCCCAGATTATCGGTCTGGTGCGGCTGGGACTCGGCGTTGTCGAAGCCCACGAACGGGATGTGGGCGGCGAACACCACCAGCTTGCTGGGATCGGTCGCCTTCAGCACGTTCGCGATGAAGGTCATCTGATCGGGCAGCAGGCGGCCGTTGTAGGTTTTCCAGTACTGCTTGCAGAACGGTCGCTCGCGGGCCTCGCGCGGGTCCTCGCCGCAGGGGAACGAGACGTTGTCCAGGACGATGAACACCGCCTGGCCGATCTCGAAGGCGTAGTTATTGGGGCCGTATAGCCGCCGCCAGGTGTCGGAACTGTCGATGTCGTGGTCGGCGTCGTGGTCGTAGTCGTGATTGCCCTGCACCCACCACTGCGGGACGCCGATCGCGCCCATCACCTCGGCCGTGCGCGGGATCAAATGCAGGTCGTCGCTGACGATGTCGCCCAGGGCTAGCAGACAGTCCGGCTTCCGCGGCGCGTTGAGCATCTCGCGCACCAGGGAGTCGCGGACGTAGCCGACCTCGATGTTCGACCCGGGCTGCACGTCGCCCAGCACCGCGCAGTTGAAGCTCTGACCGGTTTTTGTGGGAACGCGCGTGGGAATGATCGGAAAGTTGATGGCCGAGGGCAGGGGACCGGTCGGCGGCAGGCCGCCGTACCGCAGCGCCTTGGGCGAGCCGGCCGGCTTGTGCTGGTAGGCGAAGCGCGGGACCCAACGGTCGTCGGTCGGCACGCGCCAGCCGCTGGGCTGGATCACGAACACCGCCATGTCCGGACGGGCCGGGAGGATGTAGCGGCCGGCCTTGTCGGTCAGCACCACCTCGCGGCTATTGGATACCTTCACGCCCGCCACGCCATGCTCGCCTGAATCCAGACGACCGTTGTGGTTGGCGTCGTCGAACACCACGCCGGCGATGGACGTCTCGTCCGCGCGCGCCTCCCGGCGCACGTCGATGTTTGCGAAGTACGGATCGGTCGGCGCGGCCAGGGCGCCGCCGGCGCCGCCGCAGACGATTGTCGCCCACGACAGGGCGATCAGCAGGGAAGTCTTGGTCACCTCGGATCCCTCGGCTGAAGACGGCCCCCTCTTTGGCGGACGTCTGACACACCCTGATGAAGCCCGTGAATTGGACTTCTGTGTGGGTTTCGCGGGATTTCTGGTCAAAACCCTCCCGAAGTGCAAGCTAATCTCTCGTGACATGAACATGAAATCAACAAATGTCACATCACATCCACAAAACGCGCCTAAGGAAGACCGCGGCGAGGGGGCGGCGGCCGTGAGGGACGGTTCGCGACGCTCGTCGGGCACAAATTTCTCTTTGGGAGAGTCGGTCGTGAGGCATCAAACTCGAGCCGGGCGACGCCTGGGCGGCGTCCTGGCGCTGCGGGCGCTGGCCTTGGTCAGCGTGAGCATTCCGGCGGTCGCGCTGACGGCGGCGCCGGCCTTCGCCGAGGACTACACCAACGTCCAGGCCTCGGGCCGCGTGCAGTCGGCCGACGGCAAGCCGATCGCCGGGGCCGTGGTGCAGCTCACCTCGGAAGCGCTGGGCGTCAAGCGCTCGGCCGTCACCAACGCCAGCGGCGCCTATGTCGTGTCGCAACTGGCGCCGGGCGCCTACGCCGTATCGGTGACCGCCGACGGCTACGACGCCTATGCAGAGGCCGGCGTGCTGATCACCCGCTCGGGCGCCTCGAACCTGTTCACCCTGGCCCCGGTCGGTTCCGTCGAGGCGGTGGTCGTCAAGGCCGGCCGCATGCGCACGCCGGACTTCGAGATCACCACCACCGGCGCGGCCATCGACATCGGCGAACTGGCCGAGCGCGTGCCGGTCGGCCGCTCGCTTCGGGACATCGCTCTGATGTCGCCGGGCGTCGTGCAGGGGTCGTCCTCGGCCAATGGGACGTTCGCCAACCAGATCTCGATCTCGGGCGCCAGCTTCATCGAGAACGCCTTCTTCGTGAACGGTCTGAACATCACCAACTTCCGCATGGGTCTGCTGCCCGTGGAGGTGCCGTTCGACTTCTACAAGTCGGTGGAAGTGAAGACCGGCGGCTATCCGGCCGAGTTCGGCCGCTCGACCGGGGGCTTCGTCAACGCCATCACCAAGTCGGGCACGAACACGTTCCACGGCGGGATCACCGCGACCTGGGAGCCGGGCGACCTGCGCGACAGCGCGCCCAACACGTTCCGCAACAACTATGAGGACGCCACGGCCGAGCGCGAGGAGTGGGTGGCCGAGCTGGGCGGGCCGATCCTCAAGGATCGCCTGTTCTTCTACGGCCTCTACAACCAGCGCAAGCTGAAGACCTTCACGCCCCAAGCCACCGGCGCCAACGCCACTCGCGTCACCGACGATGCGCCCTTCTGGGGCGGCAAGCTGGACGGCTGGCTGACCTCCAGGCAGCACTTGGAGTTCACCTATTTCGACACCACCAAGGACGTCCGGAACCGCAGCCTGAACTATGATCCGGCGACCAAGACGGTCGGGGCGGAGACGGGCGGGACCAACCAGCGCTCCGGCGGCGAGAACTATATCGGCCGCTACACCGGCGTCTTCACGCCCTGGTTCACCCTGTCGGCCGCCTATGGCGTCAACAAGTTCCGCGACGGCCAGCTGCCGCTGGACACCACCCACGAGCAGGTCGTCGACTACCGGAGCAATACCGCCGGCGTGAACATCGGCCTGAACAAGGTCACCGACGCCCAGTCGTTCAATGACGACAAGCGGACCTTCTACCGCGCCGACGCCGACTTCAACTTCGACCTGCTCGGCGCCCACCACCTGAGGATCGGGTACGATCACGAGGAGAACACCGCGATCCAGTTCTTCGAGACGATCGGCCGCGGCGCCTTCAAGCTGTATCGCTCGACAGGGTCGGACCAAAGCAACCTGCCGGCCGGCGTCGAGTACGTGACCACCCGCGTTTACCGAAACAGCGGCAGCTTCAGCACCGTCAACCAGGCCTTCTACGCGCAGGACCAGTGGTCGCTGTTCGGCGATCGTCTGCAGGTCGAGGCCGGCGTGCGCAACGACCGCTTCGACAACCGCAACGCCGACGGCTCGACCTTCTACGATCCGGGTAATCAGTGGGCGCCGCGCCTGTCGGTCTCGGGCGACCCCTTCGGCGACGGCAAGTCCAAGCTCTACGGCTTCTTCGGCCGCTATTACCTGCCGCTGCCCAGCGACCTGTCGTTGAAGTTCGCCGGCTCGCTGGTCACCTACACCCGCTACAACCGCCTGGACGGGGTCGGCGCCAACGGCGATCCGGTCATTGGCGCGGCGATCACCACCGCCAACGGGGTCACGACCTGTCCGGACACCAAGGTCTCGAACTGCCTGGTGTCGGCCTCCGGGCTGGTGGCCGACACCGCCGAGTCGATCGCCCATAACCTAAAGCCGCAATCGGCCGACGAGTTCGTGGTAGGCTACGAGCGGCGCTTCGGCGACCTGATCAAGGTCGGCGCCTATTTCACCCACCGCGAGCTGAACAGCATCGTCGAGGACGTGGCGATCGACACCGGGGCGCGCGCCTATTGCGTGAAGGCCGGCTTCACCGCCGCCCAGTGCCAGTCCAGCTTCGGCGGCGGGCGCCAGTGGGTGATCGTCAATCCCGGCGAGGACGTGAAGATCCGCCTCAACAGCCTGCCGGACGGCTCCAAGCCGGTCGTCACCTTGTCGGCCGCGGACCTGACCTATCCCAAGCCCAAGCGCGACTACAACGCCCTGACGGCCACCTTCGACCGCGCCTTCGACGGCAAGTGGTCGGTGTCGGGCTCGTACACCTGGGCCAGCCTGAAGGGGAACTACGAGGGCGGCGTGAGGTCCGAGAATGGTCAGCTGGCGATCAACACCACGGCCGACTTCGACTCGCCGGGTTTCCTGAACGGCGCCGACGGCTATCTGCCCAATCACCGCCGCCACACCTTCAAGGCCTATGGCAGCTATCAGGTCAACGACTGGCTGACCTTGGGCGGCAACGGCCTGGTGCAGTCGCCGCGCAAGTACAGCTGCATCGGCATCGTGCCCAAGGACGTCGACCCGACCGCCTACGGCTATCAGGGCTATGGCTTCTACTGCCAGGGCAAGGTCGTCGACCGCGGATCGGCCTTCGAGGGCGACTGGGTGACCCAGTTTAACGCTTCGGCGGTGGTGACCATCCCGACGCCAGGCGACCGGTTCGACGCCTCGCTGCGACTGGACGTCTTCAACCTGTTCAATTCGCACGCGGTGACCGCCTATCACGAGTTCGGCGACGTCGGCGGCAGCGGGGTGGCGGACACCAACTACCGTAAGCCCGTCGAGCACCAGACTCCGCGCTACGCGCGGATCCAGCTGCGCGTCGCCTTCTAGCGACCGCTTCGTCCCCGGCCGGTCCTCCCATCCCCGCCGGCCGGGGGCGCTCTTCATGCCCCGGAACGCAAGCGATAGTATTCCGGAAACTTGGTCGGCGAGTCGCCGCCGACGGACACGGACAAAGAATGCTCAAACGCCACGATCGTCAGCGCGACATCCTGAACCTCCTGGCGCCCAACCAGACGCGCGCCATCGCCGATATCGCCAAGGCGCTGTCGGTCTCGGAGGAGACGATCCGGCGCGAGCTGCGGGTGATGGAGGAGGCCGGGTCGATCGTGCGGCTGCACGGCGCGGTCCGACTGCCGCCGCAGGAGATCGAGGGCCCGTTCGACCTGCGCATGCAGAAGAACGTGGCGGGCAAGACCCGCATCGCCGAGGCGGTGGTCAAGTTCATCGCCGACGGCGACACCCTGTTCCTCGACAGCGGCTCGACCTCCTGCTTCGTGGCCAAGGCGCTGGGCGAGCACCGCCAGCTGAAGATCATCACCAATTCGCTGGCCGTGGCCCAGGCGGTTCGCAAGGACAGAGGGCATACCCTGTTCCTGGCTGGCGGCGAGCTGAACACGGCCTATCAGGCCTTCTCGGACCGTCACGCCCAGGACTTCCTGGCCGGCTTCCGGCCCAGTCTGTCGATCCTGACCGTCGGCGCCGTCAGCCTCGAGCATGGCCTGATGGACCATTCGCCCAGCGAGGCGATCATGAGCCGCATCGCCTATTCCACGGCCAGCCGCGTGCTGCTGGCCGTCGACCAGGGCAAGTTCGGCCGGATCGGTCTGGTCCACACCGCCGCCCTCAAGGACGTGGACATCCTCGTCACCGACGCGCCCTTGACGCCGGCGTTCCAGGACGCCTTCTCCCACGCCGAGGTGGTGGTCGCCTGAGCAACCCCGTCGCCGCGGCGACGAGGGCTGCAATCTGAATGCTCCGTTCCTGGACCCGCTTGAACGGCAGCTATTGCGCAAACGCGGCGATCGTCCAGGAGATCGGCGCCGGGGAACGTTCAACGTTTTCGATGCATCGCCGGCGCGGGGGCTGCGCGCTAGCCTTCGGTCGCTCTGTCCAATCCTGAGACGAGCGTTTCTGAAAACCCGCGCCCGCGCCGTCTTCCCCAAGCGGCGCGGCGTCGTCCCCGCGCCGCCCTGGCGCGGGCGCACGGCGTTGCGCGCTATCCGTGGAACTCTCCATTGCCCCATTACCGTTACGCCTTTCTGGCCACGGCGGCGCTGGTCGCGCCTCTCGCCGCCTACGCCCAGCAAGAGACGCTGATCGGCGAAGTCGTCGTCACCGCGCAAAAGCGCGAACAGGCTCTCATCGACGTGCCGATCGCCCTGACCGCTTATGATGCGCGCGGCCTTGAGCGCCGAGGCGTGCAGACCCTCGACCAGCTTGCGCTCTTTACGCCGGGTTTCGAGGTCCAGCAGCAGTCACCCAACAATCCAGGCTTCGTGATGCGCGGCGTCACCTCCAGCGCGCTGGAGTCAGCGTTCGAGCCGCGCGTGTCGATCTTTCAGGACGGAGTTTCGATCTCGAAGGGCGAAGGCAGTTATGTCGAACTGTTCGATGTCGAACGGGTCGAGGTCGCCAAGGGACCTCAGTCGACCCTGTTCGGGCGGGGCGCGCTCGTCGGCGCCCTGAACATTATCCAGAACAAGGCTAGGCCGGGCGCGGCGGACGCCAAGCTCGTCGTGGAGGCTGGCGATTACAGCGCTCGTCGGGCCGAGGCCATGATCAACGCGCCTGTCGGCGAAACCCTGGCTGTGCGCCTGGCCGCCGTCCGCCGCCAGCGCGATGGCTATGTCAGCAACCTGCGGGGACGCGAGGACTACCAGTCGGTTGACACCACCGCGCTGCGCGGGGCGCTGGCCTTCGCCGGGAAAGGGCCGCGACGGCTTGATCTGATCGTCAACTACCAGCGAGACAGGCCGACTGGGACGGCGTTCAAGTCTCTGGTCATCGACCAGACCGATCCGGTCAGCGGGGCTTTTCTCGCCGACCGGCGCGACCCAGATGGGATCGCCCAGGGGGCGGGCCAGTCTTTCCAAGACGGGCAGGATCTCAACATCGACCGCACCGTCTGGGGCGCGACCCTGCTCGCCCGCTGGCCGCTCGCCAACAGCATCACCCTGTCGTCGATCAGCGCCTTCCGTCATTTCCAATCCTCGGAATCGAACGATCCCGACGGCCTTTCCCTGCCGCTTCTGACGGCGATGAACGAGGGTAAGGCCAAACAATGGAGCCAGGAGCTGCGCATCAACTTCGATCCTGGCGGACGCTTGAGTGCGTTCGCCGGGGCGAGCGCCTTCGGCTACGAGGGTCATCACCAGACGCCGCTTCAGATCGATGAGCGTCTTGCGGTCGCGGCGCTGACGCGACAACTCAACGGCGCGGCCGTTGGCGCGGGCCTTCCGGCGACGCGAACGGCCCCGTCCGCCCTATTCGAGAACAAGGGTTTTGTCGCCGCGCTAATGCAGGGCTTGGTCGCTGGAGCGTCCGACAATCGTACGACGGCGGTGTTCGACCCAGCCATCGTCCTGACCCCCGCCCAGGCTCTGGCTATCGCCAGTAACCTCCGGTCAGATCATCGTGAGACGTCAGTCGACACCAGTATTCTGTCTTCCTTCGACCTCTTCGCTGATGGGACGCTGGCGCTGACCCCAAGGTTCGAGGTCTCGGCCGGACTGCGCTACACGCGGGACAAACGAAAGAGCGGCTACAGCGCCTTCGTCACTGGCGGGCGCAGCGTCGCCGGCGGCGCGATCGGGGCGGCTCAACTGGCCAGTTCTGGTTCGCCGACGGCCGTGGCCCAGGCCAAGGCCCTGCTCGCGGCGCTTCAGAGTCCGGCGGCGCAGCAGGTCCCGGTCAGCATCCTGCCGCTGTTCGGCTTCAGCTTCCAGCCGACGGCCGGCAATGGGGCCTTCTCCAGCGACAGCCTCGACGATGACGGCCTGACCTGGCGCCTCGCCGCGCGCTATGCGCTCGACGATCGGACAAACCTTTACGCGACCTACGCCCGGGGGCGGCGGCCTCGAACTCTGGCGGCCCGAGGGCCAAGCGCGCCGTTCGGGCCGCCGCAATTCGGCGCGCAATCCGCCGAGACGGTCGACAGCATCGAACTCGGCGCCAAGTTTCGCCGCCCTGAACGGGGCCTTCGCGGCAGCGCGGCCGTCTACGGCTACGGCTACAAGAACTTCGAGACTGTCGATCGCGATGGGGTGCGGTTGATCACAACGAACCGCGGCAGCGCGCGCGCCTACGGCGTTGAACTTGAGGGGGAGTGGTCACCCACGTCCTACGTCGACATCTTCGCCACCTACAGCTTCAACCACGCCCGGTTCACCAACGGCGCGTTCGATGGCAACCACCTGCGCCAGTCGCCCGACCATTCGGCCTCACTGGGCGCCGCGGTTCGATGGCCCGCGCCCGGTGGCGTGTTGGAGTTGCGCCCGACCTTCACCTGGCAATCGAAGATGTTCTTCGACGACAACAACGATCGGCCCGACCTCCAGCAGCCGCCTGCCGCTCTGGTGGCCGACGCTGCGGTCGACGAGTTCCAGAACGCCTATGGGCTCCTGAACCTGACCTTGACCTACACGCCGACTGGCCGCTCGCTGGCTTTGGAGCTCTTCGCGACCAACCTGACCAACGAACGCTACATCATCGACGCGGGCAACACCGGGGACATCCTGGGATTGCCGACCTTCGTCGTCGGCCCGCCTCGAATGGGCGGGGTGCGTGTCACCTGGCGTCTTCCTTGAGAGCTTCGCCGGGGGCGGGCTCGGGCCCGCCCCCGGCGGATGCTTGCGTCTGACACGCGACAAGGTCAGGAGGGGCCGTCTAGCAGGCTACGACGCACGGCCTCGGCGACCGCCTGCACCCGCGTCCTCACGCCCAGTCGGCCACAGCATTCCAGGATATGAAAGTCGACGGTCCTCGCCGAAATGCGCAGGATCGCGCCGATATCCGAGGAGCTTTTTCCCTGCGCCGCCCAGTAAAGACACTCACGCTGGCGCGGACTCAGGATCGCGCTACAAGCCGTTGAAGTCGGGTCTTGGTTCAGACGCATGCTTGAAGATGTCTCTCGAACCCCGGAGGGGCGCCCGCCGTCGGCGCCGCACGATGGCAGTCTAGAGGCGGCCGGGTTCGAAGGCATCGCGCGCCAGCGGGGAATGTTCGTTGCGGGCGCTGAATGATGCTCGAAGGTCTGGGCGCGCCGCCTTCGTCACGACGCGCCCGAAGGTTTAGCCGAAATGGCCTTCGAACAACGACGAGCTGGGCGCGATGCTCGTCACAACCGTGGGCGTATCGATGTGCGGAGCGGCGAAGGCTGTCTTCGCTCCGGGCGCATCTTCCGTCGTGAACACCCATTGGCCCAGAGTGATGGGGCCGGCCTGCCAAGGCGCGGCGTTGACGCGCAGGAAGTCCTTGGTGGTCACCACGCTGTAGGTCGTGCCGAACTTTAGGTGGAACGGCGTGAGATCGATGTCGACCACCTGCTTGCCGTCATAAGCGTCGCCCTTCTCGAAATCGATGACGCCGGCCACCACTCCAGCGCCCATCTCCACGATCTTGAGTTTTCCAGACGTGTATTCAGCGAACGCCTCGGTCACCAGCTTCAGGCCGATATGTCCGTCGGTGTCGACATGGGCCGCGTCAGGGCCTGAATAGACGCCGATGACGCCGGCGACGGCCTTGGCCAGGGGCTTGAACACCGCATCCGTCGGCAGACCTTTGGTCGCGGCTGATGGCGTCGTCGTTGGCGGCGGCGTGTCGGCCGGCCCCGGCGTCGGCGCGTCCCCCGCAGTGGTGAACTGCCATTCACCGCGCGTGATGGCTCCGGCTTGCCAGGGCTCGGCGTTCACACGAATGAAGTCCTGAGTGGTCACGACGCTGTAGGTCGTGCCCGTCTTCAGGTTGAAAGGCGTGAGGTCGATGTCGAGGACCTGGCGACCGTCATACTTGTCGCCGCCGACGAAGTCGATCTCGCCCACAGCCTTGCCGGTCGCTTGCTCGACGATCTGCAGAAGGCCGCTCGTGTATTCGGAGAAACCCGTGGCGGCCAGCTTGATCGCCAGGTGACCGTCAAGCGCCACCGCGTGCGCGTCCGGACCCGAATAGACGCCGACAACGCCATCGACCGCCTTGGCCAACTGGACGAAGGGCAGGTCAGGCTCGGTCGGGTCCAGCGCGCCGCCATCGCCCGCGCCCCCGCCGGCTCCGCCCCCAGGTTCGCCATCGCCGCCAGGGCGACCGTCGCCGCCTTCGCCCGGCTGCGTCGCGCCCTTTGGAGGCGCCGCGCCAATCCCGCCGCGCGTCGGAAGCGCGAGGGGCGCGCCGTTGTCGGCCTGATCGGCCCCGATATCGAGCGGTCCGCCGCTCAGCGGCTGGCCGTCAAAGTCGGCGCCTAGCGCCAAGGCGCCGCCTCCGTCGATCGCGCCCGCTCCAGCCTGGAGGTGAAGATTGGCGTCGAGCTGCGGGGCGGCCACCCGTGAATGGCCGTCCGCGCCGATCCTTGCGAGCCATTGCGCCTGGGTGATCTCGCCATCGCCGAGATCGAAGAGCTTCTCTCCCTGGGAGCCCTGGCCGAAGACTTGGTTGTTGTCGCTACGGATGGGGCCGGTCACGCCGTTCTGCAAAATCGCGATCGCCGCGGTGGTCACGTAGCCGGGCGATCCGTTGTAGGCTTCAGCGACCGAGACGATGTTGTTCATCACCAGCGGATTGACGGTCTTGGTGTAGACATCGCCGCTTTCGGTCCAGGTGGTGATCCCCGAAACCATGACGCCGCCGCCAAAGTACCAGGGGCGCGTCGAAACGTTCACCAAGGTGTTGTTGTAGACCTGCGGGTCCTTGCTGCCCCACACCATGATGCCGCCGTCGGCGGTGTCCTGGATGATGTTGTTGCGGACGATCCCATTCATGGTTTGGTAGAGCTCTGGATTGTCTTTGCCGAACCATTCCAGATCGGTTTGGTAGCCCAGCATCAGGCCGGCGCCGGAGTTTGGCGGGTCCTGCGGATCGACACCCTGGGCGCCGCCGGCGCCGGTGTTGCGGATGAAATTACCTTCGATCAGGCCGTTGGCGGCGCCGCCCTTGATGTACGCGCCACTTGTAGCGGTATCGTGGATGTAGTTGCCGCGGATCACGACGTCGTCGGCGTTGACGATGTCGATGCCTTCGGCGTTGGAGCCGTCGCGCATGCCCGAGTTGTAGATCTCGTTGTGCAGGATCTGCAGGCCGTCGGCGCCCGGCGCGGCCTTGATGACGTCGCGGCCCGAGTCGTGAAGGATTGAGTTTTGGATCGTGATGTTGCGCACCCCGTGCTCAGGGATGTCGCCGCCCCAGTCGTAGGTGCTCTCAAGCTTCACGCCGTAGTACGATCCGCCCTTGATCTCCAGGCCGTCGATCGCCCCGCCGTGAGCGTCCTCGCCAAAGCGGATGACCCACTCAGGGTCATCGGGTCCGGATCCGGTCGAGACGATCGCCTTTTCGCCGGGGAAGTTCTTAATCGTGATGTTGGCTTCCCGGACGGTCACGCCGCCAGCGTATTCCCCGCTCCGGAGCATGATGGTGTCGCCGGCCTTGGCAAGGTCGAGGGCTTGCTGAAGGGTCCGCACGGGGGACTCCACTGAGCCGGGCCCGTTGGCCGTCCCCGTGAGCGAAACGATTATCGTCGCCATAGCGAAATTCCTTTCCACCGCGCCGCCATGATGCGGCTTCAAGGAAAGACGCTAACAAGCTCAACCCAGGGGTGCGTCCTGATAGATCTACGAGGTCGCTCAGGTTGACGTTAATCGGGCGAAGATCTGTAAGCCAAAGAACTGAAAGAACTTTTTTCGCCAAGCAAGCCGCCCGCGGCATACGCGTTAAGCTTTAAGGGTCTTTATTGCTGTATCTTAAGGAGGGCTTAACCTTGCGTTGGGCCTGCGGCCCAAAACGCGCGAAGTGCGACAGGCGCGACCTGTGAGACTTACCAGGATGGGCGGCCGGGCGAGTCAGGACAGCAAGTAGCGGCTGCAGATTTTCCCCACCGAAGTCTGTGGCCCGCCGGCCCTCCGGGACCGATGACCAGTCGGCCGGCGGCGCTTGTCTGTTCCATCGCAGATGGCGCTTCGCCGCTGGCGTCTGCCGCCTTACGGCGAAGTTCAACGGACTCATGGCGCAGACGCCGTTGCAGCGCCTCGCCGCTACTCCAGGAAAGCTCGATGCTCAGAGTCTACGACAGCGCTCACTTTCAGGCCGGCCATCGCCAGCTCCATGGCGAGCCCTTCTTCGACTTCGAACTGAACCGATGGCTGCCCTCCATGGACGAGGCTGAAGTGAGCACGGTAGTCGGCCGCATTCACAGCATAAGTGATTGGACGCGCGAGATGATCGCGCTGGGCAAAGCGGCCGAAAGCGAGGGGCGGGCGCTCCACGCGTCCGCCTATTACCGAGCGGCGGAGTTCTACATGATCGGCCAGGACCCAAAGCGCGGCGAACTCAACGCCGCCTGGCTGAGATTGTTCAACGCCGCGGTCGCCGACTGGCCGATCGAACGCTATCAGGTCCCTTACAAAGACGGGTTTTTGCCCGTGCTTGCGATGCGGGCCAAAGGGCCTCGACGCGAAACACTTGTCATCCACGGCGGGTTCGACTCCTACAAGGAGGAGTATTTCCTCGCAGCCCCAGATTACGCGGCGCAGGGCTTTGACGTGGTGGTCTTCGATGGGCCAGGGCAGGGCCAAGCAATCCGCCGCTGGCGTCTAACCATGGAGCCGGCGTGGGAAAGGCCGGTCGCTGCGGTGCTTGACCACATGGGGATCGAGTCCTGCGCGCTGATGGGCTTTTCCCTCGGCGGCTACCTCGCGCCGCGCGCCGCCGCCTTCGAGCCGCGCATCAAACGCGTGATCGTCAATGACGTCCTGGCCGACTTCTATGCCGCCTTCTTGGCCAAGGCGGGGCCTGAAGCCGGCGCGCGGATCGACGCCATGGTCCGCCAGGGCCAGATTGACGCCGTCAACGCTGCTCTGAAGGCCATGTCGGAGCAGTCTGAAACCGCGGGCTGGGCCATCGCCCACGGCATCGAGATCTGCGGCGCTGAAGACGGCTACGGATTTCTCACGTGGCTGCGGAACCTATGCACCGCTCCATTTTCCGAGCGGATCACTCAGGACGTCCTGCTGCTGGGCGCCCAGGAGGATCACATCGTCCCGATCTCGCAATGGTACGACCAGATCGGCATGCTGCGGAACGTGAAGTCTTTGACGGCGCAGCTCTTCACGCGCGCGGACCACGCTCACGCCCACTGCCATGTCGGCAACACCCCGCTGGTCCTCGACTTCGTCATCACCTGGTTGAACTTCCAAATGCGCGCGGAGGAGGGGCGCTTGCGCTTGCCCGACTTGGCCTAATCGCCGTCAACCTGCTGGAGGTCGACGGTCGGCGGGGCGCCGACGCTTATCTAGATTCTGGACCGCCGCTAGAACGTTACGCACGTTGGCTGGGTAAGCTTCATGACCGACTCCTGGCGGAACGCGGCGCGATAGTCCGATCGGATAGCGTCGATCCCGGCTAGCTGCGCCTTGTCGCTTACCGCCAGGATTAGCACCTTGCTCCTTTCCCTGACGCTCGCGCCGGTGGCCGGGCGCCATCGGCCCTCCGCGTCGAGCACCGTGAACCCATGGGGAAAGCGTGGCGCGACGGCCTCGTCGAGAAAGCGGTCGAAGTCAGCGTTCGACACAGAGCCCTGCTGCCTCATATCAAGGCCAAAGAAAAGCTGGACGAGCACCGCCGCTTGGCTGGGCGTAGGGCAGGACGGAGGCAGGTGGGCGCAGCCGCCAAGGGCCAGAAGCCCGAGCAGGATGGGGAAAGGACGCCGGGGCCGGGGAGGCTGTGAACATTCGGCCATACTTGGATCTCCTGGCGATCACTCTTCCATGCGGCGCCGACCGACGCGTCCACGGGTTCGGCGCGGCGCTAGGCTGCGGGATGGACTTCGCGCTCTGTCCAGGCCAAGCGAGGTATCGCCCAGCGCCAAATCACCCCGACTTCCGTATCGATGCTCTCGCCAACCTTGCTCATACCAATCTTTCGTAGCACAGCGTCGGAGGGACCTGGCTCCGCCAGGGTGTGCGCGACGACTGCGGTGACCTCCCCGTCGGCGAACGCGTGAGCGAGCAGGGCGCGGGCGGCGGCTGTCGCCAAGCCGCGACATCGGAAGGCTGGCGCGATCTCGTATCCGATCTCGACCTCGCCGTTCGTGTCAGGGCGCGCGACGAACCCCCCATTGCCCACCAGCCGTCGCGGTTCGGTTAGCACAAACAGATATGAAGGCCAGGCTTCGGCTTCTTCGGGGGGCTTGCTTGAGGTTGGCGCCATACCTTCCGGAAATGCGGGCCATCCATCAGGAACCGCCGCCCCGAGAGCCGTCTCGAAGCGCTTGCGCGACCTGTGAAACGCTCCTCTCAGGGCAGGAGTGAGCTGATCTTCCCCCGAAAAAGTGGACGGGGTTAAGCCGCTCTGCGTTCCATCT